>NZ_SPQM01000003.1 GCF_004570345.1 Blastococcus sp. CT_GayMR20 | reverse complement strand
TGCGCGAGCCAGACCAGCTCGGGGTCGAGCGCACGCACCCGCAGCTGGCCTGCGGTCTGCGGCTCGTCGAGCTCGCCGAACCACACCGCGACGTCGCCGGCGACGACGACCGGACGCCCGCCTGTCTCGACGACCACCACCTGGGTGCCCCGTGTGTGGCCCGGTGCGGGGACGAGTCGGACTCCGGGAAGCAGCTCGAGCTCGCCGTCGACCGGCACGTACCGCACGCCGGGCGCCTCGACCCACTCGCGAATGGTGTAGTCGTCCTCACTGCGCGCCTCGTCGAGCTCCCCCCGCTGGACGTAGACCGGCTTCCCGGCGAAGAGGTGGTTGCCGCCGCAGTGGTCGAAGTGCAGGTGTGTGTTGACCACGATGTCGATGCCGGCGAGATCGAAGTCCTGCTCGCTCAACGGGCGGAGACGGGGATCCATGTCGGCCACTGCCGGATGCAACTCCGTCATGCCGGTGTCGACCAGCACACGCGCATCGGGATGGTCGATGACGTGCACGTAGACCGGCATCAGCTCCCCCTCGGCGCGCAGGTCGGCAACGTGGACTGGCGTGATGGTGATGGAAGCGGGGGCGCTCATCGTGTACCGACCGCCGGGATCGTTGTTGGCAGGTGAGTCATGACGAGCTCCTTCACTGGGTGAGGTCACGCCCATGCATGGACGGTCGGAGCTGTCATGACTCATCGGTGCGATCAGCGGGGAGGACGACGACCACCACAGTTCCCCGCTGCCGGGCTCGGGTAGGTGGGCCTGCCCGGGACAGGAGTCGGGACGGCGGTCCCATGTGCCGGGACCACCGTCCGACCACCGTCGGTCGTGCGGCGCGGCGCCCGGCCGCGCACCGACCGAGAGGAACCACCATGCGATCCCAGCGGCTGGCACTCGCGAGCGGGGCGGTCTACGTCCTCGCCATCCTGATCGGCAACGGCCTCGCCGAGGCCGGCACCAGCGACGGGGACGACGCCGCCGCCGTCCTGGCCGACCTGCAGCGCGGTTTCTCCCCCGTCCAGGCCTTCGGGCTGACCCTCGAGATCCTCGGCTTCGCCCTGTTCCTCGTCTTCCTGGGCGCGCTGTACCGGACGCTGCGTCGCGCCGAGACCGCCGACGGATGGCTCGCCGCCACGGCGCTCGGCGCCGGGCTGGTGACCGTCGCGGTGAAGATCTCCTCCGTCGCGCCGGCCTTGGCCGCCCGGTTCCGCGCCGACGACCTGTCCCCCGAACTCGCGCGCACCATGGAGGACATCGGCGGCGCCGGCTTCGTGATCAGCGGCTACACGCTCGGGATCTTCGTGGGGGCGGCCGCGCTGGCGACCCTGGTCACCCGCCTGGTTCCCCGGTGGCTGGCCGCCGCGGGGGTCGTGGTGAGTGTGCTGACCATCGCGGCCGGGACGGCGGGCATCCTCGACCCGGCGGGCTACGTCCCGGTCCCGTTCCTGCTGGGCCTGGTCTGGATCGTCGCGGTCAGCGTCGTCCTGACCGTCCGCGCCCGCCCGGCCGGGGACCCGATCCGGCCCGGCCGTCCGGCAGAGGTTGTTCCGGCGGGTGCAGCCAGGACAGCATGAGGACCATGCGCCGCGAGGCCTGGGCACGGGCCGCGTGGATCGTCCCGGCGGTCTGCGCGGCCCTGCTCCTTGCCGCCGTGCTGTGGGAACGCTGGACCCACAGCGGCCTGCTGGGCGACGTCGAGGTGCTCGCCAACGTCCCGCTGTCGCTCGGCTTCGCGCTGGTGGGTGCGCTCATCGTCTCCCGGCGACCGGACAACCGGCTCGGCCGGCTCTACCTGGGCTCGGCGACGGCCATGGCGCTCACCGCGTTCGTCTACCAGTACGCGCAGTACGGCCTGGTCACGCGTCCCGGCTCGCTGCCCGGCGCCTCGGTGGCGGCCTGGGTGTCCTCCTGGATCTGGGCGCTCGGCTTCGCACCGCTGTTCACCCTCGGCCTGCTGCTCTACCCCGACGGCCGGGTGCCCTCTCCCCGCTGGCGGTGGCTGGTCCCGGTCGCCGTGCTGACGATCGGCTGCCTCGTGCTCCCCGGCGCCCTGATGCCCGGGCCCTTCCTCAACCATCCCGTCGCCGCCAACCCGATCGGCATCGAGGGCGCCGCGCCGGTCCTGGAGGCGGTGGGCGCGCTGGGCTTCCCGCTGGTCCTCTTCGGGGTCGTCGCGGGCATCGCGGCGCTGGCCGTGCGCTGGCGACGGGCGGCGCCCGGCGGCCTGGAACGCCGGCAGCTGGTCCTCCTGCTGATCGCGGCGACCCTGTGCCTGCTGGTCATCGCCTCCCCGGGCGACGCCCAGCCGCCGGTCTGGCTCGCCGTGAGCAGCCTGGTGGTGCTGGCGCTGGTGCCGGCCGCGATCGGCGTGGCCATCGTGCGACATCGGCTCTACGAGATCGACGTCGTGCTGAACCGGTCGCTGGTGTACGCGGGCCTGACCGGCGCCATCGTCGTCCTCTACACGGCCCTGGTCTGGGCGCTGGGCCGGCCGCTGGCCGCGGACGGCTGGGCCACCGCGGTGGCCGTCGGCATCATCGGTGCGCTGGTGCTGCCCCTGCGCACCGGGCTGCAGCGGCTGGTCGACCGGGCCATGTACGGCGACCGCGGGGATCCGTACGCCGCGCTGTCCCGGCTCACGGCCCGGCTGCAGGCAGCGGCGGCGCCCGGCGCCGCACTGCCCGCGCTCGCCGAGGCGATCGCGGCCTCCCTCCGATTGCCCTACGTCCGGGTCGAGGTGGCCTCCGGTGGGTCGGCGGACGCCGGCGAGCCGCGCGGCGGCCCGCTGCACGAGCTGCCGCTGACCCAGCACGGGCAGCAGGTCGGACGACTCCTGCTGGAGGGGCGCGACCGCCGCCCGGTGTCCGCGCGGGACCTCCAGCTGCTGACCGAGCTCGCCCGGCCGGCGGGGGCCGCCGTCGCGGCCGCCGCACTGGCGGACGCGCTCAGCGCCTCGCGTTCGCGGCTGGTCCAGGCGCGCGAGGACGAGCGCCGCCGGCTGCGCCGCGACCTGCACGACGGAGTCGGCCCCACGCTCGCCGGGGTCGCACTCGGGCTGGACCTGGTCGCGGCACGGATCGACGACGACCCCGCCGCCGCGCGGACGCTGATCGGGGAGCTGAAGGGCGAGACGGCCACGGCCGTGGACGACGTCCGCCGCCTGGTGCACGGGCTGCGGCCGCCCGCGCTGGACGAGCTGGGCCTCCTCGGTGCGCTGCGGCAGCAGACCGATCGCCTGGCGCTGCGCACGCCGGGGCTGCAGATCCGGGTGGACGCGAGCACGCCCTTGCCACCGTTGCGGGCCGCGACGGAGGTGGCCGCCTACCGCATCGCGCTCGAGGCGGTGACCAACAGCGTCCGGCACGCGGGTGCGCGGACGTGCAGCGTGTCCCTCGCGGCCGACGACGCGCTGCACGTCGAGGTGGCGGACGACGGCGTCGGCATCCCCGAGGGAACGCCGACCGGTGTGGGGCTCGGCGCGATGAGCGAGCGGGCCGCCGAGGTGGGCGGGGTCTGCACCGTGCTGCCCGCGGGTCGCACCGGAACGCGCGTCGTCGCCGTCCTGCCGCTGGACCCGCGGTGACCGAGCCGGCCGTGCGGATCCTGGTCGCGGACGACCACCCGCTCTACCGGCGCGGGCTGGCCGCACTCCTGGCCGGCCACGACGGGTGGCAGGTGGTGGGCGAGGAGTCCGACGGCGTCGGAGCCGTGACCGCGGCCCACGCCGGGCAGCCGGACGTCGTCGTCATGGACCTGCGCATGCCGGGCCTCGACGGCATCGAGGCCACCCGCCGGATCGTCGCGACCAGCCCGCACGTCGCCGTCCTGGTGCTGACCATGTACGACGACGACGCCTCGGTCTTCTCCGCGATGCGGGCCGGCGCCCGGGGCTACCTGCTCAAGGGCGCGGACCAGGCCGAGATCGTGCGTGCCGTCGCCGCGGTGGCCGGCGGCGAGGCCATCTTCGGCCCGTCGGTGGCCGCACGGATCATCGAGTTCTTCACCGCGGACCGGCCGCGCGGGACGGAGACGGTGTTCCCGCAGCTGACCGCCCGCGAGCACGAGGTGCTCGACCTGATCGCCGCCGGCCGGAGCAACGCCGAACTGGCCGCGGTCCTCGTGCTGAGCCCCAAGACGGTCCGCAACCACGTGTCCAACATCTTCACCAAGTTGCAGGTGGCCGACCGGGCGCAGGCGATCGTCAAGGCCCGGGACGCCGGCCTCGGTCGCTGAGGTCGATCAGCCGGTCGTTCGTAGGCAGGGGTCAGCCGGTCCTGAGGACGGCTGACAAGGGTGATGCCGATGGGTCCAGGGCGCCTTCACCCATCGGAGGTTCTCGTCACAGTCACCGGGACTACTCCGTCGCGTTTCGTGGTACTCGTGCACGCGGATGGGTCCGGCGCCGGCGACGTCGAGCAGAGACGTCCTGCCCTGCTGACGCTGCGGCTCGGGGGGAACCGATGGGGGCGACGCCGACCCTCGAGCTTGCCGAGATAGCCGATTCGACCAGCCCCCTCCCCGAACGGGCGCGGGAGATGCTGGACAGGCTTCGTCGCCTCGCGCCGTTCGACGCCGCCTGGCTGGCCCTCGCCGACCCGATGAGCAGCAGCTACCCCACAGTGGCCAGCAGCGACCTCGACGAGAGCATCCTGCAGTACCTGGACGGCCCCACCGTGGCGCACGACATCGAGCGGGCCCAGACCGTCCGGGGCCGGGCGCCGCTGAGCCCGTCCGACCTGCCTTACCCGGCCGTCGAAGTGCCGACCTGGGCCGAGTGCTTCATCCCTGCCGGCTTCCACGAGGCCCTGGGCGTCGCCCTGTTCGCCGGTGGGCAGCGCCACGTCGGACACCTGGTGCTGTTCTACAGGAGTGAGGAGCCACCGCCCCAGGTCCTGCGGCGCAGGCTGCACCAGCTCACCCCCGTCCTGGCGAGCGGCGCCGATCCATTGCGCTCGCTGGCCGCGGTGGCGCGGGTGGTGCGGGGGGCCACCGCTGGCGCGGTGCTGTGCTGCAGCGGAGCCACCGGACCACTGCCCGGCCTCGACGGCGACCCGCTGCTCGCGGAGGGATCGCCCGTCGTCGCCATCGCCCGCTCGTGCATCGACGATGGCCAGTACTACGCGTCCTTCCTGTGGCCGCGCGGGGGCCGCCACGCCCCGGACGGGCACGTCCGCGTGACCGTCCTCGCCAGTCCCGATGGAGTTGCGGCACGCCTGCTCGGAACGGTCGTCCTCTCGCCCGTGACCGACCTCCGGGGCCTGACGCCGCGGGAGCTGGAGGTGCTCGGGTTGCTGATCGACGGGTGTTCCAACCATCAGATCGCCCGGGCGCTGATGGTGGCCCCGCGCACCGTCGCGGCGCACCTGGAGCACATCCTCGCCAAGCTCGATGCGGCCACCAGGACGCTCGCCGCGGTGCGGGCCAAGCGCGCAGGCCTCTACGTGCCACTGTCGCCGTCACCCCTGCGTGCGTGAGTCAGGGCGTTCCTCAGATGCAGACGCCCCGTTCGGCACGACTCATGTGAGGACCGGATGTTCCGAGGGGTCGTCAAGCGGAGATCCGCGGCACGGTCGTTCATCGAGGCGGCGGGCGGCAGGGCTCCGGCAGCTCGCCCAACTGCACAGAGACGGACCCATCCATCATCCTGGTCTGCCGTACTCAGCCGGTCCAGACGTCGGCGATCTGCGCGGCCACCGTGGCGGCCTGCGCGCGGCCGGCCTTCGCCGACGGCGCCCTGGCAGCGGGGTCGAGCACGTTCTTCCCGATCGCCGTCCGGCTGGCCTTGTCCGGCGAGATCACCGCGACCCGCGACACCATCCCGGTGACCTGGGCGTCGACGCTCGCCATCGGACCGAAGCCGCGCGGGATGGGCGCGAGCACGACGAGCCGGTCGTAGCCCTGCGCCAGATCGGCGTTGGCCGCCGAGCGCATGCCGCCGTCGACGTACCGCCGTCCGCCGATCGTGACGGGCGGATAGACGCCGGGGACGGCGCAGCTGGCGGCCACCGCGGACAGCAGCGGGACGCCGGAGGACCTGTCGAACGGCGTGAACTCGCCGGTCCCCGCGTCGACGGCGGTGATCGTCAGGTCCCGCTCGGGCCAGTCCTTCCCGCCCAGGATCGCGTCGAAGACGTCCAGCCGCTCCTGCTCCGTCGGCGTGAGGCCGGCCTTCTCCGCGGCGAGCGCCAGCGCACCGATCCGGCGGCGGAACTCGACGTCCCGACCGCGGCTGCGCAGCATCGCCCAGCCGAACTGGGCGAGGGTCGCGCGGTTGAGGCGGAACGCCGTCTCCCCGGTCGCGGGCGCCAGCTGACGGACGTACATCTCGCCGAGGTCCTCCCCGGTCGCGAGCCGGGCCCCGACCACCGACCCGGCCGACGTGCCGACGACGAGGTCGGCCGCGCTGAGGTCGGTGCCCGCCTCGGCGAGTCCGGCGAGGAGCCCGATCTCCCAGGCGATGCCGGTGATGCCACCGCCGCCGAGGACGAGGGCGGTGCGCTGGTCGCTCATGGCGCCATCCTCACAGATCCTCCGACCGCCTCCCGGATGTCGACACCGCGTATGACCTGAGCCACGCTGTGTGCCCGCCTTCCGACGACGAGAGGTTCCGCATGACCGCCACGCAGTCCGACCCCACCACCGCCAGCTGGCCGCCGGGACTCCCCCGGTCGCTGGACTACCCGGAGGTACCGGTCGGGTCGATCCTGCGGGCGGCCGCGCGGCGCTGGGGCGACCGGCCGGCGTTCATCGACCACGAGGAGCCGCTGACGTTCACGGAGTTGGCGGAGCGGGCGCATGCCGTCGCCGGCTGGCTGGCCGACCACGGCGTCGGCCGCGGGGACGTGGTCGCCGTCCACATGCCGAACTGCCGCCAGTACCCGCCGGTCTACTACGGGGTCCTGCTGGCGGGCGCGGTCTTCTCCCCCACCAACCCGCTGCTTCCCGCGGCCGACCTGGCCGCCCAGCTCACCGACGCCGGCGCCACGGTGTTCATCACCTGGGACCAGGTGCTGCCCTTCGTCCGGAGCGCGCTCGCGCAGACCCCGGTCGCGACCGTCGTGGTCACCGGCGAAGCACACATCGTCGACTTCGCGGCCCGCCTGGACCTGACGGACGGCGACGTCGACCTCGCCGACCTGCTCACCGCCGATCCCACCGACCGGCGACTCGACGCCGGCATCGACCCGGCCGCCGATCTGGCCCACCTGGCCTACACCGGCGGCACGACCGGCGTCAGCAAGGGCGTCGAACTGCCGCACCGCAACGTCGTCACCAACGTGCTGCAGTCGGCGTGCTGGACCTCGGGCTCCGTGCCGGAACTGGACGGCGCCGGCGACGTGACCATCCGCCAGGTCCTGGGCGAGGACGAGTGCCCCACGCGTCTCGGCCAGGCCCGGATCGTGAACCTGACGCCGTGGTTCCACGCCATGGGCGCGATCGGCTACCTCAACGGCCTGGTCATGGGCGGTACGACGACAGTCATCCACATGCGCTTCGACCCGGTGAAGTACGTCGAGGACGCCGTGAAGTACGACGTCACCGCCATCGGCGGAGCCCCGCCGGTGTTCGTCGCGCTGCTCCAGGTGCCCGGCTTCGCCGACCACGACTGGTCCCGCGTGCGCGGCGTCTCCAGCGGCGCCGCACCCCTGCCGGTCACGCTCATCGAGAAGCTGCAGACCCTCCTGCCCAACGCCGTCATCGGCGAGGGCTACGGCCTGACCGAGGTCACCATGCAGGCGACCGGCAACCCGGCGTTCCGGTCCGGCACCCGCAAGGCCGGCACGGTCGGCGTCCCGGTGTTCGACACCGAGATCAGCATCCGGCCGCTCGACGGCGGCGACCCGCTACCACCCGGCGAGCGCGGCGAGGTCTGCATCCGCGGCCCGCAGGTGATGCGCGGCTACGCCCACCGCCCCGACGCGACGGCCGAGTCGATCGACCCCGACGGCTGGTTCCACACCGGGGACGTCGGGATCCTCGACGCCGACGGCTACCTGTCGATCGTCGACAGGACCAAGGACATGCTGCTCTACAAGGGCTACAACGTCTTCCCCCGCGAGCTCGAGGAGATCCTCTTCGGCGTCCCCGGGGTCGCCGGCGCGGCCGTGGTCGGGCGCCCTGACGAGGAGGCCGGTGAGCTGCCGATCGCCTACGTCGTCCGCAAGGGGGACGACGACGGTGCCGCGCTGACCGCGGAGTCGGTGATGGCCGCGGTCAACGCCGAGGTGACCCCCTACAAGCGGCTGCGCGACGTCGTGTTCATCGACGCCATCCCGGTCTCGGCGGCCGGCAAGGTGCTCAAGCGTGAACTGGCCGCCAAGGAGCGGGAGAAGGTCGGCGGCTGACCTGCAGCGCCGCACCTGTTCATGACCCGAACGGGTGCGGCGGCGCGCAGCAGCGCCCGCCGCTCACTACTGTCCCCCGGGTGGAGAGCGGGCACGTCGGTGCGGAGACCGAGCACACCGGTGTACGGCTCGCCCACCAGGAGCAGTCCCCGGTCCGCCAGGTGTGGCGCCGGGTGCTCATCGGTCTGGTCCTCCTGCTCTTCACCGTGGGGGTCATCTACCTCGACCGGGACGGGTACCGGGACGGCGACGACGTCGGCCTGACCCTGCTCGACTCCTTCTACTACGCGACGGTCACCCTCTCGACCACGGGCTACGGCGACATCACGCCGATCACGCCGACCGCGCGGCTGGTCAACATCCTGCTGATCACCCCGTTGCGCATCATGTTCCTGCTCGTCCTCATCGGAACGACCCTGGAGGCGCTGACCGCGCGCTCCCGGGAGGAGTTCCAGATCCGTCGGTGGAGGTCCCGCGTGCGCCAGCACGTCATCGTGTGCGGCTACGGCACCAAGGGCCGCAGCGCCATCCGTTCCCTGCAGGCCCTCGGCACGCCCCCGGACAAGATCGTCGTCGTCGACCCGGAGTCTCGGGCGATCGACGAGGCGAACTCCCTCGGGCTGACCGGCATCGTCGGCGACGCCGGGCGCACCGAGGTGCTGCGCCGGGCGTCGGTCGAGCGGGCCCGCGCCGTCATCGTCGCGGCCAACCGGGACGACGCCGCCGTCCTCATCACCCTCACCGTCCGGCAGCTCAACCCGACGGTGCCGATCACGACCAGTGTCCGCGAGGAGGAGAACGCCAACCTGCTGCGGCAGTCCGGCGCGGACACCGTCATCACCACGTCGGCGACGTCCGGCCGGCTGCTGGGTCTCTCGACCGACGCACCGCGGGTGGTCAACGTCGTCGAGGACCTCGTCACCGGCGGGGCGGGCCTGGACCTGCACCAGCGCTCGGTGTCCGCCAGCGAGGTCGGCCTGGACCCGCGGTCGCTGCGCGACCTCGTCCTGTCGGTCACGCGCAATGGGCAGAACTTCCGCTTCGACGACCCGTTGATCGGCACCCTGCAGGGCGGGGACGTCCTGGTCGTCGTGCGCTCGCACCATTGAGCGGTTCGCGGGCTGTGCGCTGATCCACCCCGGGAGCAGGATGAGGTGGACCAGCGCACGGTGACGCGCCCGGGTCACGTCAGGCGGTGACCCGCTTCCAGGGGACGAATGCGTTGTCCACTCCCCGCAGGGACGGGCGCAGCTGCGGGAAGTGGCGAAGCAGCACCGTGCGCATGTCGTTGTCGCGGATCCAGGCCAGGCCCGTCGGTGAATAGATCTCCGGCCGGTAGTCCGTCGTGAAGAACCGGTCGCTGTTGAGGCGGCGCGAGGCCATGAGGACGAAGATCCGGAACGCGGTGTCGCTGAACGCGAACCCGGTCGGCCGCTGCTCCGCGAACAGCCCGACCATCAGGTCGACCTTCTCGACGTCGCCGTCGTAGAGCCGCTCCATCTCCTCGACCAGCTCGGCGTCGTCGGTGATGTCGGCGATCGTCCTCGGCGCCGGCAGGTGCATCAGCCGCCGGAACTCGCAGTAGCGGGGCACGCCCATCTCCCGGATCCGCAGGATGTCGGTCGCGGCGAGGTCGATCACGGTGCCGTCGGGCCGGGTGAACTCCTGCAGGAAGTGCGGGAAGTTCCGCAGCACGATGGCCCCGGGGTGCGTCGTCCCGAAGGAGTAGAAGACGTCCTCCAGATCGAACCGGGCGTCGACGTCCTTCGAATGCGGCCCGGCCATCTCCGGGAAGGAGAGCTCGGCCAGCGGTCGGTCGCCGTCGAGCGACCGCAGGTCGAACAGGTCGGGCAGCAGCGGGTGCATCCGGTAGACGCTGGTGAACTCCTCGGTCAGGCAGAACGGGACGCCGTAGTGCTGGGTCTGCGAGCCCGGGATGCCGCTGATCACCTCGCTGTCGCTGATCCGGCCGAGCGAGCGGGCGATCCGCTCCCCCGCGACGCCGAACCAGTTGGCCCGCAGGGCGAAGGCCGTCGTGGGGTGGCTGATGACGGCCGGCGTCCACTCGGCGGTGTGGATCTTGGCGAGCAGCGCGGCGATCACCAGGCGGGCGCGCTGGAAGAGCTCCTCGTCGTCCCAGGTCGGGTAGTCGGTCCGGAGCCGGTCGCAGACGGCGTTGTGCTCGCGGACGAACAACGTGGCCAGCATGCCGAGGCCGGTCCACCAGCCGGGCACCCGCGTCGGGTCGAGCTCCGGGTCCTCCGGCAGCGGGATCTTCCCCTCGGGGGTCAGCCGCAGCTTGCCGTCCTCGTGGCTGCGCACCCGGTCCTGCTCCGCAGCGGTCGAGCCGTACAGCGACGAGCCGTCCCACCAGTGCGTGATCCCGTTGACGGAGGTGACCGGGCCGGTCGCACTCTCCGGCCGGCTGGGGTCGGGCAGGATCCGTGGGATCGTCATCGGGTTCTGGTGCCAGTCGTCGTCGGGCTCCAGCGGGATCTCCACCAGGCGGGTCGTGTCGCCCTCGCCGTGGGTGAACCAGTCGCGGATCATGAACTGCAGCCAGGCGGCGGCCAGGGTGTTGACGGTCTCGGCCGGCAGGAACGTCGTCCGGGTCATCAGCCTGCGGCTGACCTCCCGGGGGCTCGGCTCCATCAGCTGCTCACGGGTGACCGGCAGGACCTTGTCCAGCGGGATGTTGCGGCCGAAGCGGGCCTTCGCCATTCCCATCTCGGGGAAGCCGAGGTCGTTGTGCGAGCCGTCGGCGCTGCGGCTCACCAGGTGCTGCGGCGTCCGCGGCGGGGCGGTGGGGCCGCCGACGATCGGCACGACGGTGGAGGGGTCGTGCAGGTTCTCCCTCCGGAGGACGTTGCGGACGCCGATCAGGACGGCGAGCCCGCCCGGCAGGGGCAGCCGGTCCCAGCCGACCCTGCGGTCGACGATCTCGGCCACGGTGTCGTAGAGGCGCCAGAAGAGCGACTCGCGGTAGTCCCCGCCGGGCACGGGCGAGGGGGCCGGCGGCTCGACGCGGCCGGTCGCCGGATGGCCGTCGGAGTGGGCCCGGGGCTGTGGCACGGTCGTGCCGGAGAGGGTCCTGGGGCCGGGGGTCTCGGTGCTCATCGGATCTCCTGGACGGCGGTGGGGCGGGGGCCTGCGGGGTCGGGGCGGGACAGGGGCGACGGAAGGTCATCCCCCGCCCCTGCGGGACCCCGCGAGCGCGAGGACGGCGAGGGCGGTGTTCGCCCCCGACAGCACGGCCAGGGGGCGGGCCTGACCGGACGAGACCTGCCCGTTCCTCCACAGCGTCAGGACGGTGGCCAGGTCGCCGGCGTGGATGAGGGGTGCTGCCCGCAGCGCCCGCTCGAGCGCGCGCCCCTCCAGCCGGAAGAGATCGGTGCCGATCACCACGCTCCGGACACCGAACAGCCGCAGCCCGTAGATCGCGGCCGGGTTGTGGGCCGGGTCCTCGTCGCCGAAACGGCCGATGATCATCGCGGGCGCGAGCAGTCCGGCCGTCCCGCCCAGGACGCGGACGCCCCCGAGGACGAAACGGGCGGCCGTGCCGAGAGCTCCGATGGCGGACACTCCGGTCCTCCCCGCCCGGCTCGCACCGGACGAACTCGTCGGAGGAGGGCACGCGGGAACGCACGCGGCGCGGAACAGGGATCTGGCGTCGCGCGCATCCCGGTTCCGACAGGGACCGGGCCGGATTCCCCCTGGGTGGATGGCGCACCGGGTCTGCCCCCGGCGGCGCACAGGTTCCTCCCGGGCTCCCGAGATCACAAGGGTTTGCCCCATCGTCGCCCGCGCCGGACCCGACGCGCGGGGCGAACCCGCGACACGCGGCAGGAGCGGTCCGCGGGGCCGGCGGACCCTTGACGGCCCCAGGGCTTCGGCGGACGCTGCTCGACCACATGCGCGGGGGTCCGGCACCACCGACACGGAACAGGGACCGATGCGATGACGCACCCCGATCGCCGGGCCGACCTGGTGCTGGAGGGTGGCGGGGTCAAGGGGCTGGGCACCGCGGGTGTGGTCATGGGGCTGCTCGACGCGGGCTGGACGTTCCCGCGGGTCGCCGGCACCTCGGTCGGCGCGGTGGCCGCCGCGTTCGCCGCCACCGGCACCGACTCCGCGACGTTCCGGGAGGTCCTCGGACGCCTGGACCTGCGGCGGATCCCCGATCGGCAGGTGCCGTTACCCCTGCTCAGCGAGGGTTTCTCGCTGGTGGCGCGCCGGGGCGCCTACGCGGGTGACTGGGTCCGGGACTGGCTCCTGCGCGAACTGGAGGACCTCGGCGTGCGCACCTTCGGCGACCTGCGGCGCGAGGATCCGGGAGCCGACCCGGCCGACCACCGCTACCGCCTGGTGGTGACGGCCACCGACGTCACGAACGGCCGGCTGCTGCGGCTGCCCTGGGACTATCCGCGCTTCGGCCTCGATCCCGACGAGCAGCTGGTCGCCGACGCCGTCCGGATGTCGCTGTCCATCCCGTTCTTCTTCCGGCCCTGCACGCTGCGCAACGCCGACACGGGGGACGTCGCCACGATCGTCGACGGCGGGGTGCTCTCCAACTTCGCGATCGAGATCTTCGACCGCACCGACGGCCGCCCGCCGCGGTGGCCGACGTTCGGGGTCCGGCTGCTCCCAGACCTCCCCGCGGGGCTCGGCGACCTGGTCCCGTTCTTCGGGGTCCCGATGCTGCCTGCGGTGCGGCTGCTGGAGCAGGTCGTGGCGACCGCCCTGGTCGGCCGTGACCAGACGCACCTGGACCGGCCGGGTGTCCGGGAACGGACGATGACCGTGGACACGGCGGGCACCGCCATCACCGAGTTCGGCATCGGGCCGGAGGAGCGCCGCCGCCTCATCGAGCAGGGCGAGCAGACGGCCCGGGACTTCCTCGGACGCCGGGCCTAGACGTCGCGGCGCACCCAGGTCGTCGTCGTCTCGTCGCGGCCGCGGAGCTCGACCTGCGCGCCGGGCTGCCAGTGCGCGCGTTCGCCGTCGGCCGCGGCCAGCACGGTGGCCTCGCTCGCCACCGCCCGGCCGGGGTGGTCCTTCGCCAGCTCGGTGAGCCGCGCCGCCTCGTTCACCGGGTCGCCGATGACCGTGTACTCGAGGCGGCTGGCCGCGCCGACCTGCCCGGCCCAGACCCGGCCGCAGGCGACCCCGACGCCGACGTCGACCTCGCCCGCGCTGCGGACGGCGTCGCAGATCCGGCGGGCCGCCGCGAGGGCGGCCCCGGCCGGGTCGGGGTGGTCGGTGGGGGCGCCGAAGACGCAGAGGGCCGCATCGCCCTCGAACTTGTTCACCAGCCCGCCGCCGTCGGTCATGGTCTCGACGACGATCTCGAAGAAGCGGTTGAGGAGGCCCACCATCTCCGCCGGACCGGTGCGCCGGACCAGTGACGTCGAACCGGCGATGTCGACGAACAGCGCCGCGACCGTGCGTTCCTCCCCACCCAGGGAGACGCCGGTGTCCAGTGCCCGCTGCGCCACCGTCGTCCCGACGTGGCGGCCGAACAGGTCCCGCATCCGCTCGCGCTCGGCCAGTCCGGCGGCCATGGTGTTGACGCCCTCCTGCAGGAGGCCGATCTCGCCGGCGTCGTCCACCACCACGCTCACCCGGTAGTCGCCGTGGCCCACCCGCTGCACCGCCTGGCGCAGGTCGCGCAGCGGCTGCCCGACGGCCCGGGCGGTGAGCACGGTCGCGAGCCCGCCGACCAGCAGCGCGACCACGACCAGGAAGACCACCGCCCCCTTCCCCGGTCCTTGCGGATTGCTGGGGTCCAGGTACAGCAGGACGACGCCGAGCATCGGGACCCCGCTGGTGAGCCCCCAGGTGAGCAGCAGGCGGGGGCGCACGCCGAGGGTCAGGGCGCCCGCGGGCGGGTGGGCGGCGAGGGCGATGGCGGTGACCGACCGGGCCGCCCGCGCGACGAGGAGGTACGTGACCCCGGCCGTGGCCATGCCGCCCAGCAGCGTCGCCACGCTCGTGCGCAGGCCCACGAGCGGATCGGGGAAGGACGCGGCGGTGACAGGTCCGACGAGGACGGCGCCGACCAGCCAGATGGAGCCGGCGATCAGGGCGGTGTCGACCGGCAGCCGCAGGGCGTGCGCGGCCTCGTCCCCGGTCGGGCGTCGCCCCTCCATGAGCCAGCGGTTGGTGACCCGCTGCCGCCGGAGGCCGGCGACGGTGCCCACGGGGAAGGCGACCGCGAGGTAGATCGCCGCGGCGAGCAGCACCGGACCCCGGCCGGTGTCCCCGGCGCCGTCGTCCACGCCGATCAGCAGGAGGACGACGGTGGCCACCCCGACCAGGTTCGCCACGATGACCAGCAGCACGATGGCCGGCACGGCCCCGCGACCGGACGGCGCCCAGTAGGTCCAGGCGCCGTCGTCGCGGACCGTCTCGGGGTCGTCCGGACTGGTCACCGGCTCATGATCGCGGAGCAGCCGGGATGGTGCCCGGCCGGTCCCCCGGCCGGGGGACGACGACTCACCCCTGCTCGAGCAGCGAGCGCAGCCTCGCCAGGTCCTGCTGGTTGGCCCGGCGCATCGCCGCGGCCATGACCGGGCCGGCCACGGCGGCGAACCCGCTGGGACGGCCGCGGTTCCGCAGCGTCATGCGGGTCGCCCCGTCGTCCAGTGCCTGCCACGTGTAGGTGGTCTCCATCGGGAAGGGACCCTGCGCGGTGCGCATCACGAGCCGCTCACCGGGGACGAGCTCGGTCACCTCGTACGTGTAGGCCAGCCGGCGGCCGAGGAAGCGCGCCACGAACGCCATGCGGGAACCGACGGCGACCGGTGGCGGCGTCTCCCACTCGACCGAGGCGATGTTGACGTACCACTCGGGCGCGTTCGTGGGGTCGGCCGCGTACGCGGACACCTCGCGGACCGGACGCCGGATCACCGTCTCGGTCAGGACGTCGACGTCCTTCGCCATCGCGATCCCCTCTCGCACGCCGTCAGCGCGGTGCGGAGCACCTGCCCCACTGCATCCCGTCCGGGTCGCGGAGCCGGCCGGCCACCGCGATGGCCTGCACCGTCGAGCCGGTGTCCCCCGGGATCTCCGACGTCCATCGCTTCGCCCCTCGTGGACAGGTCACCCCGCCGGAAGGGTCCTCTCCGCGGGCGAGGCGGGACAAGACGTCCGTCCGCGCCCCTCAGGGCCACAGCCAGCGTTCCTCGTACGTCCAGGCGAGTTCCGATGCGGCCGGCTCCGCCACCGGGGTCAGCCCGTCCAGGACCGTTCCCGCCGCCGGTGACGCCGTCGCGACCTCCAGCTCGGCCCGACCGGGGAACAGGAACTCGACGACGGCGTCGAACCGGGGCGAGCCGGCGTCGTCGGGACGGGGTAGGGCGTACGTGGCTCGCCGGACCGCCGGCAGCGAGGTCGAGCCGAGTGCGGTCGCGGCGTGGATCGCGGCGTCGAACTCTCCCCGCGGTGTGTCGGCGCGCCGGCCGATAAGCAGCGTCAGCTTCCAGCCCTCCGGGTCGCCGGTCGCCATCGGCGGACCGGCGAGGACGACGTGCTCGGTGCAGTACAGCCAGGCCAGGCGGTCGCGGTCGACGAGGTTCGTCTCGTCCGCGTGGGATTCCCGGAAGTCGGGGTTGGTGTGCAGTGCCCGGGCATCGGCCAGGCTGTCGAACCAGACAGCGGGCAGACCGTCGTAACGAGTGTGCGGCCAGCCGGCCACGTCGGGCGCTGCCCCGAA
The DNA here is from genome assembly GCF_004570345.1 of Blastococcus sp. CT_GayMR20. The sequence continues at coordinate 94,470 of NZ_SPQM01000003.1, read as the reverse complement.
CGTGTGGTCCTGCACGTAGCGCCGGATGTCGCGGACCCGCATCGCGAGCCGGCCGTGCGGCTCGCGCCAGTGGGCGTGGAACTGCTCGTCGGTGAGGCCGTCCCTCCTCACCATCAACGCGTAGACCTTGACCGGGCCGTCGATGTGGCTGCTAATGGCTGGCCTCCTGGATGCAGCGGCGCGCCTGGGTGACGGTCATCGGTCTCGTCGTCAGTCCGACATCGCCGTCCGGGCGGGCTCGGAGACCGGCGATCATCAGGTCGACGTGGCGCTGCCAGGCGCGAGGTGCCGCCGTCCGGGTCATCTCGAGGATGCCGCGCAGGGACCAGAGCGTCATCCACACGTCAGTGGCCGCGAGGTCCGGGCGGATCCGGCCGGCCTCCTGCGCGTCGGCGAGCAGGTCGGCGAGCAGGACGAGGAACTCGTCGACCGCAGCCTGTTCCACCGTGGACCGGCTCCACAGGAACTGCATGTAGCCGGGGTCGCGCGCCTGCGCCCGCCCGGCGTCGCGGAGCAGTCGTTCGAGCCCGGTGCCGTCCTGGGCGCCCCGTGCCCGCCGGGCGAGCTCGAGCAGGCGATGGCGGACGTCGGCCACGAGCTCGTCGACGAGCGCCTGCCTGGTGGTGAAGTTCCGGTAGAAGGTGCCCATCCCGACGCCGGCTGCCTGCGCGATCTCCTCGACCCGTGCGTCCGGTCCCCGCTGGGCGAACACCTCGCGAGCGGCCTGGAGCAACCGTGCGCGGTTCTCGACGGCTTCGCGCCGGACCGCGCGCCGCCGGACGGGCGCGCTTTTCCCGCCGTCACTGCCGACGTCCTCCATGACCGGCCCCTCCTGGACACGCCAACCTTATGCGGAATCTTAATTCCGCTTAACGTCTTGCGCGACGTCCCGGCGGAACCCAATACTGGCCGCATCCCCGAACCCATGGAGGCCGCGATGTCCCGCGTTCCGCCCGCTCCAGCCGAGCAGTACTCGCCCCTGGTCGGCGCCGACGCTCCGCTGCGGCAGCAGGTCTACGCGCAGGCGCCGGGCATCGTGGGCCCCTACCTCACGTACATGAAGGCGCTCCGCGCGAACGGGACGCTGCCACCCAGGCTGGTGGAGCTCGTGCGTCTCCGGGTGTCCTTCCACAACCAGTGCCGCTCCTGCATGTCCATCCGGTACACCGACGGCCTGGACGGCGGTCTGACCGAGGGCCTGGTGTGCTCGCTGGAGAAGCCGCAGGAGTCCGAGGATCTGACGCCGGCCGAGAAGGCAGCGATCGCGTTCGCGGACGCGTTCGCGACCGACCACCTGTCGATCACCGACGAGATGTTCGCGACCCTGTACGACCACTTCACGACCCAGGAGGTCATGGAGCTCTGCTTCCAGGTGGCGACGTTCGTCGGGTACGGCCGCATGGGCGCCGTCCTCGCGATGACCGACGACCTGCCCAGCGAGTACAGCGACCCGGACGCAGTCCTCGCCCCGTGGCGGCAGGCCCCGCAGGAGATCGTCTGACCGACGTCGGAGCGGCGGACGCATCACCCGCCGCGCTGGACGCTCCGGAGAGCCAGGGAACCCCCCGTCCGACGCACGTCAGGCGCGGCTCGCGGTCCGCTCGTCCTTCCGGAGGGCTCCGGCGACGACGTCCCGGAGCTCCCCACGGGTCGGTCCGGGGGTGAACTCCGGCCGCCATCCGGTCTCGTAGACCGCACGGGCGAGTGGCTCGACGGGATCCAGGCACGCCGGCAGCTCGAGCATCGAGAAGTAGCCGCCGGTGGCCGGCCCGATCCGGGGGTCCCGTCGGGCAGCGGCCAGGATCAGGTCCGACGGCAGCCGCCGGGTGAGGTCCACGTCGCCGCCCTCCCACCGACGGACGACGTCCCGGTCCATCTCCACGTGGTCGGCGACCCACGGCAGCATGTTGTCCCCGCACCAGGCGTCGAAGGGCTCCCCCACCAGGGCCGGGTCCGGCTCGCCGTCGAGGAGGGACAACAGCTGGAGCGCCTGGACGAAGGTCGTGGCCACCCCCCGGCCGAAGATGGGCGTGGTCGTCGCGACCGCGTCGCCGACGCTGACGAGCCCGGGGATGCAGGGCCGGCCGTCGCGCCCGCGCTGCCCCCGGTAGGTGTTGCGCAGCGGACCGCCCGGGAGGACGTCGGTCACGGGCACCGCACGCTCGGGGTCCGTCCACGCGGCCAGGCCGGGGATGGCCCGGCAGGCGGCCTCGAAGGCGGCCCGGTGCCGCAGGTCCTTGAGGGCGGCGTCGGCGGTGGGCCGGACCAGGACCACGGAGAAGTGCCCCTGCTCGTGCAGGAAGACCAGCACCTGGTAGCCGTCGAAGTCGCCCTGCCAGGCCAGCGGGTTCGACATCGGGCCCGGCTCCGCGCCCTCGAGCAGGCGGTACTGCCGGTCGACGTACGCCATGCCGCACGGGCCGCCGAGGGACGCGGGCGCTCGCAGCGCGTCGACGCTGTGACCCGAGCGTCCGGACGCATCCACGACCAGGTCCGCCGCGACCGGGGAGCCGTCGACGACGATGCCGCGCACCCGGCCGGCCGACGAGACGACGTCGTCCACGTGCCCCTTGCCGATCGTCAGGCCGGGCACCCTCTCCGCAGCCGTCCGGAGCGCCCGTTCGAAGGTGTCGCGGCGCGACCGGTGCCCGGCCCGGACCAGGCCCATGCCGGGCACGTCGAACTCGATCGGCTCGGCGCCGGCGGCGAGCCAGGCGTCGAGGGCCTGCGGCCACTCCCGCTTCAGCGCCAGCCCGACCTGCGGCCGGAAGCCGTGTGCGTGGTGGAACTGCATGACGCCGGGCCGCGCCCAGTGCCCCGGCGGCGGGCGGCTGTCGCGGTCCACCGCGACCACCTCGTGGCCGCGCAGGGCCAGGGCACTGCCGACGAACAGGCCGGCCGGGCCGGCTCCGATGATCGCGACTCGCATGAGACCGCCTCGTCCCGCGCCGTGGCGCTCCGACTGCCGGCAGCGTGGCCGGGTGCGGGACGGCGCGTCAACGCATTAGCCGCCCTGGGGAGCGGGTGTGAGGTCACCGCGCAGCCACGCCACCGTCTCGGCCAGCCCCGTCCGAAGTCCGGTGCGCGGCTCCCACTGCAGGAGCCGCCGCGCCCGCGAGGCGTCCAGGGCCGAGCGGTGCAGCTCGCCGGCTCGGGCGGGCTCGGTCACGAACTCGTCACGCGCATCGCAGAGCTCGGCCAGCTCGCTGTGCAGCTGCCGGACCGACGTCTCGACGCCCGTGCCGATGTTGAGCCGCACCCCGTCCACCGGGAGCTCGCAGGCCGCCAGGAACGCGTCGGCGACGTCCTTGACGTAGACGAAGTCCCGGGTCTGGCTGCCGTCGCCGTAGATCGTCGTGGGCAGGCCGGCCAGCATGCGCGCGCCGAAGAGCGAGATCACGCCGGCCTCCCCAGCCGGGTCCTGGCGCGGGCCGTACACGTTGGCCAGCGCCAGCGCCGTCCACCGCAGGCCGTGCAGCCGCTGGAACGTCTGCAGCCACAGCTCGGCGGCCGCCTTGCTCGCGGCGTACGGCGACTCCGGGGCGATCACGGCAGACTCCGGGACGGGCGGCGGCGTGACCGATCCGTAGATCGAGCCACCTGAGGACGCGAAGACCACCTTCCGGGCCCCCGCCACGCACGCCGCCTGCAGCACGGCGACCGTGCCGACGACGTTCGCCTGCGCGTCCTGGACCGGGTCGGCGACCGAGGCGCGGACGTCGATCGCCGCGGCCAGATGGCAGACGACCTGGATCCCGGCGGCCTGCAACGCCGGCCCGAGCTCCGGTCCGGCGACGTCGGCCTCCAGCAGGTCGACGTCGCCCGCGACGGCGTCGAGATTCCCGGCCGAGCCGGTCGACAGGTCGTCGACGACGAGCACCCGGTGCCCGGCCGCGGCCAAGGCCTCGGTCACGTGCCCCCCGATGAACCCGGCACCACCGGTGACCGCGACCGGCACGGGCGCGGTCATCGGGGCGCCTCGCCGACGAGGAGGTGGTGCGGATGCACCCGGCCGCGGTCCAGTCGCCGGGCGCGAACGCGCTGGAGCCCGGCCGAGACGAGCCAGCGGGCCCGCTCGTCGGGGTCGACGAATCCGAACTCCGGCGAGCCCTCGGTGATCTTGAGGACCCGCACCGAGAGCGCTTCCTGCGCGGCGTTCCACCGGGCCTTCCAGCGCGGCCGGGTGGCCATGTCCTTGATCACCAGCACCCCGCCCGGCGCCAGTACCGACGCACAGGACTTCAGCAGGGCCCGCTGGGCCGCCTCGTCGAGCAGGTAGAGCACGTCCACCAGGACGACGGCGTCCCACGGCCCCGACGGGACCGAGCCGGAGTCCGCGACGGCGAAGTCGAGCCGGCCCCCTGCGGGGAATTCGGACTTCGCGGCGACGGCGATCTTCTCCTCGTCGATGTCCACCCCGTGCACGTGCAGCCCCGTCCGCCGCTGGGCCAGGTAGGCGCTGAACAACCCGTGCCCGCAGCCGACCTCGAGCACCCGGCCCTGGGACGGGAGGGCCTCGACGACCGGAGGGAACGGGCAGCTGAACCAGCGGACGGCGACGTGCACGCGGTCGCCGGGGGGCGCCGCCCGATAGCCGCGCAGCGCAGCCCGTGCGGCCGCGTCCGGCCACCGGCTCACGCGGCTGCCGCCACGTCGGCGAACGTGCCCAGCCGCCAGCCCCGCCGCTCGACGAGCGCCCGGGTGGACGACGCGGTCAGCATCGCCTGCTCGTCGGCCCAGCGGTACCCCCACTCGAACCGGGCGAGCTCGGGGTCCCCCGCCTCGCCGGGATGGGAGTTGACCTCGGCCGTCGCCGCCCCTCCGGCGGTCAGCCGCTCCAGGACACCGGCGAACCGCTCGCCGTCCAGGTGCCCGGCCTCGTCGAGCCCGGCGTAGGCGCCGGTGGTGACCAGGCCGGCCCGGTCGAGCCGGCGGCGCAGCCGCCCGGCCAACAGCGTCACTCCAGTGCCGAGCGGCCCACGGCGCCGGCTCCTGGGCAACCGGACGGCGCGGATCCCGGCCTCCCGGGCCAGGTCGACGACGACGGCAGCAACAGCGGGCCACAGATGGGTGTGCTGGTGCGTGTCGAGGTGGGTCACCGGCACCCCGATCCCCTGCACCCGCTCGAGCTGGGCGCGGAACTCCCGGGCGACGTCGTCGGCGTCGATCCGCCCGGCGGCCCCGCGGGCGACCACCGTGCGGTACGAGAGTGGGAAACGGCCCTCCCGGTCGACGAGGGTGGGCACCTCCCGGGCCGACAGGAGCGGGCGGTCCTCCCCCACGATCGCCAGGTGGGCGCCGACGGCCAGGTCGCCGGCGTCCCTCACCGTGGTGGCGGCCTGCTCGAACGCCCTTCCGACGGCGAGTACGGACGTCGAGGTGACGATCCCGCCTTCGTGGGCGCGCGCGACCGCTCGGCAGACCCCGCGGGTGAGGCCCATGTCGTCGGCGTTGATGACGAGCAGCCGGGTCACCGGGCGACCGGCGTGAGGTGGGCCAGCTCGGCCCGCAGTTCCCGCATCTCCTTCAGCATCCGGCGGATCACGGCCAGGGAGGAGAGGGTGGACACTCCGCGGGAGCGGGGGAAGTAGTCGACGCCGATCTGGACGATGTGGAAGCCCAGCTTCTGGGCCCGGATGACCAACTCGGCGTCGATGAACGAGCCTTCACTGACCGGCCGGGCGGCCTCGAGGACGTGGCGGCGGACCAGCTTGAACGCGAAGTTGATGTCCCGCACGCGGGTGCCGAAGGTCACCTGCACCAGGGAGTTGTAGACGAAGGAGTAGATGGCGCGCCGGGGACCCTCCCCGGTGCGGTCCAGCCGGTAGGCGCTGACCATGTCGGCCTCGTAGTGGCGCAGCACCCGCAGGGCGCGACCCAGCTCGAGCATCTCGAAAGGCAGGTCGGCGTCGGTGTAGAGCACGACGTCGCCGCGCACCGATTCGAACCCGGTCTTGATGCTGCCGCCCAGCCCGCGGTTGACGGGATGGTGCACCACCCGGATGCGGGGGTCGGTCGCGGCGAGGGCATCGGCGATCTCGGGAGTGCGGTCGGTCGAGCAGTCGTCGACGATGATCAGCTCGTAGGCGGCGATCTCGCCGATGTCGATCAGCCGCTGGCACTCGTCCTCGGCGGCGCGCACCGCCCGCTCGACGTAGTCCTCCTCGTTCCACATCGGGAAGAACACCGACAGCAGGTCGACCTTGGCGGACGCGTTCACGAGACCTCCACGCCGTTGACGAATGCGACTGTGGCGATGCACAGCCCGATGAACAGCACTGCGAGCACGCTCGGGGCAAGCCAGCGGGGGCGCCGCTCGTCGGTGAGCACCACCGCAGCGGCGGCCAGGACAGGATAGGCGGCCAGCACGTACCGGCCGGTGCCCATGAAGTCCTTGGTCCCGATGAGCGGGATGGCCAGCGAGATCACGGCATAGGCGGCATAACCCCAGCCGAACCGCCGCCACACGGTGCGGATCAGCAGGACGGCGGCGAGGCAGGCCAGCGCTTGCGGCACCAGCAGGACCGCGTCCCCCCAGATCCCCTTGAGCACGGTGCCGATGAAGGGCACCTTGAACCAGGTGTACGGACCGGCACCCTGGTTCCAGCCGGGGGCGGCCTGGACGCTCGCGAACGCCAGCGGGTCGTCGAACCGGACGCCCAGGTAGACCATCCACGCGAGCAGGCCGAAACCGGACGACAGCAGGGCGGCCTGGCGCCACCGCACGAACCGGACCGCCTGCACGAGGTCCCGGAACGACACGTGCGCGGAACTCGCGGTCAGGGGGGCGTCGACCGGTCGCCCGGGAGGGGGCAACGGGCCGCCGGCGCTCCCGACAGCCACCTCCGTGTCGCGGCGCGCCGCCCTGTCCTGAGCGAGCATCTCGACGGCCCTCACCACCAGGCCCACGGCCACGGCAACCCCGATCGGGCGACCCGCGGTCGCCAACGCTCCGACCAGCCCGGCCAGCACGTAGTGCCGCCGCTCCAGCAGCGCGAAGGAGCCGAGGGCGGTCACCAGGAACAAGGCGTCGCTGTAGCCGCTGCCGTACAGGAAGAAGCTGTAGGGGTAGACCAGCAGGAGGGCCACCGCGACGACGGCGGTGCGGGGCGCCACCCGGCGGCGCACCCAGTCGGCGAACAGCACGACCCCCCCGGCCGCGCACGCCAGCGTCAGCAGGCCGCCGGCGGTGGAGAAGTCCCCGCCGAGCAACCGGCCGACACCGTGGACCAGGAGCGGGTACGCGGGGAAGAAGGCGATCGGCGACTGCTGGCCGGGAACGTAGGAGTAGCCCTCCTCGGCGATCCGGTGGTACCAGGCCGAGTCCCCCTGGAACCACGCATCCAGCCAGCCGGGTCCGTCGAGCTGGGCGAACTCCGTGCGTCCGTCCACGACCCCGACCATGGACCAGCCGAGCACCGACAGGAACGCGGCGAGGAGGGCGAACGCACCGAGTGCCCAGAGGGGCAGGCGCCGGAGGATTCCCTCCAGCCTCCCGCTCAGAGGCCTCGTCACACGGGAAATCTATGTCGGGGGAGGATGCGAGTACACCGACACTCGCAACCGGGTCGACATCTTCACGAGATCATCGACCGTCCACCCGGAACAGCTCACCGATCGGTGGACCTGGCCGCTGCTCACGGAACGCAGGAAGAAGGTCGCCGTGCTCCTCGCGGTCGTGGCTGTCGCCGGGGCGGCTCTCTGCTACGGCGCGAGCGCCGTGCTGCAGGCGGCTGCGGTCGCACGGTCCGCCCGGACCGATCTGACCGGGCTGCTCGGTGGGCTGGCACGGGACCCGCGGTACCTGGGCGGGCTGTTCCTCGTCGTCGCGGGCTTCCTGCTGTCCGTCGTCGCGATCCGGGCACTCCCGCTCTTCGTGGTGCAGGCGGGGCGGGCCTCCAGCCTCGGGGTCACCGCCGTGCTGGCCGCGCTCGTCCTCGGGACGGGACTGCACGACCGCGAGAAGCTCGCCCTCGGCGGGGTCACCGTCGGGCTCGTCGCGGTTGCCCTCGCGGCGACCCCGCAGGGACCCGCGGTCGTGCCCGGCGCCGTGCGGTGGGCGGTGCTGGCGGCCGCCGTCCTCCTGGCCGGGCTCACCCTGGCGGCTGCGCGGACCCGGTCCTCCGCGCGGACAGCCGGCCTGATCGCTGCCCTGGCCGGGAGCTGCTTCGGATTGCTCGCGCTCGCGGCCCGAGTCCTCGGCCCGATCGCGATCCCCGGTGTGCTCACCGACCCCGCTGCCTACGCCGCCGGTGTGGCCGGTGTCGCAGGTCTGGCCGCCGGCGCCCTTGCGCTGCAACGGGGCGCGGTGGTCGCGGTGACGACGATCATGGTGGCCACGGAAGCCGTGTCCGGGTCGCTGCTGGGTCTGGCCGTCGGCGACCGTCCCGCCTCCGGGATGGCCTGGCTGGCCGCCCTCGGCTTCGTCGTGACCGTAGGGAGCGCCCTGTTCCTGTCCCGGTTCGGCGCTCCCGCCGGCGACGTCGAGGGTCTCGCCGACGAGCCGGCGCCCGGCTGAGACCAGGCGCCGGTCCCGGACGGCCGCGCCGGCCGGCGCCGCCCCCGCTCAGACGTCGACGGCCAGGCGGACGGTCACCACGAGGTCGTCGCCCGGCTCGCGCCGATGCCGAGCCGGACGGGGATCATGCCCCAGCCGTAGGTCACGAGCGAGGCAACCTGCCTCCTCCGCTAGCGTCCTCGTCGCATCGAGGCGAGGAGGCGGGAGTGGCCCTCCACATCCGGAACACCGAGCTCCCGGGGAACGACGAGTCGCGGACCTTTCTCGGTCGCGACCACGGCGGGGTGCCGGTCTCGTTCTTCGTCCAGGCGAGCCCGCCGGGCCATGGCCCAGGGCCGCACACCCACCCGTACGCCGAGGTCTTCGTGCTGCACGAGGGGTCGGGTGAGTTCCTGGCCGGCGAGGAGACGATCGAGGCGACGGGGGGCTCGGTCGTGGTCGTGCCGCCCGGCGAGGTGCACGGCTTCACCGCGTCGCCCGGGGGAACCCTGCGGATGACCTGCCTCCACCTGCACGACCGCATGATCACCGAATGGGTCGAGCCCCGGTCCTGAATGCACGGGGGCCTGCCCACTGGAGGACCGCGCGACCGCGCAGTCGTGCGGCGCCGGCGGATTCCACGGGCTGTCCCTCCCACCCGATCCGCCCTAGAGTGGCGCCCTCTGCTGCCGAGTCGCGCTGTGCCCGGTCGAGGCGGACGGCCCCACGCGTCGCCGGGCGGGCAGGAGGCCCGTCATGGTCGCGAACACGCACGAGCGGGACGTCATCGTGATCGGCGGCGGCCTCGCCGGGCTGACCGCGGCTCGTGAGCTACGGCATGCCGGCCGGGACGTGCTGATCCTGGAAGCCCGTGACCGACTCGGGGGACGGACCTGCACCAGCCAGCTGGTCGGCAGGGACGTGGAGCTCGGCGGTGCCCAGGTCCACTGGTTCCAGCCGCACGTCTTCGCGGAGCTCACCCGCTACCGGATCCCGTACCGTCCGCTGCCGATGCCCGACCGGTGGAACTACCGCAGTGGCGGGCAGCTGCACGAGAGCACGGTGGCCGACCTGGGGCCGCGGGTGGCCGAGCTGTTCGCCCGGCTCTTCCCCGACGCCCGGGAGACGTTCCCGCTGCCGCATCAACCGCTCGCGCTTCCCGATGCCGTCGCTGCGCTCGACCAGTTGTCCGTCCAGGACCGCATCGACGCCAGCCACTTCACCGCCGAGGAAGTGGATCTGGTCAATCCCGTCCTGAGCACCACGTGCTCTGCGCCCTGCTCGGAGGCGGGACTCCTCACCGTGATGCGCGAGTTGGCACTCTCCGGCTGGGACTTCGGCCTGATGCTCGACGCATCGGGTCTCCTGGGGATCCGCACGGCGGACCTGGTCATGGCGATCGCGGCTGACGGGGACCCGGCGGTGCGGAGCTCCATGCCCGCGACCGCGGTCGAGCAGCAGGACGACCTCGTCATGGTGTCGACCCGGGACGGATCGTCGTTCACCGCGTCGGCGGCGGTGGTCGCCGTTCCCCTGAACACGCTGGATGCCGTGGACTTCCGCCCGGCTCTCAGCGATGCCAAGCGGACGATGGTGGCGCAGGGGCAGGCCAGCCACGGCGTCAAGCTCTGGGCGGTCGTCACCGGCGTGCGGGAGCCGATCTTCGCCATGGCTCCCGACGACCAGCCACTGACGTTCGTGTGCAGCTGGGACACGCGCCCGGACGGGGCTCAGCTGGTGTTCGCCCTGGGACCCGACGCCGGTCGCCTGCCGCCCGGCGACGAGCGTGCCGTCCGGGCGGGCTTCCGCGACCTGCTGCCCTCGACGGCGCGGATCGAAGCGGTCACCGGGCACGACTGGGTCGCAGACGAGTTCTCCCGCGGCACGTGGTCGGTGTGGCGGCCCGGCCAACTGGCGTCGCTGGAGGCCCTGCAGGCGCCCGAGGGGCGGGTCGTCCTCGCCGGCTCCGACGTGGCCAGTGGCTGGAACGGATTCATGGACGGCGCCATCGAGTCCGGGCTGACGGCTGCCCGGCGGGTGTCGAGCCTGCTCCATGCCAGGACCGGCTGACCGACCGCCGCCGACGAGGTCGCGAGATCAGCACCGTGCACCGTGGCGGCGCAGGCGTGGCCCGCAAGGCAGTACGCCCCTTCTCAGCGGAACCGACGACTCCTAGCGTCGGTCCATGACTCGGAAGCCACTGCGGTGCCGGTTCGGTTTCACTCCTACGTCCGCCGACCCGCGACCCGCGAGGGGCCCTCGAGTCCGGACGACAAGATCTGCCGGCGGTGCGGGAAGCGCACCGGCACCCCGTTCGGGAACGCGCCGTGGGTCCTCCCCGGGTGACGTGAGAGGGCCCGGTCTGCTCGGGGGCTCGTCGAGCTGGCGACGTCCGGCCGGCTGATCCCGGACGACAGCGAACCGCCCCCGACCTTCCGGTCCGGGGCGGTTCGTCGTCCTGCGAGGGGTGGTGGAGGTGGCGGGAATCGAACCCGCGTCCTTCGACGCATCACCAGGGCTTCTCCGAGCGCAGTCCGCGTTGCCTCTGCTCGACCCCACCGATCATGCAGACGAGTCGGTGTGACGGGCCCAGTCACTGTTGGATGTCCCGCGCCTACCCGTGACCGGTAGGCGCAGTGAGTCATCTAGCTGATGCCAGGATCCGGGCCGATGACGAACCCGGGCTGACAGACTCGCCTAGCTGCCGTCAGGCAGCGAGAGCGAAGTCGCGCTGATCAGAGTCGGCGCTTGTGTTTTTTGCAACGGATGGTTAACGAGCTCATCGTTGCCTTCCTCGGCTCGCTTCCCCTGGTCACCCGACCGAAGTCGAGACCATTCACCCCCTGTGTAGTTGTGCAGAAAGCGTAACGGCTGCGTCCAGCGCTGTGTTCCCCCGCACGGGGGTGTCCCCCGGTCAGCGCACGCGGTGCAGCCACCAGCGCTGCCACGGCGTCTCCACCGCGCGCGTGGTGCTCCCGGCGCGCCCACGTCACCGCCTCGCGCGGCGACAGACCGGTGCGGCCAGGCCGGCCCGGGCCGGGTGCCACCACGAGAGCGCGAGGGGTGGGGGCAGGGGCGTCCTTCTAGATCCAGTCGCGTCGCTTGAACACCAGGTACAGCGTCAGGCTGACCCCGAGCATCAGCAGCAGGGCCAGCGGATAGCCGAACTGCCAGCCCAGCTCGGGCATCTCGTCGAAGTTCATCCCGTAGACCGTGCCGACCAGGGTCGGCGCGAACAGGATGGCCGCCCACGCCGAGATCTTCTTGACCTCCTCGCCCTGCGCGATCGAGGCCTCCGTGAGCTCCCGGATCTCCTCGTTCTGCCGCTGCGCGACCAGCGTCGCGTTCACGGTGAGGATGTCCCGCAGTTGCAGCCGGAACGCCTCCGCCCGCTCGTTGACCTGGGTGACGTGGTCGGCGACGTCGCGCAGGTAACTGCGCAGCTCCTCGTCGACGCCGTACTTGTCGAAGCCGGCGGTGATCGCGGCGAGGATCCCGGTCAGCGGCACCGAGGCCCGCTGGAACTCGAGGACCTCCTGCGACAGCTCGTAGATGCGCCGCGAGACGCCCGGGTCACCGCGGAAGACCTCGGTCTCGATCTCGTCGATGTCGGTGGCCAGCCCGTCGACGACCGGCCGGTACCCGTCGACGACGGCATCGAGCGTCGCGTAGAGCACCGCCTCGCTGCCCTTGGCCAGCAGCGCCGGCTCGCTCTCCAGCCGGCGCCGCACCCGCGAGAGGTCCGGCGACTCGCTGTGCCGGACGGTGATCGCGAAGTCCGCGCCCAGGAACAGGTGCAGCTCCCCGAACTCGACCTCCTCGACGGCGTCGAGGTACCGGGCCGCCTTGAGGACGACGAACAGCGTGTTGCCGTACCGCTCCAACTTGGGCCGCTGGTGCGCCTTGATCGCGTCCTCGACGGCGAGCTCCGGCAGATCGTAGAGCTCGGCCAATTCGCCGAGCTCACCCGGTTCCGGGCGGTAGAGCCCCAACCAGGCGAGGCGGTCCTCGCCGGCGGCCAGCTCCTCGCGGCTCTCGGCCGCGGTCTCGGGGGTCGCCACCCGTCGGCCCTCGGAGTAGACGGCGTTGTCGACCACGCGCGACCGGCCCGCCGGGGACGGCGGCTGGCTCACCCGGGTCACCGGGGTACGGGCGTCCACCCGCACCGGACGGCGGGCGAGCGTGGTGAGGGCGGTCAGCGGCGCGAGGCGGCGCTCGGTCATGACGGACTCCCGGAGGGCAGGGACGACGAGGGACACCGGGAGGTCCTCGCACGACGCCGTCCGGTCGGGGGCGGGCGCTAGGCGGGGAGGACCTCGGGATCGGTACTCGGAGGTTCGCTGCGCATGCGTCGCTCCCTCCCGTCGGGGCCGCCCTCCGTCGAGGAGGCCGTCGTCCATCGTGTCATGAGCTGTCCAGCCGGCGTCGCCCGTCCGGGTGACCGGGCCTCAGCCGACCGATCCCAGCACCAGCTCCACCATGACCGGCAGCAGCAGCACGATCAGCAGGGCACCGAGGACGTCGAACGAGATGCCGGAACGGATCATCTTGGTGATCGGCACGACACCCGAGCCGTACACGATCGCGTTCTGGGGCGTCGACACCGGCAGCATGAAGCCGAACGACGCGGCGAAGGTGGCCGCGAGCGCCGGGACGAACGGGTTGATGCCGGCGGCCATCGCCACCGGGATGATGATCGGCACCACGACGGCCGCGGAGGCGGTGTTGCTGGTCGTCTCGCTGATGATGATCGCGAGTATCACCGCGAAGATCGTGATCGCGAAGGTGCTGCTCAGTCCCAGCGTGTCCGCCGACGCCGTCCCGATCGTCTCGGCCAGGCCGGTGCTGGCCAGCAGCGAGCCGAAGATGATGCCGGTGCCGAACAGCAGGATCGTGCCCCAGTCGATCTTCGCCGCGTCGCTCCAGTTGAGCGTGAACTCCCGGTTCTTCCAGTCCGTCGGCAGCAGGAAGAGGAGCGAGGCGCCGACGACGGCGATGATGCCCTCGTCCATCCGGTCGCTGATCGTGGTGTAGAGGTCGGACTCCGTGCCGGCGGTGAGCGCGATGATGCCGGGGAAGATCCAGCAGAACACGGTGATCCCGAACGCGATGAGGGTGTTCTTCTCGGCGCGGGAGAAGCTCCCGAGCTCGGCCCGCTCCTTCTGCACGTACTCGCTGACGCCCTCGATGCGCTTGATCTCCGGCTTGTTGAGCAGCAGGAGCACCACGATCAGCGCGACGAACATCAGGGCGCAGATCGGCAGCGCCATGAGCATCCAGTCGAGGAAGCCGATCCGCTCCCCGGTCGCCTCCTCGATGAGCCCGCGGCCGATCAGGTTGGGTGGCGTGCCGACCGGTGTCAGCAGACCGCCGACGCTCGCCCCGTAGGCGAGCATGAGCATCAGCGCGGCGCCGACCCGCAGCCGCAGCGGGTCGAAGTCCGGCTTCACCAGCTCCTTGTCCTGCAGGAGCTTGGCGATGACCGAGAGGATGCCGAGCGCGGTGGGCAGCAGCATGGCGACGGTGGCGGTGTTGCTGACGAAGGCCGAGAGCAGGCAGGTGATCGCACCGAAGGCGATGATCGTGCGGTACGTCGAGGTGCCCACCCACTTCAGCGAGAGCACGAACATCGCGAAGCGACGGGCCAGGCCGTGCTTGAGCATCGCCATGGCGAGGATGAACGCGCCGATGAAGGTGAAGATCGTCGGGGAGCCGAACGGAGCCAGCGCGTCGTCGGACGGGACGACGCCCAGGATGACGATCGCCGCGACGCCGATGAGGCCGCCGATCGGGATCGGCACCGGCTCGGTGATCCACAGGACGATGACGCCGAGCAGGACCGCGGCGAGCAGGTGCTGGTCCCGGGGCAGGTCGATGGGCAGCAACGCGAAGACGATCGTGACCACCGGGGCCAGGAAGAGCCCGACGGTCCGGCGCCCCTTCTCGAAGCGCTCCTCGGCCGGGCTGAGCTCCTGCTCCCCCAGGCTCCGGTAGGTCGCGCTGCCGCGGAAGGCGGCGTCGACGTCGGTGCGCTGTACCTGCTCCCCCGATGCCCGCTCCGTTGCGGTCATGGCACCTCCCGTGACGGGTCGTTTCCCGGACCCTAAAGGAAGGACCTCGTCAGCTCCCGGCGAAGATCCCTGCCCCGAACGCGCCGGACGCGACCAGCCGGCGGGACAGACCCTTGCCCAGCTCGACGACCCGCGCGGTGCGCTCGGGTCCGAGCAGCAGCCACGGATCGGCCGACAGCGCGTCGGTCTGCGTCTCGATGTGTGCCCGCAGGCTCGTGCCGTCGTCGGTCAGCCCTGCGTCGTCCAGGAGACCCCGGTCGGCGAGCGCGGCGCAGGCCGCGGCCCACTCGTCCTCCTTCCAGCCGCGGGTCGCCCGGGCGGCCGGCTCGGTGAAGCCCCGGCCGGTGGCCGTGTGCGTGACGAGCGCCTCGAGACCGGTGAGCCCGGCGTGCAGCAGGACGGCGATGTGACCGTCGCCCCGGTGCTCGCGCAGCAGGGTCGCCCCGTGCCAGAGCGCCAGCAGCGGCTCCTCGGGCCACGGCAGGTCCGCGTGGCCGGCGTAGAGCGCCCGGCCCTCCGGCGTCAGGACGGCGCACGCCTCGCGCAGCAGCTCGGCGAGCTCCGCCACCTCCGCCGACCCGGCGGCCTCGGCGCCGAGCAGCCTGGTGAGCGACGACCGGGCGATGTCGAGCCGCGCGGCGAGGATGTGCTCGGGTGACGCCAGGCTCCAGGCGCGCGGGATCATGTGCGCCACGAGGGACGGCGAGAAGTTGTAGAAGGTCGCGGTCACGACGCCCGCCCCGACGGCGCCCATCGGCGCCGCCCGCCCGGCGAAGTAGCTCATCCGGCCCGGCTTGAGCCCCAGGGCGCCCAGCTTCTCGTCGTGCTCCGGCGCGAAGTACATGTGTGAGTGCAGCGGCTCCACCGCACGGTGGGCGCGGGCCACCATCGCGGGCTCGAGCACGGACGATGGCTGATCGACACTGACCATGCGCCGCACCCTACTGAGCGCTGCCCGCCTCTTCCGGCGCGAGGTCTTGCGACCACGCCACCTGCGTCAGCACGGTGGAGAAGCCCAGGTTCTCGTAGAGGCGCAGCGCGCCGGTGACGTTCTCGGTGTCCACGCCGAGGCGGGCGCCGACGCAGCCGGCCCCGGCCGCGACCCGGAGCGCCTCGACGATGGCCGCCGTCGCCAGCCCACGGCCCCGGGCGTGCGGCAGGACGCCGATCTGGCCGAAGTACGTCTGCTGGCGCCCGGTCGCCTGGGTGTCGGCCTCGTACACGTAGGCCAGGACGTAGGCGAGCAGGACGTCGTCCTCGATCGCGAGCACCGAGAGGTCGGGCCGGAACGCGCGCTGCCCGGTGTACAGCGCCGTCCACGTGTCCGGGTCGCGTTCGGCCGAACCGTGGTGCTCGGCGAACGCGACGTTGTGCGCGCGCCGCACCTCGTCGTCGCGGTCCCACGCGAACGGGACGAGGTCGACCCCGTCGACGGCCCGCGCGGCAGGCAGGTCGGTCAGCCAACGCTCCATGTCCCGGAACCAGCGCTCGGCGGTCAGCCCTGCCCGGCGCGCCAGTCCCTCGAGGGACGGCATCGTCTCCACGACGTTGAGCACGAGCTTTCCCGGCGCCGACGGCTGGCGCTCGACGTGGATCTCGGCCCCGCGCCGTAGCTCCCAGTCCAGCAGGATGCGACCCAGTCCGCGCCCGCGCAGATCAGGACGGACCCGCCCCTCGAGGTACACGCGGTAGGCGTCCCGGAACGTGGGCGGCGCGAAGGCCACGGCGAAACCGACCACCACGCCGGCGGCGTCGCAGACGGCGATGCCGTCCCGGCCCAGGTCGGCCTGCCAGCCGTCCCACCACTCGGTGAGGTCTTCGGGGGAGAAGTTCTCGTCGGTCCGGTCGACCTGCTCGGCCGCAGTGAGCAGCGCGGCGACGGGCACGGCGTCGTCGGCGCACATCGGCCGGACGGTCAGGCCCTCGGGTACCGCGGGAAGCTCGGCCACGGACGCCGAGGCTAGGCAGCGCAGGCGGTGACGGCCACCGAATTCAGCGGCGCACGAACAGGCAGAAGGGGTGACCCGCAGGGTCGCGGTAGACGCGCACGATCTCGTCGTCGTCCTCGTGGCCACCGGCGAGCGTGGCACCGGCGTCCTCGGCGACGGCGCACGCCCCCTCGAGATCGTCGACCAGGATGTCGAGGTGCAGCTGCATCTGCTGCGTGCCCGGCTCGGGCGGCCACACCGGTGGCTCGTGGTCGTTCTCCAGCTGGAAGGACAGCCCCGTGCTCCCGTCGGCCGGCCGCAGCGTCGCCCACTCGCCGGTGTCGTCCCGCAGCGGCCAGCCGAGCAGCCGCTGGTAGAAGCGGGCCAGTCCACGGGGGTCCGGCGTGCCGAGGACGGCGGCGGTCAGGGTGAAGCTGGGCATCAGGCCTCCAGGTCGAACAGCCGGGCGCCGTTCTCCCAGAGGACGGCGCGCAGCCACTCCTCCCCCAGCCCGAGCCGGTGCAGCGCCTGCAGCTGGTGGGCGTACGGGTACGGGATGGACGGGAAGTCGCTGCCGAGGAGCACCTTGGCACGCAGGGCCGACAGTCGCGGCCGGTCCGCAGGGTCGAACGGCATCAGCCGCTCGGTGAAGTCGGTGGCGAACATCGTGGTGTCCAGGTGCACGCGCTCGTACCGCTCGGCCAGCTCGAGGAAGTCGCGGTACTCGGGCATGCCCAGGTGCGCGACCACCAACTGCAGCCGCGGATACCTCTCGAGCAGCCCGGTCACCGGCTCGGGCCCGGTGTGCTCGCCCGCCAGCGGACCGGACCCGCAGTGGATGACCACCGGTGTCCCGGCCTCCTCCAGGCCGGCCCAGACCTCGTCGAGCAACGGGTCGCGCGGGTCGAAGCGCCCCACCTGCACGTGCACCTTGAACACCCGCGTGCCGCCGGCCAGTGCCTCGGCGACGTACCCGGCGGCCTCCGGCTCGGGGTAGAAGGTCGCCGACCGCAGCACCCGCGGGTCGCGGCGTGCGAACGCGGCCGACCACTCGTTCAGCCAGGCGGCCATGCCGGGCTTGTGCGGGTACGGCAACGTCGGGAAGGCGCGCACACCCAGCCGGTCGAGGACGGCGAGGCGTTCGTCCACCGGCAGCGCATAGGTGATCGGCCAGCCAGCGCCGTAGTGCGTCTCGGCCTGCGCGAAGTACTGCCAGACCTTGGCCTGCACCGGGTCGGGCAGGAAGTGCACGTGCACGTCGACCAGCCCGGGCAGCCCCAGCTCGCGCCAGTACCGCGGCACGTCGGCGTCGTCGGCCGGCGGGTGCAGCGAGGTCATTGCTCGGCTCCGCCCTCGTTCCGCTCCTCGGTCGCTGGCGCTCCCTGCGGTGCTCGCTCGGGCGTCGCTCTCGCGGTCATCGGAGCGTGACGACGACCTTGCCCCGCACGTGCCCGCCGGACACCAGCCGCTGGGCCTCGGCGACCAGTTCCAGCGGGAACGCCTTGGCGATCGGCACCCGCAGCTGGCCGGCGTCGGCCATCCGGCCCAGTTCCTCGAGGTCGTGCTGCTCGGGCCGGACGAACACGTAGCGGCCGCCGAGGTCGCGGACCGAGGGGTCGACGACGCTCACGATCCGGGAGGGGTTGCGGACCTGCTTCGGGGAGTCGGCCAGCGTCTCCCCGCCGACCAGGTCGAGGACGGCGTCGGCCGGCTCCGACAGCTGCTCGCTGATCGGGCCGGCGGAGTAGTCGAGGACCTCGGCCGCACCGGCGTCCCGCAGGAAGCCGTGGTTCCTCGGGCTGGCCGTGCCGATCACGTGGGCGCCCAGCGCCACGGCGATCTGGACGGCAGTGAAGCCGACGCCGCCCGCCGCCCGGTGGACGAGGACGCGGTCACCCTCGCCCACGTCGAGGGCCTCGGTGAGCGCCTGGTACGCGGTCAGCCCGGCGAGCGGCAGCGCCCCGGCCTCGGCGAACGACAGCGACTCCGGCTTGTGCCACAGGCAGCGCTGCGGGGCGGGCACGAGCTCGGCCATGGTCCCCCACTGGACGTCGTCCCGGCGGACGTAGCCGAACACCTCGTCGCCGGCGGCGAGGCCGGTCACCGCGGGACCGGCGGCCTCGACGACCCCGGACACGTCCCACCCCGGGACGATCGGGAAGTGGTGCGGGTACGCGCCGGCGAGGTGGCCCTCGCGGATCGCCATGTCGACCGGGTTCACACCCGCGGCGTGCACGCGGACGAGGACGGTGTCCGGGCCGACCGGGGGCTCGGGCAGGTCGTCGCGCAGCTGCAGGACGCTCTCGTCGCCGAACCGGTCGTAGGCGATACCCCTCAACGGCGTCCCTTCACGTACCGCCCGAAGGCCTTCTGGATCTCGCGGCGGGAGTCCCGCTCGGCGAGGTCGTGCCGCTTGTCGTAGGACTTCTTGCCCTTCGCGAGGGCGAGCGTCGCCTTGACCTTGCCGTCCTTGAAGTACAGGTCGAGCGGGACGAGCGTGAGCCCGCCTTCCTTGATCTTGCTGACCAGCTTGTCGATCTCGCTGCGGTGCATGAGCACCTTGCGCTTGCGGCGCGGGGCGTGGTTGGTCCACGTGCCCTGTACGTACTCGGGGATGTGGACGTGCTGCAGCCACACCTCCCCGTCGTCGATCGAGGCGAACCCGTCGACGAGGGAGGCACGGCCGGCACGAAGGCTCTTGACCTCGGTGCCGGTCAGCGCGAGGCCGACCTCGTAGGTGTCGAGGATGGAGTAGTCGTGCCGCGCCTTCTTGTTCTGGGCGATGAACTTCCGCCCCTGTTCCCGCGGCATGCCTCAAGGCTACCGGGGAGCGCGATCTTGCCTTCGGAACACCGCGAGATCGGCGATGTGGTCGCCAAGAGGCGCAGGAAGCGACCAGATCGCCGATCTCGGTGGGAAGAGCAGGGGCCGAACTACAGGCGCACGTACAGCCTGAGCGTCACGTAGGCGGCGATGCCGGCCAGACCCACGCCGGCGGCGGCGATGATCGGGCTGATGAAGGCGATCGCCGACCAGTCGACCGGCGGGATGATCCCCGCCTTGATCGGCCCGGCGAGCGTCTTGTCGACGAAGAGCACCTTGGTGAGGATCAGCCCGCCGATCGCCAGCAGCGCACCGATCAGGCCGGCGACCGCGGCCTCGAGGATGAACGGGAGCTGGGTGTACCAGCGCGAGGCGCCGACCAGCCGCATGATGTTCGTCTCGTTGCGGCGGTTGAACGCGGCCAGCTGGATGGTGTTCGAGATCAGCAGCAGCGCCGCCAGCGCCTGGACCACCGCCACGGCGATCGTCGCGTTGCGGGCGCCGTTGAGCAGGCTGAACAGGCGGTCGAGGAACTCGCCCTCGTCGCGGACCTGGTCCACGCCGTTCTGCCCGTTCGGGAACTCCTCGGCGATGACGCGGAACCGCTCCGGGTTCTCCAGCTCCACGCGGAAGCTCTCGGGCAGCGCGTCGGCGGGGGTGTTCTCGACCAGCTCGGGCTGCTGGCTGAACTGCTGCTGGAAGCGCTCGTAGGCCTCGTCCTTGGACTCGTAGATGAAGCTCTTGACCTCGTTCGAGCCCTCCAGCTCCGTCTGGATGGCGGTGCGCTGCTCCTCGGTGACGTCGTCGGCCAGGAAGATGGAGACCTGCACCTTGTCGTAGTAGATCTCCTTCATGTCGGAGATCATCCCGGCGATCAGCAGGCCGGTGCCCATGAGTCCGAGGGAGATGGCCGTCGTCAGGATCATCGCGACCGTCATGGTCAGGTTGCGACGAAGCCCGGTGGCCACCTCGGAGAGGACGAAGTTGACGCGCATGGATTCCCTGTCAGTGGGTTCGTGAGGGGTCGGTCGGGCCGGGCCGGACTAGCGGCCGACGCCGTAGACGCCCCGCGACTGGTCGCGGGTGATCTGGCCCCCGTTGAGCTCGATGACGCGGCGGCGCATGGAGTCGACGATGTGGTAGTCGTGCGTCGCCATGATCACCGTGGTGCCGGTGCGGTTGATCCGCTCCAGCAGCAGCATGATCCCCTCGCTGGTCTCCGGGTCGAGGTTTCCGGTGGGCTCGTCGGCGAGCAGGACCAGCGGCCGGTTCACGAAGGCCCGGGCGATCGCCACGCGCTGCTGCTCACCACCGGAGAGCTCGCTGGGGAGCCGGTGCGCCTTGCCCTCCAGGCCCACCATCTCCAGCACCTCGGGCACGACCCGCTTGATCGTCCGCGTGGGCTTGTTGATGACCTCGAGGGCGAACGCCACGTTCTGGGCGACCGTGCGGTCGCGCAGCAGGCGGAAGTCCTGGAAGACGCAGCCCATGGTCCGGCGCAGCTTGGGCACCTGCCACTTGCTCATCGTGTTCAGCGTCTTGCCGTTGACGACGACGGTGCCCGAGGTGGGGGTGTCCTCCTTGAGCAGGAGGCGCAGGAACGTCGACTTGCCCGAACCGGAGGACCCGATCAGGAAGACGAACTCGCCCTTGTCGATCTCGGTGGACACGTCGTCGAGGGCCGGCCGGCCGCTGGCCGGGTAGAGCTTGGTGACGTGTTGCATTTCGATCACGAGGCGCCACGGTACCTGCCCCGGCTGCTCGTCCGAGGCGGACGCACGGGAACTCTCCGGACTCGTTCCCGCGGGCGGCGACGCTCAGTTCAGGGCTGCGGTCTCCTGCTGACGGCGCCACCGGATGCCGGCCTCGATGAAGGCGTCGATGTCGCCGTCGAGCACCGAGGCGGTGTTGCCGGTCTCGTGCTCGGTGCGCAGGTCCTTGACCATCTGGTACGGGTGCAGGACGTAGGAGCGCATCTGGTTGCCCCAGCTGCTGCCCTCGCCCTTGAGTGCGTCCATCTCGGCGCGCTGCTCGGCCTGCCGGACGACGAGCAGCCGGGCCTGGAGCACGCGCAGCGCCGCGGCCCGGTTCTGGATCTGGCTCTTCTCGTTCTGGCAGGACACCACGATGCCGGTCGGGATGTGCGTCATCCGGACGGCGGAGTCGGTGGTGTTGACGCTCTGCCCCCCGGGGCCGGAGGACCGGAAGACGTCGACCCGGATCTCGTTCTCGGGGATCTCGACGTGGTCGGTCTGCTCGACCACCGGCAGCACCTCGACACCGGCGAACGACGTCTGCCGGCGGCCCTGGTTGTCGAACGGCGAGATGCGGACGAGCCGGTGCGTGCCCTGCTCGACGGAGAGGGTGCCGTAGGCGTAGGGCACCTTGACGGCGAAGGTGGCCGACTTGATCCCCGCCTCCTCCGCGTAGCTGACGTCGAGGACCTCGGTGGGGTACTTGTGCCGCTCGGCCCAGCGCAGGTACATGCGCATGAGCATCTCGGCGAAGTCCGCGGCGTCCACTCCCCCGGCCTCGGAGCGGATCGTCACGAGCGCCTCGCGGGAGTCGTACTCGCCGTTGAGCAGGGTGCGGACCTCGAGCTCGTCGATGACGGCGCGGATGCTGGTCAGCTCCCGCTCGGTCTCGGCGGTCGTGGCGTCGTCGCCCTCCTCCTCCGCCATCTCGTGCAGGAGCGCCACGTCGTCCAGTCGGCTGCGCAGCTCCTCGACGCGGCGGAGGTCGCCCTGCAGGTAGGAGAGCTTCGAGGTGATCGCCTGCGCGGCCTCGACGTCGTTCCAGAGGTCGGGCGCCGCGGCCTGTTGCTCGAGGTCGGCGATCTCGTTGCGCATGTCGTCGATGCGCAGGACGGCCTCGATCGACTTCAGGGTCGTGTTGAGCTCGTCGAGTACGACGGCGAAGTCGGCAGCCACGTCTAGCCAGGGTAGTGCGCCCCTCGCGGGGGTAGGGATTCACGGCATGAGCGAGCCGCGAAGACCCCGGTCGCGGGAGGACTACGAACAGGGCCTCCCCGACCACCACGACCCGACGGCCGGTTTCGGCGGCGCTGCACCGGCCCGGTCCGCGCTGACGCTGCGGCTGGTGCTCGCCGGCTTCGGTCTCGTCGTCTGCGTCGCCGGGGGGATCATCTTCCTCGCGGCCGGACTCCCGGTCTGGACGGCGGTGGCGCTGTTCGTGCTCGCGGCCGTCGCGCTCGTGGACCTCGTCGTGATCATCCGGCGCAAGGCCCGTGGCGAGCCGGGCTGAGCGGGTTCAGCGCCGCGCGCTCGGCGCCCGCAGCCCGTCGGACCGGGCGCCGACCCAGGCGGGCACGTCCTCGGCCGGCATCGGCCGCGCGATGAAGAAGCCCTGCGCGTAGGTGCAGCCGAGCTCCTGCGCCAGCGCCAGCTGCTCGGCCGTCTCCACGCCCTCGGCCAGGCTCCGCATGCCGCAGGCGCGCGCGAGCGCGACGACCGCCGCGATCGCCGCGGCGGACTGGCTCCGGCGGTCCGGGGAGCCGGCCACCAGGCTGCGGTCGATCTTCAGCACGCCTGCCGGGATGTTGACCAGCTGCCCGAGCGAGGAGTAGCCGCTCCCGAAGTCGTCGATCGCGACCTCGACGCCGGAGACGCGGAGGGAGGCGAACTGCTCGGCCGCCCGCTCCGGGTCGTCGGCCACCGTCGTCTCCGTGAGCTCGATGACCAGGCGGTCGGCCGGCAGCCCCGACTCGGCGAGCGCCGCGGCGACGTCGGAGAGGAGCGTCCCACCGGCGATCGTCACCGCACTGACGTTGACCCCGACGAGCAGGGACAGCCCCGAGGAGTGCCAGGCGGCGGCCTGCCGGGTCGCGGTCGCCAGCACCCAGCGGGTGAGCGGGCCGATCAGCTCGTACTGCTCCGCGAGGGGGATGAACTCGCACGGCGGGACCAGGCCCCGCTCCGGGTGCCGCCAGCGCACGAGGGCCTCGGCGCCGTCGACGAGGCCGGTCGGCAGGTGGATGACCGGCTGGTAGTGCAGCACGAGCTGGTCGCTCTCGATCGCGTCCCGCAGCTCCGCTGCCAGCTGCATCCGCTGCTGCACCGCGGACCTGAGGTCGGGGCTGAAGACGCGGACCCGGTTCCGGCCGGCGGCCTTCGCCGCGTACATCGCCAGGTCGGCGTCCCGCACGAGGTCGGTCGACCGGGAGCTGTGGTCGTCGGTCCGGCCGACGGCGGCGATCCCGATGCTGGCGCTGAGCCGGACGGCACGGCCGCCGAGGTCGAACGGCTTCTCCAGGGCCGCCTGGCACCGCGCGGCCAGGTGCTCCGCGCCGTCGGTGTCGCAGTCACGGCAGAGGACGACGAACTCGTCGCCACCCAGGCGGCCGACCGTGTCCTGGGCGCGGGTGCCCGCCAGGAGCCGGCTCGCCAGCTGCCGGAGCAGCTCGTCGCCGACGTCGTGCCCGAGGGAGTCGTTGACGTCCTTGAACCCGTCGACGTCGAGGAAGAGCACGGCGACCGAGGGGCGGTCGGCCCGCTGCAGCTCGGCGTCGATGAGCTCGTGGAGGTGGGCCCGGTTCGGCAGCTCGGTGAGGTGGTCGTGGCGCGCCTGCCACGCCGACGTCCGCTCGGCCTGCACGCGCGCGGTGACGTCGGTGTGAGTGACGACGACGTGCCCGCTCCGGTCGACCCGGCTGCCCTGTACGTGGAACCACAGCGTGCCGGCGCCAGCGGGGCTCGACAGCGAGCGGTCGACGGAGACCTGCGCGCGGTCGCCGCGCGCCAGTTCCCGGAGCGAGTGCACGAGGTACCGGGCGGCGTCGTCGTCGCAGAGACGCAGCGCGCTGGCGTAGTAGTCGGCGCCGACGGCGATGTGTCCGCCGTACTCCTCGTCCGCCGCCGTCCACGCGGAGTTGCCCATGACGATCGTGCCGTCGGGGTCGAGCAGGACCGTCGGCGAGGGCAGCGCGTCGAGCACGGACCGCATCAGCCCGGCGTCGGCGGCGGCGCCGTCCGCGCGGCGCACGTCGAGGGACGGCTCGGCGCGTTCCGGGAGCGGTCCCACGTCGTCCCCCTCCTTCTCGCGGACGTCGCCGGCCGACGTCCCTGCTTCTCTCATCGGCAGGGGGGACCGCAGGAGCAGCGGAACGGGACCGGCCCACCCGCTCGGGTGAGCCGGAGGGCTCAGCTCTCCGGTGGCCTGGTCTCGTCGGCGATCCAGCGAAGGTACGCCGGGTTGCCGCCCACGAGCGGCAGGGCGATCACGCACGGGACGTCGTAAGGGTGCAGCTCCGCGGTGCGCCCGAGGATCTCCGGCACCAGCGAGCGGCGCGTGTGCAGCGCCACCCGCGCCTCGGGCTCGTCGTGGACGGCGCCGTCCCAGCGGTAGACCGACCGGACGGCGGCCAGGGTGTGGCCGCACGCGGCCAGCCGCTCGTCGACGAGGGTCCGGGTGTAGCCGGCGAGCCAGTCGGCGTCCGGGCCGGTCACGACGATCTCGCAGAACTCTTCCTCCACACCGCCATCCTGGCGTGGATCCGAGGGGGATGCGGGTAGGTGGCGGTCATGACCGACGACATGACGATCAGGATCGACAGCGAGGAGTACGTCCTCCGCAGCGGTGGTGAGGGGCTCGAGGTGGGCCGCCGCAACGGCTCGGACGTGGCGTGGCTGGACACCGTGGACCTCGATCTGCTGCCCGCCGGCGCGCGGCAGGCCATCGACCGTGGCGACGCCTCGGACGAGGCGCTGCTCACCGCCCTGCGCGGTGTCGTCCAGGCGGAGGTGGAGCGCGGCGGCTGACCCGACGACTGGCGGGCGGCGTGACGGGCCCACCTCCCGTCACGCCGCCAGGTCCACGCCCACCCCCAGCGGGAGCCAGCGCAGGGCCTGGGCCTCGCCCGGCGCCCGGCCGAACTCCGCCTCCACGGCGTCGCGTCCCTGCCGGAAGTGCGACCACCCCTCGTAGTGGACCGGGATGGCGGTGCGCGGCCGCAGGAGGCGGCACAGCTCCACGGCCTGGCGGGCCGTCATCGAGTACCGCAGCGGACCGGTGACCGGGAACCGGACGCCACCGAGGTGCAGCAGCGCGGTGTCCACCCGCAGGCGCTCGGCCACCGTGCGCACGCCGTCGAAGAGCACCGTGTCCCCCGAGATCCAGAGCACGCCGTCCTCCTGACCGGCCCACCGCAACGCGAAGCCGACGACGGCACCGGCGACGGGCCGGCTCAGCGGTGGGCCGTGCCGGGCCGGGGTGGCGGTGATCTCGATCGGCGGCCGCCCGGCGGCCGTGAGCTCCGTCGTGTCCCAGGCCCTGAGGCCCCGCGCGGAGCCGAGCCGCCGGGCGCCGGGCAGCGTGGTCACCACGACCCCGGCGGCAGGCAGCAGCGCCCGCCCCGCGTCGTCGAGGTTGTCGGCGTGGTGGTCGTGGCTGAGCAGGACCGCGTCCACCGGCAGCACGTCGGCGGCCGCCACGGCCGGACCGGTCACCTTGCGCGACGACGTCCCCCAGCCGAAGGCGTACCTCCGGCCGGGGGCGTCGAACGTCGGGTCGACCAGCAACCGCCAGCCGTGCACCTCGATGAGGACGGTCGGCCCGCCGATGTGGGTGAGCCGCACGTCCTTCACTGCTGGCCGGCCGCCTGCCGCTGGACCGCGTGCCCGAGCGCCCACTCCAGCGCGTGGTCCGCGAGGGCCTCCCAGCCCTCCTGCGCCGGGAGCAGGTGCGCGTACCCCGGGTACTCCTCGTGCTCGGTGAGGACGCCGGACGTGTAGTGCTTGACGTTGGAGCGCTGCACGCTCGGCGGCATGATGTGGTCCTCGCTGCCGGAGATGAACAGCAGTGGCGGCCGGTCCTGGTTCTCGTAGTCCACCGCCGCGTCCTGCGGACCGGGCATGAAGTTCGCCAGCACCGAGTCCCACAGGATCCGCCCGGACGCCGGGATCGCGTACCGCTCGTAGAGCGCCCGGGACTCCGGCTCGTCGAAGGTGTTGGTGAACGCGTAGTGCCACTGCTCGTAGGTGAGCGGGACGGCGCGGTGCCGGTTGGCCGGGTTCTTGAACGCGGTGAAGGTCGACCGCAGCTGGGACAGCGGCAGCACCCGCACGCCCTCGGTGGGTGCCGAGTTCAGGACGACACCGACGGCTCCGTAGCCGCGGTCGAGCAGCAGCTGCACCAGCGTGCCGCCGGCGGAGTGGCCGATGAGGATCGGGGGCTTCCCCAGCGCACCGACGACACCTTCCAGGTGCGCCATGATCGTCGGGAGGGTCAGCTCCGCGATGACGCTGGGGTCGGCGTTCAGCGCCTCGACCTCGACCTCGAAACCCGGATAGGCCGGCGTCAGGACACGGAAGCCCTTGGCCTCGTAGTGGGTCTTCCAGTTCTCCCAGCTGCGGGGGGTCACCCAGAAGCCGTGGACGAGCACGATCGTGTCCGGACCGCCGGGCGCAGGTCCGTCGGCCGGTCGCGGGGCAGGGATGTCGGTCATGTCGCTTCCTCTCACGCCCGCGCGAACGCGAGCAGGTCGGCGTTGAACTCCTGCTCATGGGCTCCGGTCAGGCCGTGCGGCGCGCCGGGGTAGACCTTCAGCGTCGCGTCCTTCAACAGCTCCGCCGTCTTCGGCGCGGAGTCGGCGAAGGGCACGATCTGGTCGTCGTCGCCGTGGGCGACGAGCACGGGGACGTCGATCTGGTGCAGGTCCTGGGTGAAGTCGGTCTCGGAGAAGGCCCGGATGCAGTCGAGCGCCCCTGCGAGACCAGCCTGCATGCTCCACATCCAGAAGGCGTCGACGACGCCCTGCGGGACGTCGGCGCCGTCCCGGTTCATCCCGTAGAACGGGACGGCCAGGTCCCGGTAGAACTGCGACCTGTTCCCCGCGACGCCCGCGCGGATCCCGTCGAACGCCTCGATCGGCAGGCCGTCGGGATGGGCGTCGGTCTTCAGCATCAGCGGCGGAACGGCACCCAGCAGCACCGCCTTCGCCACCCGGGCGGTGCCGTGGCGGCCCATGTACCGGGTCACCTCACCGCCGCCTGTGGAGTGGCCGACCAGGATCACGTCGTGCAGGTCCAGCGAGTCGATGAGCCCGGCCAGGTCGTCGGCGTAGGTGTCCATGTCGTTGCCGTCCCACGGCTGTGACGAGCGACCATGCCCCCGCCGGTCGTGGGCGATCGCCCGGAAGCCGTGGGACGCGATGTGGTGCATCGAGCCGTCCCAGGCATCGGCGTTGAGCGGCCAGCCGTGACTGAAGAGGACCGGCTGACCGCTGCCCCAGTCCTTGTAGAAGATCTCGGTGGCGTCGTCGGTCGTGAAGAAGGCCATGCCTGTCTCCCTGCGAATTAGTTGTCGGCTCATCCGTATCGCCGAGCCTGGCAGTCGGCCCGGATCGCAGGTGGCCTGTACGTGCACAGCTCCGGTCCCTCTCTGCAGGACCTCCTCCCGCGCTGAGGCGTTCCCTGCGCGGGAGCGCTCTGCGATGCTCGGCCGGTCAACGGGGACGCCGGTCCGCGCCGCGTGATTCCGCGACGGCCGAGTCGCTCCCCGGGGGTCGCCATGCTGCTTCTCGACACCGCCGGTCTGCCGGTCGACGAGCGGGTGGACGCGTTCCGCGCGGCCATGGGCCAGGCATCGGTGCCGTGCCGCATCGAGCATTTCGCCCCGGCCGACCGGATCCAGGCACGGATGAACTTGTGGATGTGCGGCCGGGGGAACCTCTTCACGGCCGACTCGTCGGGTTTCCGGCTCGTCCGGACGCCCAAGCACGTGCGGATGGAGGCGCCGGCCGTGGTGGCGATCGCGGTCCAGCCGCACGGGCAGGGCCGGTTCACGCAGTTCGGCCGCGACCAGCTCGTCGGCGCGGGCGATCTGATGCTCAACGACCTGACCGCCCCGTACTCCTTCTCCTGGGAGGGCACCGGCGGCTCACGTGCCTTCCAGGTCCCCTACGAGCAGCTCGCCCTGCCGGTGGACGTCGTCCGACGCGCCGCAGGGCGACTACCCGCGAGCCCGCTGTACGAGCTCGTGCTCCGGCACCTGGCCCGGCTCGCACGGTCCGCCGACGAGCTGGCAGCCGACCCGGCCGCGGCGATCCTGGGAACGGCGACCACCGAGCTCCTGCGGGCTCTCCTGGTCTCGGCCGCCGCGGACGAGCGGCTCCTGCCGCCGGTCCTGGCCGACACCCTGCTCACGCGGGTCACGACCTACGTCCAGCAGCACCTGAGGGACCCGGAGCTGACGCCGGAGGGGATCGCGGCGGCGCACAGCGTGTCCGTGCGGCAGCTCTACCAGGCTTTCGCGGGGGCGGGGACGAGCCTCGAGCAGTGGATCATCGGCCGGCGACTCGAGGCCGCGCGCGCTGAACTCCGGACTCCGGCCGGACGGCGGCGGGCGGTCGCCGCCACCGCCCGGGCGTGCGGTTTCCGCGACGCCAGCCACTTCTCCCGGCGGTTCCGTGCCGCCTACGGCCTGAGCCCGCGGGACTGGCAGCACGCGGCGGACGGCTGACCGCCCCGAGGAGTCATCAACGGGCGAACACGTACGGCTCCAGGGCCGGCTCGTCCGGCTCCGACGGAGCGTTGCCCGAGCCGTCGCCGGCGTAGCGGAGGAAGGCGGCGTAGTCGCGGTGGAACGTCGCGGGGTCGACCCCGGGTTGGAACGGCTGGCCACAGGTGGTCAGCGGGATCCGGGCGCGCACGGCGGGGCCGTCGTTGAGCAGTGCGTCCACGACGATCGCGTAGCCGACGGCGTCGTAGCTGCCGATCGCGAAGTGGTCGGCCGCGTTCGCCGGGCAGACCTCCTGCAGGGCGATGGTGGCGATCCGGCCCTGACCGGAGTGCAGCGCCGAGCTCCGGGCCGGTCCGGCGTTCGGCACGACGACCTCGTCTGCGTTCGTGTACGCGACGGTGTAGTCGATGCCGGCGAACGTCTCCGTGCCGCTGTTGAGCGCCTGCAGGAAGCGCGACTGCGACGCCTGCTGGTGGAACGAGGGGTTGCAGTCACGTTGACAGGCGGCGTCGGCGACCGACGTGCCGTGGTTGGAGGGGCTGAGGCCGACGAGGTCGTCGACGAGCGCGCGGGTGTCGGGCCAGAAGCGCAGCGCCCAGCGCGGGACCATGCCGCCCTGGCTCCACCCGACGACGTCCACGTCGCGGCCCGACTGCCTGCTGATCGTGCGCAGGGCGTGGACGACGTACTCCCCTGCCACCTGGATGTCACCGGTGGCGTCGTACGGGAGGGTCACCGCGCACCAGCGCCACCCGAGCCGGGTGAACGCCCGCTCGTAGTTCCAGGCGAAGTTCACCTCCGGGTTCATGGTCGTGCCCGGCGCGAGCAGGATCGGGTCACGGGAAAGGCCCTTCAGGGACCCGTTGCAGGTGAGCGCCGCGTCCAAGTGGGCGGCCGGCACGCTGAGCCGGGGACCGGGCCTGTCCAGCGGCGCGAACTCACCGGCCGACGGCGCGGGCGTGGCCGTCGCCGTCCCGCCGCCGAAGAGGACGAGCAGCGCGGCCGCCACGATCACCAGCCTGGACGGACTCCGGCGCACAGGAACTCCTCCGCTCCACCGGGCGCGCGACGTGCCCGCCCGGTATGGGAACGACTGGTGCGGCGTCCGGTTGTGCTCGGCATTCCGCAGCGGGCAGCGGGACCGGCCGTTACGGTCCCGCTGTGAGCGAGTCGAGCCCTCAGGCGCGGGACGCCGGCGCGGAGACCGCCGCCCGGGTCGCGGCCGGCTACGCGATCGAGGGCGCGGCGCTGGAACTGGGCGCCGTGATGCACGGCGGCGTGCCGCATCCCGAGGCGCAGGTCCGGGTGCCGCTGGCCATGATGAACCGGCACGGCCTCATCGCGGGCGCGACCGGCACCGGCAAGACGAAGACGCTGCAGGTGATCGCCGAGCAGCTGTCGACGGCGGGGGTGCCCGTCGTGCTGGCCGACATCAAAGGGGACCTGAGCGGGCTGGCCCAGCCCGGCGCCGCGGGTGACCGGATCACGGAGCGGGCCACCGGCACCGGTGACCCGTGGGCGGCGACGTCCTACCCGGTGGAGTTCCTGTCGCTGGGCGGACTGGGTCCGGGGGTGCCGGTGCGCGCGACGGTGACCGACTTCGGGCCGGTGCTGCTGTCGAAGGTGCTCGACCTCAACCCCACGCAGGAGAGTTCGCTCGGGCTGATCTTCCACTACGCCGACGACGCCGGGCTGCCGCTGCTCGACCTCAAGGACCTGCGGTCGGTCGTCAGCTGGCTGGTCAGCGACGAGGGCAAGCCGCAGCTGAAGAGCCTCGGCGGGCTGTCGTCGGCCACCGCGGGCGTGATCCTGCGCAACCTCATCGGGCTGGAGGAGCTCGGCGGCGACGTCTTCTTCGGCGAGCCCGAGTGGGAGCCGGCCGACATCCTGCGGACCGCGGCCGACGGCCGCGGCGTGATCACGGCGGTCGAGCTGGCCGCCGTCCAGGACCGCCCGGCCCTCTTCTCGACCTTCCTCATGTGGCTACTGGCCGAGCTGTTCGAGGAGCTGCCCGAGGCCGGCGACCTCGACAAGCCCAAGCTGGTCTTCTTCTTCGACGAGGCGCACCTGCTGTTCAGCGGGGCGAGCAAGGCGTTCCTCGAGTCGGTCACGCAGACCGTGCGGCTCATCCGGTCGAAGGGGGTGGGCATCTTCTTCGTCACGCAGAACCCGACCGACGTCCCGAGCGCGGTG
This sequence comes from Blastococcus sp. CT_GayMR20, assembly GCF_004570345.1. The sequence continues at coordinate 63,481 of NZ_SPQM01000003.1, read as the reverse complement.
CTCGGCCAGCTCGGCAACCGCGTGCAGCACGCCCTGCGCACGTTCACCCCCGAGGACGCCAAGGCCCTCCGCAGGACCGTGTCGACGTTTCCCGAGTCCGACGACTACGACGTCGCGGAGATGCTCACGTCCCTGGGCACGGGCGAGGCCGCGGTGACGGTGCTGTCCGAGCGCGGCTCACCCACGCCGGTGGCCTGGACGATGCTGCGCGCGCCGCGCTCGCTCATGGCACCGGTCGATCCCGCCGTCCTGTCGGCTGCCGTCGCGGGCTCGCCGCTGTGGGTGAAGTACGGGCAGCCGGTGGACCGGGAGTCGGCCTACGAGCGCCTGGCCGCCCGCCTCGCTCCCCCGCCGCCGCCCCCGCCGGCCTAGGCACCGGAGCCCGAGCTGCCGAACCCGTGGCCGGAGATCCGCGAGCCGGCACAGCGTCGGCGGAGCCGGGCCGAGGAACCGCCCGGGGACGACGTCGTCGGCACGGTGCTCGGGTCCGCGGCGTTCCGGTCCTTCGCGCGTTCGGCGGCCTCGGCGCTCGGCCGCGAGCTGACGCGCGGCATCTTCGGCAACCGCCGGCGCCGCCGCTGAGCGGGTCAGCCCCAGGGAGTCCCGGTGTCACGGACGCACACCGGGCAGGCGTGCTCGTCCCCGCCCTCCGGGGGCCAGTCGCCGTCGACCACGTCGACCTTCGCGCCGCACTCCGCCCGGTACGGCCCGTCCTTGCGCGTGGCGACGGCGACCACCGCGTGCCGCTCCCCGACCGGACCGCCGCCGGCACCTGCTCGCCGACCGATCACGTACTCACTCCCGCTCATGGACAGGGAGTACCACCTCTGGCCCTCGTCGGCCTGTCGTGGGTCCCCATACGGTGACGGGATGGGCGAGAACGGCAGCACGTACGTCCCCGTGACCTACGACCACTGCGAGCAGATCCAGGGACCCTTCTTCCACGGGACGAGGTCCGTGCTCGAGGTCGGCGACGAACTGGTCCCCGGCTACGGCTCCAACTTCCAGGCGGGCCGGGTGTCGAACCACATCTACTTCACCGCCCTCGTGGACACCGCGATCTGGGGTGCGGAGCTGGCGACCGCGCCGGCCGGGAACGGAGAGCGGGGACGCATCTACGTCGTCGAGCCCGTCGGCCCCTTCGAGGACGACCCGAACGTGACGAACAAGAGATTCCCCGGCAACCCCACGGAGTCCTACCGCACCCGCCATCCGCTGCGCGTCGTCGGCGAGGTCGACGACTGGGAGGGCCACGACCCCGAGGTGCTGAAGGGGATGCTGGACCACCTGGCGCAGCTGCGGGAGCAGGGGCTGGACGTGATCGAGGACTAGGACGGCTGGGAGATGTTGACCATCCACTGGATCCCGAACCGGTCGACGCACATGCCGAACTCGTCGCCCCAGACCTGCTTCTCCAGCGGCATGGTCACGCTGCCGCCCTCGGCGAGCTTGGTGAAGTAGCCGCGGAGGTCGTCGGCGTCGTCCCCGCTGAGGCTGATGGAGATGTTGCTGCCGGTGCTGGGCTCCATGCCGGCGGGCGCGTCCGAGAGCATGAGGGTGTAGCCGGCCGGCGTCTCCAGCTGGGCGTGCATGACCTTGTCCTCGTCACCCGGGGCGGCCATGCCGCTCCCGCCGTAGGTGTCCACGGCGAGGTCCCCGCCGAACACGTCCCGGTAGAACTCCGCGGCCTGGCGTGCGTTGCCCGAGAAACCGATGTAGGGGTTCAGCCGAGATGTCACGGGGAGCTCCCTCCGAGCAGGTCGAGTGGGAGATCAACGTAGCGGGGCCTGGTCGTCGTGCGGAACGTTCTCCGGCCTGACGTAGTCGCCGAGCGCGTGCACCCGCCAGCCGCCCAGCCGAGGCCGGCGCACCAGGGTCGCGATGGCGATGTCCCCGACAAGGACCATGTCCGGCGGCGGCCCGGTGGTCTCGCCGGTGTCGCGCAGGTAGGTGATGTAGACGACGTCCGGGTCGTCGACCGACGGAGTGGCCTCCGACGCCATGCCGTAGCCGAGCAGGAGCTCGGCGGGGCCGGCGAAGGTGCCCCACCCCCGCCAGCTCTCGGGGGTGACGATGACGCTGAGGACGTCGAGGTTCGGGCCGTCGGGCTCGGTGACCGCCGTCCAGAAGACGGCGGCCACGGTCACCGGGTTGTCCGGTCCGGGAGGGCCTGCGTCCACCAGTGCGGCAACCTCGGACGTCGGTACCCGGGGCGGCGGCAGGTCCTCCGGTGGCAGCCAGGCCATGTGCCCAGCATGCGCTGCTTCTCCGCGAGGCGTCAGCAGCCGGAGACGTCGTAGTCCTCGACGGCCGGCCACGCGGACGGCGGAGTGGTCGGCCAGTCCCAGATGGAGACGCCGATGGCCTGCTGCTCGGTCGCCGCCCGGGCCATGGCCGAGTAGTCGTCGGACGTCTCCTGGGCGTCGTAGCCGCCGATCACCGAGACGGTCGCACACGGGTCGTCGAGGTGCCGGCGCACCCGTTCGATGTTCTCGGTGACGTACCAGTGGGGGTCGGTGAACCCCTCCTCCGACCGGTTGGACCAGTACGCCATGGGCAGCCAGACGTCGTAGAGGTCGCGCAGTTCCGCCCATGGGAACTCCGGCCAGTACCCGGAGTTCAGCACGTCGGTGACCACCGGTGGGAGCACGACGGCGCCGAGCTCGACATCGGGCAGCGCGGCCCGCAGCTGCTGCGACAGCTCGATCAGCGCCGCGTTCCGCGGTGCGAGCGCGACGGCGTCGGTGAACTCGATGTCGACGGCGACCGCGTCGAAGCCCTGTCCGTCGACGCGGAACTCCGCGATCGCCTCCAGCCTCCGCAGGTCGCCGGCGATGTCGCCGAAGCGCGGCAGGTACCAGGCGACCACCTGCATGTCGCGCGCGTGCGCCCGCACGAGGAAGTCGCCGAGGACGTCCGTGCTCAGCAGCCCGGGGTACCGGGGGTCGTCGGCGGCCGGCTGCAGGTAGATCGTGCGGATGCCCGCCTCGGCCATCGTGTCGACGACGGCCGGCGTCACCGGCGGAACCGCGCCGCCGAACTCCCGGGTGAACCGGTACCGCGACAGCCACGTGCCGACGCCGGCGTAGGGCGACGTCTCCTCGACCACCGGGGCGGTGGTGGTCGGCGGTTCCGACGGGGCAGTGGTGGCGTCGGCCGACGGCCGGTCCCCGCGCGGTTCCGCGACGGGTTCGGCCAGTACCACGACGAGGACGGCGATCAGCAGGACGCCGAGCAGCAGACCACCGACGCGGTGGTTCGACCGCCGCCTGTGCGCGCCCCTGCCCACCGCCGCATCATCCTGGGGTGGCCGCCGCGGCGACCAGTCGATCAGCCGTCGACGTATCGGTCGCGCTCGACGACGAACTGGCCGGTCGCGGTGTTCGACTCGATGAACTCCGGCAGCAGCGGGATCCGCACGGTCACGGTGACGCACACGGAGAACTCCTCGCCCGGCACCAGAGTCGGCGTGTATCCCCCGGCGGACGCGCAGTCCGCGCCGGCCGGCGCGTAGGCCAGCTGCAGGTCGGTGGCGTCGACCGACTGGTCCTCGACCGCCAGCTCCGCCGCCCGCAGTGCCCGCTCCTGCCCGGTGACGGGGTCCGGCGCCGTGCCGATCGCGCGGCCTGCCTCACGGGCCGCCGCCGTCGAGGCGAACACCCCGCGCTGGACGGCCGAGAACCCCGCGACGATGTAGACCAGCGGCACGAAGACGACGAGTGCGATGAACACGAACTCGACCAGTGCCGACCCCCGCTCCTCGCGCAGCATCCCGAGCCGGCGGCGCAGCCGGCTCACGGGCCCTCCTTGACCGCGCGGCCCGTGACGTCCAGCGGCAGCAGGTTGCCCAGCGCCGACAGCAGCGACGGCACCGAGCCCGAGCACTGCACCACCACGAGGGTCAACCCGCTGGCGTCGACCTCCTCGGCCGACGTGCACGCCAGCCCCTCGGCGGTCTGCGTCGACGTCGCCTGCGCCACCACCTCCACGGTGCGCGCGGCCCCGGCGGCCGGGTCGACGTCGGCGTTCGCCGCATACCGGGCGCCCTGCTGCGCGCTCGCCGTCACCACGTTGCGCACGTGCACGTAGACGGCAACCTGCAGCACCGCGAGCAGCAGCGCCACGATGAGCATCGAGACCATGACGAAGTCGACGACGGCGCTGCCCCGCTCGTCGTCGTCCGTCGGTACGACCGACGGTTCAGCCACCGCTCGTGACGGAGGTGAGCGCGTTCTCGACGGCGGAGACGATCGCCTCCCGGAACGGGATGAGGATGGCGAGCACGAGGGCCGCGGTCATCACCGTGATCATGACCCAGCCCGGGACGTCGCCCCGTTCGGGATCGTCGCCCGTCACCCGGGCCGAGAGCGCAGCCAGTGCGGCGGTCAGGTACGCGTAACCGCGCATCCGTGTTCCTTCCTCCAGGTCCGCTGTCACTGCGCCAGCGAGACGATGCTGATCAGCCCCGGGAACAGGGCGAAGAGAACGGTGACCGGCAGCACCAGGAACACGACCGGCACCATCATGGCGATCTCCTTGCGGCCGCCCGCCTCGAGCAGCCGGCGCTTGCCGGCCTCCCGGACGTCGGCTGCCTGGGCGCGGAGCACCTCGGCCAGCGGGGTGCCGCGCTCGATCGCCACGAGCAGCCCGTCGATGAACCGGGCCAGCGGGTCCAGCGACGTGCGGTCGGCGACCTGCTGCAGGGCGTCGACGAGCGGGACGCCGGCGCGCGCGCGGCCGAGGGCCGCCCCGAGCTCGCGCGCCAGTTCCCCGCCGGAGAGCCGGGTGACCCGGGCGATCGCCGCGGTGGGGCTCTCCCCCGCCGTCACGGCCAGGGCGAGCAGCTCGGCGACGACCGGGAACTCGGCGAGCAGCAGCTCCTCGCGCTTCAGCACCTGCTGGGTCAGCCACCAGTCGCGGCCGAGCACCCCGCCGAGCAGGCCCGCCACGCACAGCAGCCCGGCCGAGAGCACGTTCAGCCCGCCGGCCGCGACCGAGCCGACGGTGGCGACCACGGCTGCCCCCAGCAGCCCGATTCCGCCCCAGACCACCTGCTCCACGCGGAAGTCCTCGACGGTCGCCTCGTCGGCCAGCGCGTCCAGCCGGCGGCGGACCGCGGCCCGTCCGCCCAGCAGCCGGTCGACCAGCCGTGCGCCGTCCCCGACGGCCGGGCCGAACACCCGGCGGACGGCGGTGAGCAGGCCCGGCTCGGTCGCGGTGCCCAGCAGCCGGGACGGCGGAGGGGTGTCGTGCACGTAGGGCGCGAGCCGGTCGACCAGCCGCACCGAGCGGAACGGCGGGGCGTAGGTCAGCACCAGCACCAGGCCGGTCGCCGCGACCAGTCCCAGCACCATCCCCGTGAGACCCGCACTCACTGCAGCACCCTGACGTCCTCGGGCAGACGCCCGATCCGCAGCATCAGCCGGTAGGCCACGAGGCACACCGCTCCGCCGCCCAGCAGGATCGCCGTCCCCAGGGGGGAGTCGTAGGCGGCGAGCGTCGTCGACTGCGTCGCCAGCAGCAGGAGCACGACCCACGGCGCGGCCACCGCCAGCCGCGCTGCCGAGACCACCCAGCCCTGCCGTGTCTCGAGCTCGGCCCGTGCACGGGCGTCCTCGCGCAGGAAGGTCGCCAGGGTCCGCAGCACCCGGCCGAGGTCGCTGCCGCCGACCTCACGGGCCACCCGCAGCGTCTCCACGATCCGGTCACCGACAGGGTCGGCCAGGTCGTCCTTGAGCCGGTCGAGGCACACGCTGAACCGGCCGCTCGAGCGGTACTCGGTGGCGAAGCGGGCGAACGGCGGCCGCAACACCTCGGGACCGCGCGTCGACAGCGCCGACAGCGCCTCCGGCAGCGACAGCCCGGCGCGGACGGCCGAGGCGAGGTTGTCGACGACCTCCGGCCACACCTCCCGGAGGTCGGCCCTGCGCCGGGCGGCGAGCCGGCGGACCTGCGCGTAGGGCAGGAAGAAGCCGAACAGGCCGAACACCAGACTGACGGTCACCGTGCCGGTGGTCAGCAGGACGACGACCAGCACCGCCAGCCCAAGCCCGAGCTGCAGCGCCAGGAGTTGGGTGGCGTTGATGCCGGTCAGCCCCGCCTCGGCGAGCAGAACCTGACGACGACCCGGCTGCCGGGGCCCGGTGCGGGGCTGCGGCGCCCGCGATCCGCTCCGCCAGATCAGCAGCAGGCCGACCCCGGCGAGCAGCCCCAGCAGCGCGCCGGACTCAGTCATCGCCCGTCGCCGAGCAGCGCCGGCAGGTCATGGCCGAGGGCGGCGAACCGCTCGGGGTGCGGCGGGTAGCCGTCGGCACGGACGAGCCGCCCGTCCCGGGAGGTGAAGACGTCGGCGGTCTCGATGACGCCGCCCTCGGCGCGGCCGGGCAGGGCGACGATCTCGCGCACCCGGCGGTGCCCGGAGACGTCGGTGCCGACGTGGACGACCAGGTCGACGCTGGAGGCCACGGTCGGGACGACGAACGCCGTCCCGATGTTCTCGCCGGCCAGCAGGGGCAGCGTGCACATCTTGACCACGGCCTCGCGGGCGCTGTTGGCGTGCAGGGTGCACATGCCCGGCAGGCCGGAGTTGAGCGCGATCAGCAGGTCGAGGCACTCCTCCTGCCGCACCTCGCCGACGACGATCCGCGAGGGCCGCATCCGCAGCGCCTCCTTCACGAGGCGGCGCAGCGGGATCTCGCCGGCGCCCTCGAGGTTGGGCTGCCGGGTCTGCATCGAGACGACGTCGGGCAGCGGCACCTGCAGCTCGAAGACCTCCTCGCAGGTGACCACGCGCTCCCGGGCCGGCACGGCTGCGCAGAGGCAGTTGAGCAGCGTCGTCTTGCCGGCCTGGGTGCCGCCGGAGACCAGGATGTTCAGCCCCGAGGCGACGGCGGCCTCCAGGAAGCGGGCCGCCTGGGTCGTGATGGTGCCGAGGGCGACGAGCTCGTCGAGGCTGTGCGCCTGCAGCACGAACTTGCGGATGTTGACCGCCATGTGGCGGCGGGTGATGTCGGGGATCACCACGTGCAGGCGCGAGCCGTCCGGCATCATCGCGTCGACGAACGGCGTGCTCATGTCGATCCGCCGTCCGGACGTGCGGAGCATCCGCTCGACGAGGTCGGCGAGCTCCCCGTGCCCGAGGATCGTCGTCGTCAGTTCGCTGCGCCCGCGCCGGGCGATGAACACCCGGCCCGGTTCGTTGACCCAGAACTACTTCCGGACGTTTGACCACGTACGATCATCGACGGAAAGCAACGCTGAGCTGGACTTTTGCTGTTTATAGTCGCTAGCTGGTGAGTGCCGTGACTGGCCATTCTGCGGACTAGTTGCGGACTGGCTGCGGACCAAGATCGCGTGCGTCCCCGTCCTCTTACCCCTCGAGACACGGCTTCCGCTTTCCACCCGGATCAGCATTGCCGTGCGGCGCAGGCTGGCCAGCGAGCCCGGACGCTGTCAACCCGAGCGCAGCCTTGCTGTCCGGCTTCCGCACCGGCTGCGGGGCGCAGCGCATGCCTCCGCGTCCCTGGCGGGGCGCCACGGGTGGGCCTCATCGCCCGATGCCTGGACCAGCGGCAGTTCGCCGCGTGAGCGTTGCGAGGTCCTCGGGCCGCGGGAGGTGGACATGCCGTTCCGGGACAGTCAGCCGCGGGGCGGCCGATCGGTGTGGGGTCGGGTCGGCGTCCTGGTGTGCACGCCAGGTGTCCCGCTCCTGGGCGAGGCGGTCGGCCGGCTGGGCGAGGAGAGCCAGCTCGGTCGTCAGGCGCGTGATGCGAGCGCGGACGGCGGCCAGTTCTGCTCGCGCGGCGGTTATGGCCAGGTCGGTGTCGGTCAGCCGCTCCGCCGGGTCGAGGGTCCAGGCGAGGTGTCCGAAGCGGGCGAGCCGGTCCTCAAGCTGACGCCGGGCGTCGGTTGCCGCGGCCCCGGCGTGCCGGTGGGTCTGCTGCGCGGTGGCTGCGGTCGCGCGCAACTGCTCGTGCTCCGGGTGGGCGTGTTCGGCGTGGTGGCGGGCGTAGGAGTCGAAGGCAGTCCACAGCCGCGGTCGGTCGTCGGACCGGTCAGACAGGCGCGCGATCTGCTGCGGGTCGGTGGGCATGGTCGGGAGGTAGGGCCGCCAGGCGTCCGCCCAGTCGGCGAGCTGCTCGCCGGCCCGGTTCACCGCCGAGACCGACCGGATCCGCGACACGCTGCTCGACAGCTGGGACACCGGGCGTGACGCCGCCCGCGACGCCGCGCAGGTCGTGCTCGACGGCCCCGGCCGGCTCCAACTGCGGCGTGCGGCGGTGAACCGGGCCGGCGAGCAGCTCGCCGACTGGGCGGACGCCTGGCGGCCCTACCTCCCGACCATGCCCACCGACCCGCAGCAGATCGCGCGCCTGTCTGACCGGTCCGACGACCGACCGCGGCTGTGGACTGCCTTCGACTCCTACGCCCGCCACCACGCCGAACACGCCCACCCGGAGCACGAGCAGTTGCGCGCGACCGCAGCCACCGCGCAGCAGACCCACCGGCACGCCGGGGCCGCGGCAACCGACGCCCGGCGTCAGCTTGAGGACCGGCTCGCCCGCTTCGGACACCTCGCCTGGACCCTCGACCCGGCGGAGCGGCTGACCGACACCGACCTGGCCATAACCGCCGCGCGAGCAGAACTGGCCGCCGTCCGCGCTCGCATCACGCGCCTGACGACCGAGCTGGCTCTCCTCGCCCAGCCGGCCGACCGCCTCGCCCAGGAGCGGGACACCTGGCGTGCACACCAGGACGCCGACCCGACCCCACACCGATCGGCCGCCCCGCGGCTGACTGTCCCGGAACGGCATGTCCACCTCCCGCGGCCCGAGGACCTCGCAACGCTCACGCGGCGAACTGCCGCTGGTCCAGGCATCGGGCGATGAGGCCCACCCGTGGCGCCCCGCCAGGGACGCGGAGGCATGCGCTGCGCCCCGCAGCCGGTGCGGAAGCCGGACAGCAAGGCTGCGCTCGGGTTGACAGCGTCCGGGCTCGCTGGCCAGCCTGCGCCGCACGGCAATGCTGATCCGGGTGGAAAGCGGAAGCCGTGTCTCGAGGGGTAAGAGGACGGGGACGCACGCGATCTTGGTCCGCAGCCAGTCCGCAACTAGTCCGCAGAATGGCCAGTCACGGCACTCACCAGCTAGCGACTATAAACAGCAAAAGTCCAGCTCAGCGTTGCTTTCCGTCGATGATCGTACGTGGTCAAACGTCCGGAAGTAGTTCTGGGTCAACGAACCGGGCCGGGTGTTCATCGCCCGGCGCGGGCGCAGCGAACTGACGACGACGATCCTCGGGCACGGGGAGCTCGCCGACCTCGTCGAGCGGATGCTCCGCACGTCCGGACGGCGGATCGACATGAGCACGCCGTTCGTCGACGCGATGATGCCGGACGGCTCGCGCCTGCACGTGGTGATCCCCGACATCACCCGCCGCCACATGGCGGTCAACATCCGCAAGTTCGTGCTGCAGGCGCACAGCCTCGACGAGCTCGTCGCCCTCGGCACCATCACGACCCAGGCGGCCCGCTTCCTGGAGGCCGCCGTCGCCTCGGGGCTGAACATCCTGGTCTCCGGCGGCACCCAGGCCGGCAAGACGACGCTGCTCAACTGCCTCTGCGCAGCCGTGCCGGCCCGGGAGCGCGTGGTCACCTGCGAGGAGGTCTTCGAGCTGCAGGTGCCGCTGCCCGACGTCGTCTCGATGCAGACCCGGCAGCCCAACCTCGAGGGCGCCGGCGAGATCCCGCTGCGCCGCCTCGTGAAGGAGGCGCTGCGGATGCGGCCCTCGCGGATCGTCGTCGGCGAGGTGCGGCAGGAGGAGTGCCTCGACCTGCTGATCGCGCTCAACTCCGGCCTGCCGGGCATGTGCACCCTGCACGCCAACAGCGCCCGCGAGGCCGTGGTCAAGATGTGCACGCTGCCCCTGCTGGCCGGCGAGAACATCGGGACGGCGTTCGTCGTCCCGACCGTGGCCTCCAGCGTCGACCTGGTCGTCCACGTCGGCACCGACGTCTCCGGGCACCGCCGGGTGCGCGAGATCGTCGCCCTGCCCGGCCGCGCCGAGGGCGGCGTCATCGAGACCGCCGACGTCTTCACCTCCCGGGACGGGCGGCTCGTCCGTGCCGACGGCTACCCGCCGCACCCCGAGCGGTTCGCCGCCCTCGGCCATGACCTGCCGGCGCTGCTCGGCGACGGGCGATGACTGAGTCCGGCGCGCTGCTGGGGCTGCTCGCCGGGGTCGGCCTGCTGCTGATCTGGCGGAGCGGATCGCGGGCGCCGCAGCCCCGCACCGGGCCCCGGCAGCCGGGTCGTCGTCAGGTTCTGCTCGCCGAGGCGGGGCTGACCGGCATCAACGCCACCCAACTCCTGGCGCTGCAGCTCGGGCTTGGGCTGGCGGTGCTGGTCGTCGTCCTGCTGACCACCGGCACGGTGACCGTCAGTCTGGTGTTCGGCCTGTTCGGCTTCTTCCTGCCCTACGCGCAGGTCCGCCGGCTCGCCGCCCGGCGCAGGGCCGACCTCCGGGAGGTGTGGCCGGAGGTCGTCGACAACCTCGCCTCGGCCGTCCGCGCCGGGCTGTCGCTGCCGGAGGCGCTGTCGGCGCTGTCGACGCGCGGTCCCGAGGTGTTGCGGCCGCCGTTCGCCCGCTTCGCCACCGAGTACCGCTCGAGCGGCCGGTTCAGCGTGTGCCTCGACCGGCTCAAGGACGACCTGGCCGACCCTGTCGGTGACCGGATCGTGGAGACGCTGCGGGTGGCCCGTGAGGTCGGCGGCAGCGACCTCGGCCGGGTGCTGCGGACCCTGGCGACCTTCCTGCGCGAGGACGCCCGTGCACGGGCCGAGCTCGAGACACGGCAGGGCTGGGTGGTCTCGGCAGCGCGGCTGGCGGTGGCCGCGCCGTGGGTCGTGCTCCTGCTGCTGGCGACGCAGTCGACGACGCTCGCCGCCTACGACTCCCCCCTGGGGACGGCGATCCTGCTGGGCGGCGGAGCGGTGTGCCTCGTGGCCTACCGGCTGATGCTGCGGATCGGGCGTCTGCCCGAGGACGTCAGGGTGCTGCAGTGAGTGCGGGTCTCACGGGGATGGTGCTGGGACTGGTCGCGGCGACCGGCCTGGTGCTGGTGCTGACCTACGCCCCGCCGTTCCGCTCGGTGCGGCTGGTCGACCGGCTCGCGCCCTACGTGCACGACACCCCTCCGCCGTCCCGGCTGCTGGGCACCGCGACCGAGCCGGGCCTGCTCACCGCCGTCCGCCGGGTGTTCGGCCCGGCCGTCGGGGACGGCGCACGGCTGGTCGACCGGCTGCTGGGCGGACGGGCCGCGGTCCGCCGCCGGCTGGACGCGCTGGCCGACGAGGCGACCGTCGAGGACTTCCGCGTGGAGCAGGTGGTCTGGGGCGGAATCGGGCTGCTGGGGGCAGCCGTGGTCGCCACCGTCGGCTCGGTCGCGGCCGGCGGGCTGAACGTGCTCTCGGCCGGGCTGCTGTGCGTGGCGGGCCTGCTCGGCGGGGTGCTCGGCCGCGACTGGTGGCTGACCCAGCAGGTGCTGAAGCGCGAGGAGCTGCTGCTCGCCGAGTTCCCGGTCGTCGCCGAGCTGCTCGCCCTGGCCGTGACGGCGGGGGAGAGCCCCACCGCGGCGATCGCCCGGGTCACCCGGCTCTCCGGCGGGGAACTGGCGCGCGAGCTCGGGGCGGCCCTCGGCCGCGCGCGCGCCGGCGTCCCGCTCGTCGACGCCCTGCAGCAGGTCGCCGACCGCACGTCGCTGGACCCGCTGGCCCGGTTCATCGACGGGCTGCTCGTGGCGATCGAGCGCGGCACCCCGCTGGCCGAGGTGCTCCGCGCCCAGGCAGCCGACGTCCGGGAGGCCGGCAAGCGCCGGCTGCTCGAGGCGGGCGGCCGCAAGGAGATCGCCATGATGGTGCCGGTCGTGTTCCTGGTGCTGCCGGTCACCGTTCTCTTCGCCCTGTTCCCGGGGCTGATCAGCATCGTCTCGCTGGCGCAGTGACAGCGGACCTGGAGGAAGGAACACGGATGCGCGGTTACGCGTACCTGACCGCCGCACTGGCTGCGCTCTCGGCCCGGGTGACGGGCGACGATCCCGAACGGGGCGACGTCCCGGGCTGGGTCATGATCACGGTGATGACCGCGGCCCTCGTGCTCGCCATCCTCATCCCGTTCCGGGAGGCGATCGTCTCCGCCGTCGAGAACGCGCTCACCTCCGTCACGAGCGGTGGCTGAACCGTCGGTCGTACCGACGGACGACGACGAGCGGGGCAGCGCCGTCGTCGACTTCGTCATGGTCTCGATGCTCATCGTGGCGCTGCTGCTCGCGGTGCTGCAGGTTGCCGTCTACGTGCACGTGCGCAACGTGGTGACGGCGAGCGCGCAGCAGGGCGCCCGGTATGCGGCGAACGCCGACGTCGACCCGGCCGCCGGGGCCGCGCGCACCGTGGAGGTGGTGGCGCAGGCGACGTCGACGCAGACCGCCGAGGGGCTGGCGTGCACGTCGGCCGAGGAGGTCGACGCCAGCGGGTTGACCCTCGTGGTGGTGCAGTGCTCGGGCTCGGTGCCGTCGCTGCTGTCGGCGCTGGGCAACCTGCTGCCGCTGGACGTCACGGGCCGCGCGGTCAAGGAGGGCCCGTGAGCCGGCTGCGCCGCCGGCTCGGGATGCTGCGCGAGGAGCGGGGGTCGGCACTGGTCGAGTTCGTGTTCATCGCACTCGTCGTCTTCGTGCCGCTGGTCTACATCGTCGCGGGGTTCTCGGCCGTCCAGCGCGGGGTGTTCGCCTCGACGGCGGCGGCCCGTGAGGCAGGCCGCGCGATCGGCACGGCGCCGGACCCCGTCACCGGGCAGGAGCGGGCACTGCGGGCGGCGGAGCTGGCGGTCGAGGACCAGTCGGTCGACGCCACCGACCTGCAGCTGGCCTACGCGCCGGCCGGCGCGGACTGCGCGTCCGCCGGGGGATACACGCCGACTCTGGTGCCGGGCGAGGAGTTCTCCGTGTGCGTCACCGTGACCGTGCGGATCCCGCTGCTGCCGGAGTTCATCGAGTCGAACACCGCGACCGGCCAGTTCGTCGTCGAGCGCGACCGATACGTCGACGGCTGATCGACTGGTCGCCGCGGCGGCCACCCCAGGATGATGCGGCGGTGGGCAGGGGCGCGCACAGGCGGCGGTCGAACCACCGCGTCGGTGGTCTGCTGCTCGGCGTCCTGCTGATCGCCGTCCTCGTCGTGGTACTGGCCGAACCCGTCGCGGAACCGCGCGGGGACCGGCCGTCGGCCGACGCCACCACTGCCCCGTCGGAACCGCCGACCACCACCGCCCCGGTGGTCGAGGAGACGTCGCCCTACGCCGGCGTCGGCACGTGGCTGTCGCGGTACCGGTTCACCCGGGAGTTCGGCGGCGCGGTTCCGCCGGTGACGCCGGCCGTCGTCGACACGATGGCCGAGGCGGGCATCCGCACGATCTACCTGCAGCCGGCCGCCGACGACCCCCGGTACCCCGGGCTGCTGAGCACGGACGTCCTCGGCGACTTCCTCGTGCGGGCGCACGCGCGCGACATGCAGGTGGTCGCCTGGTACCTGCCGCGCTTCGGCGACATCGCCGGCGACCTGCGGAGGCTGGAGGCGATCGCGGAGTTCCGCGTCGACGGACAGGGCTTCGACGCGGTCGCCGTCGACATCGAGTTCACCGACGCCGTCGCGCTCGCACCGCGGAACGCGGCGCTGATCGAGCTGTCGCAGCAGCTGCGGGCCGCGCTGCCCGATGTCGAGCTCGGCGCCGTCGTGCTCCCACCGGTGGTCACCGACGTGCTGAACTCCGGGTACTGGCCGGAGTTCCCATGGGCGGAACTGCGCGACCTCTACGACGTCTGGCTGCCCATGGCGTACTGGTCCAACCGGTCGGAGGAGGGGTTCACCGACCCCCACTGGTACGTCACCGAGAACATCGAACGGGTGCGCCGGCACCTCGACGACCCGTGTGCGACCGTCTCGGTGATCGGCGGCTACGACGCCCAGGAGACGTCCGACGACTACTCGGCCATGGCCCGGGCGGCGACCGAGCAGCAGGCCATCGGCGTCTCCATCTGGGACTGGCCGACCACTCCGCCGTCCGCGTGGCCGGCCGTCGAGGACTACGACGTCTCCGGCTGCTGACGCCTCGCGGAGAAGCAGCGCATGCTGGGCACATGGCCTGGCTGCCACCGGAGGACCTGCCGCCGCCCCGGGTACCGACGTCCGAGGTTGCCGCACTGGTGGACGCAGGCCCTCCCGGACCGGACAACCCGGTGACCGTGGCCGCCGTCTTCTGGACGGCGGTCACCGAGCCCGACGGCCCGAACCTCGACGTCCTCAGCGTCATCGTCACCCCCGAGAGCTGGCGGGGGTGGGGCACCTTCGCCGGCCCCGCCGAGCTCCTGCTCGGCTACGGCATGGCGTCGGAGGCCACTCCGTCGGTCGACGACCCGGACGTCGTCTACATCACCTACCTGCGCGACACCGGCGAGACCACCGGGCCGCCGCCGGACATGGTCCTTGTCGGGGACATCGCCATCGCGACCCTGGTGCGCCGGCCTCGGCTGGGCGGCTGGCGGGTGCACGCGCTCGGCGACTACGTCAGGCCGGAGAACGTTCCGCACGACGACCAGGCCCCGCTACGTTGATCTCCCACTCGACCTGCTCGGAGGGAGCTCCCCGTGACATCTCGGCTGAACCCCTACATCGGTTTCTCGGGCAACGCACGCCAGGCCGCGGAGTTCTACCGGGACGTGTTCGGCGGGGACCTCGCCGTGGACACCTACGGCGGGAGCGGCATGGCCGCCCCGGGTGACGAGGACAAGGTCATGCACGCCCAGCTGGAGACGCCGGCCGGCTACACCCTCATGCTCTCGGACGCGCCCGCCGGCATGGAGCCCAGCACCGGCAGCAACATCTCCATCAGCCTCAGCGGGGACGACGCCGACGACCTCCGCGGCTACTTCACCAAGCTCGCCGAGGGCGGCAGCGTGACCATGCCGCTGGAGAAGCAGGTCTGGGGCGACGAGTTCGGCATGTGCGTCGACCGGTTCGGGATCCAGTGGATGGTCAACATCTCCCAGCCGTCCTAGTCCTCGATCACGTCCAGCCCCTGCTCCCGCAGCTGCGCCAGGTGGTCCAGCATCCCCTTCAGCACCTCGGGGTCGTGGCCCTCCCAGTCGTCGACCTCGCCGACGACGCGCAGCGGATGGCGGGTGCGGTAGGACTCCGTGGGGTTGCCGGGGAATCTCTTGTTCGTCACGTTCGGGTCGTCCTCGAAGGGGCCGACGGGCTCGACGACGTAGATGCGTCCCCGCTCTCCGTTCCCGGCCGGCGCGGTCGCCAGCTCCGCACCCCAGATCGCGGTGTCCACGAGGGCGGTGAAGTAGATGTGGTTCGACACCCGGCCCGCCTGGAAGTTGGAGCCGTAGCCGGGGACCAGTTCGTCGCCGACCTCGAGCACGGACCTCGTCCCGTGGAAGAAGGGTCCCTGGATCTGCTCGCAGTGGTCGTAGGTCACGGGGACGTACGTGCTGCCGTTCTCGCCCATCCCGTCACCGTATGGGGACCCACGACAGGCCGACGAGGGCCAGAGGTGGTACTCCCTGTCCATGAGCGGGAGTGAGTACGTGATCGGTCGGCGAGCAGGTGCCGGCGGCGGTCCGGTCGGGGAGCGGCACGCGGTGGTCGCCGTCGCCACGCGCAAGGACGGGCCGTACCGGGCGGAGTGCGGCGCGAAGGTCGACGTGGTCGACGGCGACTGGCCCCCGGAGGGCGGGGACGAGCACGCCTGCCCGGTGTGCGTCCGTGACACCGGGACTCCCTGGGGCTGACCCGCTCAGCGGCGGCGCCGGCGGTTGCCGAAGATGCCGCGCGTCAGCTCGCGGCCGAGCGCCGAGGCCGCCGAACGCGCGAAGGACCGGAACGCCGCGGACCCGAGCACCGTGCCGACGACGTCGTCCCCGGGCGGTTCCTCGGCCCGGCTCCGCCGACGCTGTGCCGGCTCGCGGATCTCCGGCCACGGGTTCGGCAGCTCGGGCTCCGGTGCCTAGGCCGGCGGGGGCGGCGGCGGGGGAGCGAGGCGGGCGGCCAGGCGCTCGTAGGCCGACTCCCGGTCCACCGGCTGCCCGTACTTCACCCACAGCGGCGAGCCCGCGACGGCAGCCGACAGGACGGCGGGATCGACCGGTGCCATGAGCGAGCGCGGCGCGCGCAGCATCGTCCAGGCCACCGGCGTGGGTGAGCCGCGCTCGGACAGCACCGTCACCGCGGCCTCGCCCGTGCCCAGGGACGTGAGCATCTCCGCGACGTCGTAGTCGTCGGACTCGGGAAACGTCGACACGGTCCTGCGGAGGGCCTTGGCGTCCTCGGGGGTGAACGTGCGCAGGGCGTGCTGCACGCGGTTGCCGAGCTGGCCGAGCACCGCGCTCGGGACGTCGGTCGGGTTCTGCGTGACGAAGAAGATGCCCACCCCCTTCGACCGGATGAGCCGCACGGTCTGCGTGACCGACTCGAGGAACGCCTTGCTCGCCCCGCTGAACAGCAGGTGCGCCTCGTCGAAGAAGAAGACCAGCTTGGGCTTGTCGAGGTCGCCGGCCTCGGGCAGCTCCTCGAACAGCTCGGCCAGTAGCCACATGAGGAAGGTCGAGAAGAGGGCCGGGCGGTCCTGGACGGCGGCCAGCTCGACCGCCGTGATCACGCCGCGGCCGTCGGCCGCGGTCCGCAGGATGTCGGCCGGCTCCCACTCGGGCTCGCCGAAGAAGACGTCGCCGCCGAGCTCCTCCAGCCCGATGAGGTTGCGCAGGATCACGCCCGCGGTGGCCGACGACAGCCCGCCGAGGCTCTTCAGCTGCGGCTTGCCCTCGTCGCTGACCAGCCAGCTGACGACCGACCGCAGGTCCTTGAGGTCGAGCAGCGGCAGCCCGGCGTCGTCGGCGTAGTGGAAGATCAGCCCGAGCGAACTCTCCTGCGTGGGGTTGAGGTCGAGCACCTTCGACAGCAGCACCGGCCCGAAGTCGGTCACCGTCGCGCGCACCGGCACCCCCGGACCCAGTCCGCCCAGCGACAGGAACTCCACCGGGTAGGACGTCGCCGCCCACGGGTCACCGGTGCCGGTGGCCCGCTCCGTGATCCGGTCACCCGCGGCGCCGGGCTGGGCCAGCCCGCTCAGGTCCCCTTTGATGTCGGCCAGCACGACGGGCACCCCCGCCGTCGACAGCTGCTCGGCGATCACCTGCAGCGTCTTCGTCTTGCCGGTGCCGGTCGCGCCCGCGATGAGGCCGTGCCGGTTCATCATGGCCAGCGGCACCCGGACCTGCGCCTCGGGATGCGGCACGCCGCCGTGCATCACGGCGCCCAGTTCCAGCGCCGCGCCCTCGATCGCGTAGCCGGCCGCGACCCGGGCGGCGGTCTCCGCGCCGGCGTCCCGCGCCTGAGGGCTCGACTCGCTCACAGCGGGACCGTAACGGCCGGTCCCGCTGCCCGCTGCGGAATGCCGAGCACAACCGGACGCCGCACCAGTCGTTCCCATACCGGGCGGGCACGTCGCGCGCCCGGTGGAGCGGAGGAGTTCCTGTGCGCCGGAGTCCGTCCAGGCTGGTGATCGTGGCGGCCGCGCTGCTCGTCCTCTTCGGCGGCGGGACGGCGACGGCCACGCCCGCGCCGTCGGCCGGTGAGTTCGCGCCGCTGGACAGGCCCGGTCCCCGGCTCAGCGTGCCGGCCGCCCACTTGGACGCGGCGCTCACCTGCAACGGGTCCCTGAAGGGCCTTTCCCGTGACCCGATCCTGCTCGCGCCGGGCACGACCATGAACCCGGAGGTGAACTTCGCCTGGAACTACGAGCGGGCGTTCACCCGGCTCGGGTGGCGCTGGTGCGCGGTGACCCTCCCGTACGACGCCACCGGTGACATCCAGGTGGCAGGGGAGTACGTCGTCCACGCCCTGCGCACGATCAGCAGGCAGTCGGGCCGCGACGTGGACGTCGTCGGGTGGAGCCAGGGCGGCATGGTCCCGCGCTGGGCGCTGCGCTTCTGGCCCGACACCCGCGCGCTCGTCGACGACCTCGTCGGCCTCAGCCCCTCCAACCACGGCACGTCGGTCGCCGACGCCGCCTGTCAACGTGACTGCAACCCCTCGTTCCACCAGCAGGCGTCGCAGTCGCGCTTCCTGCAGGCGCTCAACAGCGGCACGGAGACGTTCGCCGGCATCGACTACACCGTCGCGTACACGAACGCAGACGAGGTCGTCGTGCCGAACGCCGGACCGGCCCGGAGCTCGGCGCTGCACTCCGGTCAGGGCCGGATCGCCACCATCGCCCTGCAGGAGGTCTGCCCGGCGAACGCGGCCGACCACTTCGCGATCGGCAGCTACGACGCCGTCGGCTACGCGATCGTCGTGGACGCACTGCTCAACGACGGCCCCGCCGTGCGCGCCCGGATCCCGCTGACCACCTGTGGCCAGCCGTTCCAACCCGGGGTCGACCCCGCGACGTTCCACCGCGACTACGCCGCCTTCCTCCGCTACGCCGGCGACGGCTCGGGCAACGCTCCGTCGGAGCCGGACGAGCCGGCCCTGGAGCCGTACGTGTTCGCCCGTTGATGACTCCTCGGGGCGGTCAGCCGTCCGCCGCGTGCTGCCAGTCCCGCGGGCTCAGGCCGTAGGCGGCACGGAACCGCCGGGAGAAGTGGCTGGCGTCGCGGAAACCGCACGCCCGGGCGGTGGCGGCGACCGCCCGCCGCCGTCCGGCCGGAGTCCGGAGTTCAGCGCGCGCGGCCTCGAGTCGCCGGCCGATGATCCACTGCTCGAGGCTCGTCCCCGCCCCCGCGAAAGCCTGGTAGAGCTGCCGCACGGACACGCTGTGCGCCGCCGCGATCCCCTCCGGCGTCAGCTCCGGGTCCCTCAGGTGCTGCTGGACGTAGGTCGTGACCCGCGTGAGCAGGGTGTCGGCCAGGACCGGCGGCAGGAGCCGCTCGTCCGCGGCGGCCGAGACCAGGAGAGCCCGCAGGAGCTCGGTGGTCGCCGTTCCCAGGATCGCCGCGGCCGGGTCGGCTGCCAGCTCGTCGGCGGACCGTGCGAGCCGGGCCAGGTGCCGGAGCACGAGCTCGTACAGCGGGCTCGCGGGTAGTCGCCCTGCGGCGCGTCGGACGACGTCCACCGGCAGGGCGAGCTGCTCGTAGGGGACCTGGAAGGCACGTGAGCCGCCGGTGCCCTCCCAGGAGAAGGAGTACGGGGCGGTCAGGTCGTTGAGCATCAGATCGCCCGCGCCGACGAGCTGGTCGCGGCCGAACTGCGTGAACCGGCCCTGCCCGTGCGGCTGGACCGCGATCGCCACCACGGCCGGCGCCTCCATCCGCACGTGCTTGGGCGTCCGGACGAGCCGGAAACCCGACGAGTCGGCCGTGAAGAGGTTCCCCCGGCCGCACATCCACAAGTTCATCCGTGCCTGGATCCGGTCGGCCGGGGCGAAATGCTCGATGCGGCACGGCACCGATGCCTGGCCCATGGCCGCGCGGAACGCGTCCACCCGCTCGTCGACCGGCAGACCGGCGGTGTCGAGAAGCAGCATGGCGACCCCCGGGGAGCGACTCGGCCGTCGCGGAATCACGCGGCGCGGACCGGCGTCCCCGTTGACCGGCCGAGCATCGCAGAGCGCTCCCGCGCAGGGAACGCCTCAGCGCGGGAGGAGGTCCTGCAGAGAGGGACCGGAGCTGTGCACGTACAGGCCACCTGCGATCCGGGCCGACTGCCAGGCTCGGCGATACGGATGAGCCGACAACTAATTCGCAGGGAGACAGGCATGGCCTTCTTCACGACCGACGACGCCACCGAGATCTTCTACAAGGACTGGGGCAGCGGTCAGCCGGTCCTCTTCAGTCACGGCTGGCCGCTCAACGCCGATGCCTGGGACGGCTCGATGCACCACATCGCGTCCCACGGCTTCCGGGCGATCGCCCACGACCGGCGGGGGCATGGTCGCTCGTCACAGCCGTGGGACGGCAACGACATGGACACCTACGCCGACGACCTGGCCGGGCTCATCGACTCGCTGGACCTGCACGACGTGATCCTGGTCGGCCACTCCACAGGCGGCGGTGAGGTGACCCGGTACATGGGCCGCCACGGCACCGCCCGGGTGGCGAAGGCGGTGCTGCTGGGTGCCGTTCCGCCGCTGATGCTGAAGACCGACGCCCATCCCGACGGCCTGCCGATCGAGGCGTTCGACGGGATCCGCGCGGGCGTCGCGGGGAACAGGTCGCAGTTCTACCGGGACCTGGCCGTCCCGTTCTACGGGATGAACCGGGACGGCGCCGACGTCCCGCAGGGCGTCGTCGACGCCTTCTGGATGTGGAGCATGCAGGCTGGTCTCGCAGGGGCGCTCGACTGCATCCGGGCCTTCTCCGAGACCGACTTCACCCAGGACCTGCACCAGATCGACGTCCCCGTGCTCGTCGCCCACGGCGACGACGACCAGATCGTGCCCTTCGCCGACTCCGCGCCGAAGACGGCGGAGCTGTTGAAGGACGCGACGCTGAAGGTCTACCCCGGCGCGCCGCACGGCCTGACCGGAGCCCATGAGCAGGAGTTCAACGCCGACCTGCTCGCGTTCGCGCGGGCGTGAGAGGAAGCGACATGACCGACATCCCTGCCCCGCGACCGGCCGACGGACCTGCGCCCGGCGGTCCGGACACGATCGTGCTCGTCCACGGCTTCTGGGTGACCCCCCGCAGCTGGGAGAACTGGAAGACCCACTACGAGGCCAAGGGCTTCCGTGTCCTGACGCCGGCCTATCCGGGTTTCGAGGTCGAGGTCGAGGCGCTGAACGCCGACCCCAGCGTCATCGCGGAGCTGACCCTCCCGACGATCATGGCGCACCTGGAAGGTGTCGTCGGTGCGCTGGGGAAGCCCCCGATCCTCATCGGCCACTCCGCCGGCGGCACGCTGGTGCAGCTGCTGCTCGACCGCGGCTACGGAGCCGTCGGTGTCGTCCTGAACTCGGCACCCACCGAGGGCGTGCGGGTGCTGCCGCTGTCCCAGCTGCGGTCGACCTTCACCGCGTTCAAGAACCCGGCCAACCGGCACCGCGCCGTCCCGCTCACCTACGAGCAGTGGCACTACGCGTTCACCAACACCTTCGACGAGCCGGAGTCCCGGGCGCTCTACGAGCGGTACGCGATCCCGGCGTCCGGGCGGATCCTGTGGGACTCGGTGCTGGCGAACTTCATGCCCGGTCCGCAGGACGCGGCGGTGGACTACGAGAACCAGGACCGGCCGCCACTGCTGTTCATCTCCGGCAGCGAGGACCACATCATGCCGCCGAGCGTGCAGCGCTCCAACGTCAAGCACTACACGTCCGGCGTCCTCACCGAGCACGAGGAGTACCCGGGGTACGCGCACCTGCTCCCGGCGCAGGAGGGCTGGGAGGCCCTCGCGGACCACGCGCTGGAGTGGGCGCTCGGGCACGCGGTCCAGCGGCAGGCGGCCGGCCAGCAGTGAAGGACGTGCGGCTCACCCACATCGGCGGGCCGACCGTCCTCATCGAGGTGCACGGCTGGCGGTTGCTGGTCGACCCGACGTTCGACGCCCCCGGCCGGAGGTACGCCTTCGGCTGGGGGACGTCGTCGCGCAAGGTGACCGGTCCGGCCGTGGCGGCCGCCGACGTGCTGCCGGTGGACGCGGTCCTGCTCAGCCACGACCACCACGCCGACAACCTCGACGACGCGGGGCGGGCGCTGCTGCCTGCCGCCGGGGTCGTGGTGACCACGCTGCCCGGCGCCCGGCGGCTCGGCTCCGCGCGGGGCCTCAGGGCCTGGGACACGACGGAGCTCACGGCCGCCGGGCGGCCGCCGATCGAGATCACCGCCACCCCGGCCCGGCACGGCCCACCGCTGAGCCGGCCCGTCGCCGGTGCCGTCGTCGGCTTCGCGTTGCGGTGGGCCGGTCAGGAGGACGGCGTGCTCTGGATCTCGGGGGACACGGTGCTCTTCGACGGCGTGCGCACGGTGGCCGAGCGCCTGCGGGTGGACACCGCGCTGCTGCACCTCGGTGGCGTCCGGTTCCCGGTCACCGGTCCGCTGCGGTACTCGATGACGGCCCGCCAGGCCGTGGAGCTGTGCCGCCTCCTGCGGCCGCGCACCGCCATCCCGGTCCACTACGAGGGGTGGTCGCACTTCCGGCAGGGACGCGACGCCGTGGAGGCGGAGTTCGGCCGGGCGCCGGGCGAGGCCCAGGCCCTGCGCTGGCTCCCGCTGGGGGTGGGCGTGGACCTGGCGGCGTGACGGGAGGTGGGCCCGTCACGCCGCCCGCCAGTCGTCGGGTCAGCCGCCGCGCTCCACCTCCGCCTGGACGACACCGCGCAGGGCGGTGAGCAGCGCCTCGTCCGAGGCGTCGCCACGGTCGATGGCCTGCCGCGCGCCGGCGGGCAGCAGATCGAGGTCCACGGTGTCCAGCCACGCCACGTCCGAGCCGTTGCGGCGGCCCACCTCGAGCCCCTCACCACCGCTGCGGAGGACGTACTCCTCGCTGTCGATCCTGATCGTCATGTCGTCGGTCATGACCGCCACCTACCCGCATCCCCCTCGGATCCACGCCAGGATGGCGGTGTGGAGGAAGAGTTCTGCGAGATCGTCGTGACCGGCCCGGACGCCGACTGGCTCGCCGGCTACACCCGGACCCTCGTCGACGAGCGGCTGGCCGCGTGCGGCCACACCCTGGCCGCCGTCCGGTCGGTCTACCGCTGGGACGGCGCCGTCCACGACGAGCCCGAGGCGCGGGTGGCGCTGCACACGCGCCGCTCGCTGGTGCCGGAGATCCTCGGGCGCACCGCGGAGCTGCACCCTTACGACGTCCCGTGCGTGATCGCCCTGCCGCTCGTGGGCGGCAACCCGGCGTACCTTCGCTGGATCGCCGACGAGACCAGGCCACCGGAGAGCTGAGCCCTCCGGCTCACCCGAGCGGGTGGGCCGGTCCCGTTCCGCTGCTCCTGCGGTCCCCCCTGCCGATGAGAGAAGCAGGGACGTCGGCCGGCGACGTCCGCGAGAAGGAGGGGGACGACGTGGGACCGCTCCCGGAACGCGCCGAGCCGTCCCTCGACGTGCGCCGCGCGGACGGCGCCGCCGCCGACGCCGGGCTGATGCGGTCCGTGCTCGACGCGCTGCCCTCGCCGACGGTCCTGCTCGACCCCGACGGCACGATCGTCATGGGCAACTCCGCGTGGACGGCGGCGGACGAGGAGTACGGCGGACACATCGCCGTCGGCGCCGACTACTACGCCAGCGCGCTGCGTCTCTGCGACGACGACGCCGCCCGGTACCTCGTGCACTCGCTCCGGGAACTGGCGCGCGGCGACCGCGCGCAGGTCTCCGTCGACCGCTCGCTGTCGAGCCCCGCTGGCGCCGGCACGCTGTGGTTCCACGTACAGGGCAGCCGGGTCGACCGGAGCGGGCACGTCGTCGTCACTCACACCGACGTCACCGCGCGCGTGCAGGCCGAGCGGACGTCGGCGTGGCAGGCGCGCCACGACCACCTCACCGAGCTGCCGAACCGGGCCCACCTCCACGAGCTCATCGACGCCGAGCTGCAGCGGGCCGACCGCCCCTCGGTCGCCGTGCTCTTCCTCGACGTCGACGGGTTCAAGGACGTCAACGACTCCCTCGGGCACGACGTCGGCGACGAGCTGCTCCGGCAGCTGGCGAGCCGGCTCCTGGCGGGCACCCGCGCCCAGGACACGGTCGGCCGCCTGGGTGGCGACGAGTTCGTCGTCCTCTGCCGTGACTGCGACACCGACGGCGCGGAGCACCTGGCCGCGCGGTGCCAGGCGGCCCTGGAGAAGCCGTTCGACCTCGGCGGCCGTGCCGTCCGGCTCAGCGCCAGCATCGGGATCGCCGCCGTCGGCCGGACCGACGACCACAGCTCCCGGTCGACCGACCTCGTGCGGGACGCCGACCTGGCGATGTACGCGGCGAAGGCCGCCGGCCGGAACCGGGTCCGCGTCTTCAGCCCCGACCTCAGGTCCGCGGTGCAGCAGCGGATGCAGCTGGCAGCGGAGCTGCGGGACGCGATCGAGAGCGACCAGCTCGTGCTGCACTACCAGCCGGTCATCCACCTGCCGACCGGCCTCGTCGACGGCGCCGAGGCCCTCGTGCGCTGGCGGCACCCGGAGCGGGGCCTGGTCCCGCCGTGCGAGTTCATCCCCCTCGCGGAGCAGTACGAGCTGATCGGCCCGCTCACCCGCTGGGTGCTGGCGACCGCGACCCGGCAGGCCGCCGCCTGGCACTCCTCGGGGCTGTCCCTGCTCGTCGGGGTCAACGTCAGTGCGGTGACGATCGCCGGTGGGACGCTCCTCTCCGACGTCGCCGCGGCGCTCGCCGAGTCGGGGCTGCCGGCCGACCGCCTGGTCATCGAGCTCACGGAGACGACGGTGGCCGACGACCCGGAGCGGGCGGCCGAGCAGTTCGCCTCCCTCCGCGTCTCCGGCGTCGAGGTCGCGATCGACGACTTCGGGAGCGGCTACTCCTCGCTCGGGCAGCTGGTCAACATCCCGGCAGGCGTGCTGAAGATCGACCGCAGCCTGGTGGCCGGCTCCCCGGACCGCCGGAGCCAGTCCGCCGCGGCGATCGCGGCGGTCGTCGCGCTCGCGCGCGCCTGCGGCATGCGGAGCCTGGCCGAGGGCGTGGAGACGGCCGAGCAGCTGGCGCTGGCGCAGGAGCTCGGCTGCACCTACGCGCAGGGCTTCTTCATCGCGCGGCCGATGCCGGCCGAGGACGTGCCCGCCTGGGTCGGCGCCCGGTCCGACGGGCTGCGGGCGCCGAGCGCGCGGCGCTGAACCCGCTCAGCCCGGCTCGCCACGGGCCTTGCGCCGGATGATCACGACGAGGTCCACGAGCGCGACGGCCGCGAGCACGAACAGCGCCACCGCCGTCCAGACCGGGAGTCCGGCCGCGAGGAAGATGATCCCCCCGGCGACGCAGACGACGAGACCGAAGCCGGCGAGCACCAGCCGCAGCGTCAGCGCGGACCGGGCCGGTGCAGCGCCGCCGAAACCGGCCGTCGGGTCGTGGTGGTCGGGGAGGCCCTGTTCGTAGTCCTCCCGCGACCGGGGTCTTCGCGGCTCGCTCATGCCGTGAATCCCTACCCCCGCGAGGGGCGCACTACCCTGGCTAGACGTGGCTGCCGACTTCGCCGTCGTACTCGACGAGCTCAACACGACCCTGAAGTCGATCGAGGCCGTCCTGCGCATCGACGACATGCGCAACGAGATCGCCGACCTCGAGCAACAGGCCGCGGCGCCCGACCTCTGGAACGACGTCGAGGCCGCGCAGGCGATCACCTCGAAGCTCTCCTACCTGCAGGGCGACCTCCGCCGCGTCGAGGAGCTGCGCAGCCGACTGGACGACGTGGCGCTCCTGCACGAGATGGCGGAGGAGGAGGGCGACGACGCCACGACCGCCGAGACCGAGCGGGAGCTGACCAGCATCCGCGCCGTCATCGACGAGCTCGAGGTCCGCACCCTGCTCAACGGCGAGTACGACTCCCGCGAGGCGCTCGTGACGATCCGCTCCGAGGCCGGGGGAGTGGACGCCGCGGACTTCGCCGAGATGCTCATGCGCATGTACCTGCGCTGGGCCGAGCGGCACAAGTACCCCACCGAGGTCCTCGACGTCAGCTACGCGGAGGAGGCGGGGATCAAGTCGGCCACCTTCGCCGTCAAGGTGCCCTACGCCTACGGCACCCTCTCCGTCGAGCAGGGCACGCACCGGCTCGTCCGCATCTCGCCGTTCGACAACCAGGGCCGCCGGCAGACGTCGTTCGCCGGTGTCGAGGTGCTGCCGGTGGTCGAGCAGACCGACCACGTCGAGATCCCCGAGAACGAGATCCGGGTCGACGTCTTCCGGTCCTCCGGCCCCGGGGGGCAGAGCGTCAACACCACCGACTCCGCCGTCCGGATGACGCACATCCCGACCGGCATCGTGGTGTCCTGCCAGAACGAGAAGAGCCAGATCCAGAACCGGGCCGCGGCGCTGCGCGTGCTCCAGGCCCGGCTGCTCGTCGTCCGGCAGGCCGAGCAGCGCGCCGAGATGGACGCACTCAAGGGCGAGGGCAGCAGCTGGGGCAACCAGATGCGCTCCTACGTCCTGCACCCGTACCAGATGGTCAAGGACCTGCGCACCGAGCACGAGACCGGCAACACCGCCTCGGTGCTCGACGGCGACATCGACGCCTTCATCGAGGCCGGCATCCGGTGGCGCCGTCAGCAGGAGACCGCAGCCCTGAACTGAGCGTCGCCGCCCGCGGGAACGAGTCCGGAGAGTTCCCGTGCGTCCGCCTCGGACGAGCAGCCGGGGCAGGTACCGTGGCGCCTCGTGATCGAAATGCAACACGTCACCAAGCTCTACCCGGCCAGCGGCCGGCCGGCCCTCGACGACGTGTCCACCGAGATCGACAAGGGCGAGTTCGTCTTCCTGATCGGGTCCTCCGGTTCGGGCAAGTCGACGTTCCTGCGCCTCCTGCTCAAGGAGGACACCCCCACCTCGGGCACCGTCGTCGTCAACGGCAAGACGCTGAACACGATGAGCAAGTGGCAGGTGCCCAAGCTGCGCCGGACCATGGGCTGCGTCTTCCAGGACTTCCGCCTGCTGCGCGACCGCACGGTCGCCCAGAACGTGGCGTTCGCCCTCGAGGTCATCAACAAGCCCACGCGGACGATCAAGCGGGTCGTGCCCGAGGTGCTGGAGATGGTGGGCCTGGAGGGCAAGGCGCACCGGCTCCCCAGCGAGCTCTCCGGTGGTGAGCAGCAGCGCGTGGCGATCGCCCGGGCCTTCGTGAACCGGCCGCTGGTCCTGCTCGCCGACGAGCCCACCGGAAACCTCGACCCGGAGACCAGCGAGGGGATCATGCTGCTGCTGGAGCGGATCAACCGCACCGGCACCACGGTGATCATGGCGACGCACGACTACCACATCGTCGACTCCATGCGCCGCCGCGTCATCGAGCTCAACGGGGGCCAGATCACCCGCGACCAGTCGCGGGGCGTCTACGGCGTCGGCCGCTAGTCCGGCCCGGCCCGACCGACCCCTCACGAACCCACTGACAGGGAATCCATGCGCGTCAACTTCGTCCTCTCCGAGGTGGCCACCGGGCTTCGTCGCAACCTGACCATGACGGTCGCGATGATCCTGACGACGGCCATCTCCCTCGGACTCATGGGCACCGGCCTGCTGATCGCCGGGATGATCTCCGACATGAAGGAGATCTACTACGACAAGGTGCAGGTCTCCATCTTCCTGGCCGACGACGTCACCGAGGAGCAGCGCACCGCCATCCAGACGGAGCTGGAGGGCTCGAACGAGGTCAAGAGCTTCATCTACGAGTCCAAGGACGAGGCCTACGAGCGCTTCCAGCAGCAGTTCAGCCAGCAGCCCGAGCTGGTCGAGAACACCCCCGCCGACGCGCTGCCCGAGAGCTTCCGCGTGGAGCTGGAGAACCCGGAGCGGTTCCGCGTCATCGCCGAGGAGTTCCCGAACGGGCAGAACGGCGTGGACCAGGTCCGCGACGAGGGCGAGTTCCTCGACCGCCTGTTCAGCCTGCTCAACGGCGCCCGCAACGCGACGATCGCCGTGGCGGTGGTCCAGGCGCTGGCGGCGCTGCTGCTGATCTCGAACACCATCCAGCTGGCCGCGTTCAACCGCCGCAACGAGACGAACATCATGCGGCTGGTCGGCGCCTCGCGCTGGTACACCCAGCTCCCGTTCATCCTCGAGGCCGCGGTCGCCGGCCTGATCGGTGCGCTGCTGGCGATCGGCGGGCTGATCCTCACCAAGGTGCTCTTCGTCGACAAGACGCTCGCCGGGCCGATCAAGGCGGGGATCATCCCGCCGGTCGACTGGTCGGCGATCGCCTTCATCAGCCCGATCATCGCCGCCGCCGGCGTGGGTCTGGCCGGCATCGCCGCCTACGTGACGCTCAGGCTGTACGTGCGCCTGTAGTTCGGCCCCTGCTCTTCCCACCGAGATCGGCGATCTGGTCGCTTCCTGCGCCTCTTGGCGACCACATCGCCGATCTCGCGGTGTTCCGAAGGCAAGATCGCGCTCCCCGGTAGCCTTGAGGCATGCCGCGGGAACAGGGGCGGAAGTTCATCGCCCAGAACAAGAAGGCGCGGCACGACTACTCCATCCTCGACACCTACGAGGTCGGCCTCGCGCTGACCGGCACCGAGGTCAAGAGCCTTCGTGCCGGCCGTGCCTCCCTCGTCGACGGGTTCGCCTCGATCGACGACGGGGAGGTGTGGCTGCAGCACGTCCACATCCCCGAGTACGTACAGGGCACGTGGACCAACCACGCCCCGCGCCGCAAGCGCAAGGTGCTCATGCACCGCAGCGAGATCGACAAGCTGGTCAGCAAGATCAAGGAAGGCGGGCTCACGCTCGTCCCGCTCGACCTGTACTTCAAGGACGGCAAGGTCAAGGCGACGCTCGCCCTCGCGAAGGGCAAGAAGTCCTACGACAAGCGGCACGACCTCGCCGAGCGGGACTCCCGCCGCGAGATCCAGAAGGCCTTCGGGCGGTACGTGAAGGGACGCCGTTGAGGGGTATCGCCTACGACCGGTTCGGCGACGAGAGCGTCCTGCAGCTGCGCGACGACCTGCCCGAGCCCCCGGTCGGCCCGGACACCGTCCTCGTCCGCGTGCACGCCGCGGGTGTGAACCCGGTCGACATGGCGATCCGCGAGGGCCACCTCGCCGGCGCGTACCCGCACCACTTCCCGATCGTCCCGGGGTGGGACGTGTCCGGGGTCGTCGAGGCCGCCGGTCCCGCGGTGACCGGCCTCGCCGCCGGCGACGAGGTGTTCGGCTACGTCCGCCGGGACGACGTCCAGTGGGGGACCATGGCCGAGCTCGTGCCCGCCCCGCAGCGCTGCCTGTGGCACAAGCCGGAGTCGCTGTCGTTCGCCGAGGCCGGGGCGCTGCCGCTCGCCGGGCTGACCGCGTACCAGGCGCTCACCGAGGCCCTCGACGTGGGCGAGGGTGACCGCGTCCTCGTCCACCGGGCGGCGGGCGGCGTCGGCTTCACTGCCGTCCAGATCGCCGTGGCGCTGGGCGCCCACGTGATCGGCACGGCCAGCCCGAGGAACCACGGCTTCCTGCGGGACGCCGGTGCGGCCGAGGTCCTCGACTACTCCGCCGGCCCGATCAGCGAGCAGCTGTCGGAGCCGGCCGACGCCGTCCTCGACCTGGTCGGCGGGGAGACGCTGGCCGACTCCCCGAAGCAGGTCCGCAACCCCTCCCGGATCGTGAGCGTCGTCGACCCCTCGGTCCGCGACCTCGGCGGCCGCTACGTGTTCGTCCGGCCCGAGCAGCACGACCTCGAGGAACTGGGCCGGATGGCCGACGCCGGCCAGCTGCGGGTGCCGATCGCCAAGGCGTTCCCGCTGGAACTGGTCGCCGAGGCCCAGCGGCTGGTGTCCGGCGGGCACGTGCGGGGCAAGGTCGTCGTCACGCTCCGATGACCGCGAGAGCGACGCCCGAGCGAGCACCGCAGGGAGCGCCAGCGACCGAGGAGCGGAACGAGGGCGGAGCCGAGCAATGACCTCGCTGCACCCGCCGGCCGACGACGCCGACGTGCCGCGGTACTGGCGCGAGCTGGGGCTGCCCGGGCTGGTCGACGTGCACGTGCACTTCCTGCCCGACCCGGTGCAGGCCAAGGTCTGGCAGTACTTCGCGCAGGCCGAGACGCACTACGGCGCTGGCTGGCCGATCACCTATGCGCTGCCGGTGGACGAACGCCTCGCCGTCCTCGACCGGCTGGGTGTGCGCGCCTTCCCGACGTTGCCGTACCCGCACAAGCCCGGCATGGCCGCCTGGCTGAACGAGTGGTCGGCCGCGTTCGCACGCCGCGACCCGCGGGTGCTGCGGTCGGCGACCTTCTACCCCGAGCCGGAGGCCGCCGGGTACGTCGCCGAGGCACTGGCCGGCGGCACGCGGGTGTTCAAGGTGCACGTGCAGGTGGGGCGCTTCGACCCGCGCGACCCGTTGCTCGACGAGGTCTGGGCCGGCCTGGAGGAGGCCGGGACACCGGTGGTCATCCACTGCGGGTCCGGTCCGCTGGCGGGCGAGCACACCGGGCCCGAGCCGGTGACCGGGCTGCTCGAGAGGTATCCGCGGCTGCAGTTGGTGGTCGCGCACCTGGGCATGCCCGAGTACCGCGACTTCCTCGAGCTGGCCGAGCGGTACGAGCGCGTGCACCTGGACACCACGATGTTCGCCACCGACTTCACCGAGCGGCTGATGCCGTTCGACCCTGCGGACCGGCCGCGACTGTCGGCCCTGCGTGCCAAGGTGCTCCTCGGCAGCGACTTCCCGTCCATCCCGTACCCGTACGCCCACCAGCTGCAGGCGCTGCACCGGCTCGGGCTGGGGGAGGAGTGGCTGCGCGCCGTCCTCTGGGAGAACGGCGCCCGGCTGTTCGACCTGGAGGCCTGATGCCCAGCTTCACCCTGACCGCCGCCGTCCTCGGCACGCCGGACCCCCGTGGACTGGCCCGCTTCTACCAGCGGCTGCTCGGCTGGCCGCTGCGGGACGACACCGGCGAGTGGGCGACGCTGCGGCCGGCCGACGGGAGCACGGGGCTGTCCTTCCAGCTGGAGAACGACCACGAGCCACCGGTGTGGCCGCCCGAGCCGGGCACGCAGCAGATGCAGCTGCACCTCGACATCCTGGTCGACGATCTCGAGGGGGCGTGCGCCGTCGCCGAGGACGCCGGTGCCACGCTCGCCGGTGGCCACGAGGACGACGACGAGATCGTGCGCGTCTACCGCGACCCTGCGGGTCACCCCTTCTGCCTGTTCGTGCGCCGCTGAATTCGGTGGCCGTCACCGCCTGCGCTGCCTAGCCTCGGCGTCCGTGGCCGAGCTTCCCGCGGTACCCGAGGGCCTGACCGTCCGGCCGATGTGCGCCGACGACGCCGTGCCCGTCGCCGCGCTGCTCACTGCGGCCGAGCAGGTCGACCGGACCGACGAGAACTTCTCCCCCGAAGACCTCACCGAGTGGTGGGACGGCTGGCAGGCCGACCTGGGCCGGGACGGCATCGCCGTCTGCGACGCCGCCGGCGTGGTGGTCGGTTTCGCCGTGGCCTTCGCGCCGCCCACGTTCCGGGACGCCTACCGCGTGTACCTCGAGGGGCGGGTCCGTCCTGATCTGCGCGGGCGCGGACTGGGTCGCATCCTGCTGGACTGGGAGCTACGGCGCGGGGCCGAGATCCACGTCGAGCGCCAGCCGTCGGCGCCGGGAAAGCTCGTGCTCAACGTCGTGGAGACGATGCCGTCCCTCGAGGGACTGGCGCGCCGGGCAGGGCTGACCGCCGAGCGCTGGTTCCGGGACATGGAGCGTTGGCTGACCGACCTGCCTGCCGCGCGGGCCGTCGACGGGGTCGACCTCGTCCCGTTCGCGTGGGACCGCGACGACGAGGTGCGGCGCGCGCACAACGTCGCGTTCGCCGAGCACCACGGTTCGGCCGAACGCGACCCGGACACGTGGACGGCGCTGTACACCGGGCAGCGCGCGTTCCGGCCCGACCTCTCGGTGCTCGCGATCGAGGACGACGTCCTGCTCGCCTACGTCCTGGCCTACGTGTACGAGGCCGACACCCAGGCGACCGGGCGCCAGCAGACGTACTTCGGCCAGATCGGCGTCCTGCCGCACGCCCGGGGCCGTGGGCTGGCGACGGCGGCCATCGTCGAGGCGCTCCGGGTCGCGGCCGGGGCCGGCTGCGTCGGCGCCCGCCTCGGCGTGGACACCGAGAACGTCACCGGCGCGCTGCGCCTCTACGAGAACCTGGGCTTCTCCACCGTGCTGACGCAGGTGGCGTGGTCGCAAGACCTCGCGCCGGAAGAGGCGGGCAGCGCTCAGTAGGGTGCGGCGCATGGTCAGTGTCGATCAGCCATCGTCCGTGCTCGAGCCCGCGATGGTGGCCCGCGCCCACCGTGCGGTGGAGCCGCTGCACTCACACATGTACTTCGCGCCGGAGCACGACGAGAAGCTGGGCGCCCTGGGGCTCAAGCCGGGCCGGATGAGCTACTTCGCCGGGCGGGCGGCGCCGATGGGCGCCGTCGGGGCGGGCGTCGTGACCGCGACCTTCTACAACTTCTCGCCGTCCCTCGTGGCGCACATGATCCCGCGCGCCTGGAGCCTGGCGTCACCCGAGCACATCCTCGCCGCGCGGCTCGACATCGCCCGGTCGTCGCTCACCAGGCTGCTCGGCGCCGAGGCCGCCGGGTCGGCGGAGGTGGCGGAGCTCGCCGAGCTGCTGCGCGAGGCGTGCGCCGTCCTGACGCCGGAGGGCCGGGCGCTCTACGCCGGCCACGCGGACCTGCCGTGGCCCGAGGAGCCGCTGCTGGCGCTCTGGCACGGGGCGACCCTGCTGCGCGAGCACCGGGGCGACGGTCACATCGCCGTCCTGCTGCACGCCGGGCTCACCGGTCTCGAGGCGCTCGTCACGCACACGGCCACCGGCCGGGGCTTCACCGAGCCGGCCGCCCGGGCGACCCGCGGCTGGAAGGAGGACGAGTGGGCCGCGGCCTGCGCCGCGCTCGCCGACCGGGGTCTCCTGGACGACGCAGGGCTGACCGACGACGGCACGAGCCTGCGGGCACACATCGAGACGCAGACCGACGCGCTGTCGGCCGATCCGTGGCTGCTGCTCGGACCCGAGCGCACCGCGCGGGTCGTCGAGCTGGGCAAGGGTCTGTCCCGCCGGCTGGTCGCGTCCGGCGCGTTCGGGGCAGGGATCTTCGCCGGGAGCTGACGAGGTCCTTCCTTTAGGGTCCGGGAAACGACCCGTCACGGGAGGTGCCATGACCGCAACGGAGCGGGCATCGGGGGAGCAGGTACAGCGCACCGACGTCGACGCCGCCTTCCGCGGCAGCGCGACCTACCGGAGCCTGGGGGAGCAGGAGCTCAGCCCGGCCGAGGAGCGCTTCGAGAAGGGGCGCCGGACCGTCGGGCTCTTCCTGGCCCCGGTGGTCACGATCGTCTTCGCGTTGCTGCCCATCGACCTGCCCCGGGACCAGCACCTGCTCGCCGCGGTCCTGCTCGGCGTCATCGTCCTGTGGATCACCGAGCCGGTGCCGATCCCGATCGGCGGCCTCATCGGCGTCGCGGCGATCGTCATCCTGGGCGTCGTCCCGTCCGACGACGCGCTGGCTCCGTTCGGCTCCCCGACGATCTTCACCTTCATCGGCGCGTTCATCCTCGCCATGGCGATGCTCAAGCACGGCCTGGCCCGTCGCTTCGCGATGTTCGTGCTCTCGCTGAAGTGGGTGGGCACCTCGACGTACCGCACGATCATCGCCTTCGGTGCGATCACCTGCCTGCTCTCGGCCTTCGTCAGCAACACCGCCACCGTCGCCATGCTGCTGCCCACCGCGCTCGGCATCCTCTCGGTCATCGCCAAGCTCCTGCAGGACAAGGAGCTGGTGAAGCCGGACTTCGACCCGCTGCGGCTGCGGGTCGGCGCCGCGCTGATGCTCATGCTCGCCTACGGGGCGAGCGTCGGCGGTCTGCTGACACCGGTCGGCACGCCACCCAACCTGATCGGCCGCGGGCTCATCGAGGAGGCGACCGGGGAGCGGATCGGCTTCCTCGACTGGATGCTCATGGCGCTGCCGATCTGCGCCCTGATGTTCGTCGCGCTGATCGTGGTGCTCCTGCTGCTCAACAAGCCGGAGATCAAGCGCATCGAGGGCGTCAGCGAGTACGTGCAGAAGGAGCGGGCCGAGCTCGGGAGCTTCTCCCGCGCCGAGAAGAACACCCTCATCGCGTTCGGGATCACCGTGTTCTGCTGGATCTTCCCCGGCATCATCGCGCTCACCGCCGGCACGGAGTCCGACCTCTACACCACGATCAGCGACCGGATGGACGAGGGCATCATCGCCGTCGTCGGCGCCTCGCTCCTCTTCCTGCTGCCGACGGACTGGAAGAACCGGGAGTTCACGCTCAACTGGAGCGACGCGGCGAAGATCGACTGGGGCACGATCCTGCTGTTCGGCACCGGCATCATCTTCGGCTCGCTGCTGGCCAGCACCGGCCTGGCCGAGACGATCGGGACGGCGTCGGCGGACACGCTGGGACTGAGCAGCACCTTCGCGATCACGATCTTCGCGGTGATACTCGCGATCATCATCAGCGAGACGACCAGCAACACCGCCTCCGCGGCCGTCGTGGTGCCGATCATCATCCCGGTGGCGATGGCCGCCGGCATCAACCCGTTCGTCCCGGCGCTCGCGGCCACCTTCGCCGCGTCGTTCGGCTTCATGCTGCCGGTGTCGACGCCCCAGAACGCGATCGTGTACGGCTCGGGTGTCGTGCCGATCACCAAGATGATCCGTTCCGGCATCTCGTTCGACGTCCTCGGTGCCCTGCTGATCGTGCTGCTGCTGCCGGTCATGGTGGAGCTGGTGCTGGGATCGGTCGGCTGAGGCCCGGTCACCCGGACGGGCGACGCCGGCTGGACAGCTCATGACACGATGGACGACGGCCTCCTCGACGGAGGGCGGCCCCGACGGGAGGGAGCGACGCATGCGCAGCGAACCTCCGAGTACCGATCCCGAGGTCCTCCCCGCCTAGCGCCCGCCCCCGACCGGACGGCGTCGTGCGAGGACCTCCCGGTGTCCCTCGTCGTCCCTGCCCTCCGGGAGTCCGTCATGACCGAGCGCCGCCTCGCGCCGCTGACCGCCCTCACCACGCTCGCCCGCCGTCCGGTGCGGGTGGACGCCCGTACCCCGGTGACCCGGGTGAGCCAGCCGCCGTCCCCGGCGGGCCGGTCGCGCGTGGTCGACAACGCCGTCTACTCCGAGGGCCGACGGGTGGCGACCCCCGAGACCGCGGCCGAGAGCCGCGAGGAGCTGGCCGCCGGCGAGGACCGCCTCGCCTGGTTGGGGCTCTACCGCCCGGAACCGGGTGAGCTCGGCGAATTGGCCGAGCTCTACGATCTGCCGGAGCTCGCCGTCGAGGACGCGATCAAGGCGCACCAGCGGCCCAAGTTGGAGCGGTACGGCAACACGCTGTTCGTCGTCCTCAAGGCGGCCCGGTACCTCGACGCCGTCGAGGAGGTCGAGTTCGGGGAGCTGCACCTGTTCCTGGGCGCGGACTTCGCGATCACCGTCCGGCACAGCGAGTCGCCGGACCTCTCGCGGGTGCGGCGCCGGCTGGAGAGCGAGCCGGCGCTGCTGGCCAAGGGCAGCGAGGCGGTGCTCTACGCGACGCTCGATGCCGTCGTCGACGGGTACCGGCCGGTCGTCGACGGGCTGGCCACCGACATCGACGAGATCGAGACCGAGGTCTTCCGCGGTGACCCGGGCGTCTCGCGGCGCATCTACGAGCTGTCGCAGGAGGTCCTCGAGTTCCAGCGGGCCTCGGTGCCGCTGACCGGGATCCTCGCCGCGATCACCGCCGGCTTCGACAAGTACGGCGTCGACGAGGAGCTGCGCAGTTACCTGCGCGACGTCGCCGACCACGTCACCCAGGTCAACGAGCGGGCGGAGGCGTTCCGGCTGCAACTGCGGGACATCCTCACCGTGAACGCGACGCTGGTCGCGCAGCGGCAGAACGAGGAGATCCGGGAGCTCACGGAGGCCTCGATCGCGCAGGGCGAGGAGGTCAAGAAGATCTCGGCGTGGGCGGCCATCCTGTTCGCGCCGACCCTGGTCGGCACGGTCTACGGGATGAACTTCGACGAGATGCCCGAGCTGGGCTGGCAGTTCGGCTATCCGCTGGCCCTGCTGCTGATGCTCGGGGTCAGCCTGACGCTGTACCTGGTGTTCAAGCGACGCGACTGGATCTAGAAGGACGCCCCTGCCCCCACCCCTCGCGCTCTCGTGGTGGCACCCGGCCCGGGCCGGCCTGGCCGCACCGGTCTGTCGCCGCGCGAGGCGGTGACGTGGGCGCGCCGGGAGCACCACGCGCGCGGTGGAGACGCCGTGGCAGCGCTGGTGGCTGCACCGCGTGCGCTGACCGGGGGACACCCCCGTGCGGGGGAACACAGCGCTGGACGCAGCCGTTACGCTTTCTGCACAACTACACAGGGGGTGAATGGTCTCGACTTCGGTCGGGTGACCAGGGGAAGCGAGCCGAGGAAGGCAACGATGAGCTCGTTAACCATCCGTTGCAAAAAACACAAGCGCCGACTCTGATCAGCGCGACTTCGCTCTCGCTGCCTGACGGCAGCTAGGCGAGTCTGTCAGCCCGGGTTCGTCATCGGCCCGGATCCTGGCATCAGCTAGATGACTCACTGCGCCTACCGGTCACGGGTAGGCGCGGGACATCCAACAGTGACTGGGCCCGTCACACCGACTCGTCTGCATGATCGGTGGGGTCGAGCAGAGGCAACGCGGACTGCGCTCGGAGAAGCCCTGGTGATGCGTCGAAGGACGCGGGTTCGATTCCCGCCACCTCCACCACCCCTCGCAGGACGACGAACCGCCCCGGACCGGAAGGTCGGGGGCGGTTCGCTGTCGTCCGGGATCAGCCGGCCGGACGTCGCCAGCTCGACGAGCCCCCGAGCAGACCGGGCCCTCTCACGTCACCCGGGGAGGACCCACGGCGCGTTCCCGAACGGGGTGCCGGTGCGCTTCCCGCACCGCCGGCAGATCTTGTCGTCCGGACTCGAGGGCCCCTCGCGGGTCGCGGGTCGGCGGACGTAGGAGTGAAACCGAACCGGCACCGCAGTGGCTTCCGAGTCATGGACCGACGCTAGGAGTCGTCGGTTCCGCTGAGAAGGGGCGTACTGCCTTGCGGGCCACGCCTGCGCCGCCACGGTGCACGGTGCTGATCTCGCGACCTCGTCGGCGGCGGTCGGTCAGCCGGTCCTGGCATGGAGCAGGCTCGACACCCGCCGGGCAGCCGTCAGCCCGGACTCGATGGCGCCGTCCATGAATCCGTTCCAGCCACTGGCCACGTCGGAGCCGGCGAGGACGACCCGCCCCTCGGGCGCCTGCAGGGCCTCCAGCGACGCCAGTTGGCCGGGCCGCCACACCGACCACGTGCCGCGGGAGAACTCGTCTGCGACCCAGTCGTGCCCGGTGACCGCTTCGATCCGCGCCGTCGAGGGCAGCAGGTCGCGGAAGCCCGCCCGGACGGCACGCTCGTCGCCGGGCGGCAGGCGACCGGCGTCGGGTCCCAGGGCGAACACCAGCTGAGCCCCGTCCGGGCGCGTGTCCCAGCTGCACACGAACGTCAGTGGCTGGTCGTCGGGAGCCATGGCGAAGATCGGCTCCCGCACGCCGGTGACGACCGCCCAGAGCTTGACGCCGTGGCTGGCCTGCCCCTGCGCCACCATCGTCCGCTTGGCATCGCTGAGAGCCGGGCGGAAGTCCACGGCATCCAGCGTGTTCAGGGGAACGGCGACCACCGCCGCCGACGCGGTGAACGACGATCCGTCCCGGGTCGACACCATGACGAGGTCGTCCTGCTGCTCGACCGCGGTCGCGGGCATGGAGCTCCGCACCGCCGGGTCCCCGTCAGCCGCGATCGCCATGACCAGGTCCGCCGTGCGGATCCCCAGGAGACCCGATGCGTCGAGCATCAGGCCGAAGTCCCAGCCGGAGAGTGCCAACTCGCGCATCACGGTGAGGAGTCCCGCCTCCGAGCAGGGCGCAGAGCACGTGGTGCTCAGGACGGGATTGACCAGATCCACTTCCTCGGCGGTGAAGTGGCTGGCGTCGATGCGGTCCTGGACGGACAACTGGTCGAGCGCAGCGACGGCATCGGGAAGCGCGAGCGGTTGATGCGGCAGCGGGAACGTCTCCCGGGCGTCGGGGAAGAGCCGGGCGAACAGCTCGGCCACCCGCGGCCCCAGGTCGGCCACCGTGCTCTCGTGCAGCTGCCCGCCACTGCGGTAGTTCCACCGGTCGGGCATCGGCAGCGGACGGTACGGGATCCGGTAGCGGGTGAGCTCCGCGAAGACGTGCGGCTGGAACCAGTGGACCTGGGCACCGCCGAGCTCCACGTCCCTGCCGACCAGCTGGCTGGTGCAGGTCCGTCCCCCGAGTCGGTCACGGGCTTCCAGGATCAGCACGTCCCGGCCGGCATGCCGTAGCTCACGAGCCGCGGTCAGCCCGGCGAGGCCGCCGCCGATCACGATGACGTCCCGCTCGTGCGTGTTCGCGACCATGACGGGCCTCCTGCCCGCCCGGCGACGCGTGGGGCCGTCCGCCTCGACCGGGCACAGCGCGACTCGGCAGCAGAGGGCGCCACTCTAGGGCGGATCGGGTGGGAGGGACAGCCCGTGGAATCCGCCGGCGCCGCACGACTGCGCGGTCGCGCGGTCCTCCAGTGGGCAGGCCCCCGTGCATTCAGGACCGGGGCTCGACCCATTCGGTGATCATGCGGTCGTGCAGGTGGAGGCAGGTCATCCGCAGGGTTCCCCCGGGCGACGCGGTGAAGCCGTGCACCTCGCCGGGCGGCACGACCACGACCGAGCCCCCCGTCGCCTCGATCGTCTCCTCGCCGGCCAGGAACTCACCCGACCCCTCGTGCAGCACGAAGACCTCGGCGTACGGGTGGGTGTGCGGCCCTGGGCCATGGCCCGGCGGGCTCGCCTGGACGAAGAACGAGACCGGCACCCCGCCGTGGTCGCGACCGAGAAAGGTCCGCGACTCGTCGTTCCCCGGGAGCTCGGTGTTCCGGATGTGGAGGGCCACTCCCGCCTCCTCGCCTCGATGCGACGAGGACGCTAGCGGAGGAGGCAGGTTGCCTCGCTCGTGACCTACGGCTGGGGCATGATCCCCGTCCGGCTCGGCATCGGCGCGAGCCGGGCGACGACCTCGTGGTGACCGTCCGCCTGGCCGTCGACGTCTGAGCGGGGGCGGCGCCGGCCGGCGCGGCCGTCCGGGACCGGCGCCTGGTCTCAGCCGGGCGCCGGCTCGTCGGCGAGACCCTCGACGTCGCCGGCGGGAGCGCCGAACCGGGACAGGAACAGGGCGCTCCCTACGGTCACGACGAAGCCGAGGGCGGCCAGCCAGGCCATCCCGGAGGCGGGACGGTCGCCGACGGCCAGACCCAGCAGCGACCCGGACACGGCTTCCGTGGCCACCATGATCGTCGTCACCGCGACCACCGCGCCCCGTTGCAGCGCAAGGGCGCCGGCGGCCAGACCTGCGACACCGGCCACACCGGCGGCGTAGGCAGCGGGGTCGGTGAGCACACCGGGGATCGCGATCGGGCCGAGGACTCGGGCCGCGAGCGCGAGCAATCCGAAGCAGCTCCCGGCCAGGGCAGCGATCAGGCCGGCTGTCCGCGCGGAGGACCGGGTCCGCGCAGCCGCCAGGGTGAGCCCGGCCAGGAGGACGGCGGCCGCCAGCACCGCCCACCGCACGGCGCCGGGCACGACCGCGGGTCCCTGCGGGGTCGCCGCGAGGGCAACCGCGACGAGCCCGACGGTGACCCCGCCGAGGGCGAGCTTCTCGCGGTCGTGCAGTCCCGTCCCGAGGACGAGCGCGGCCAGCACGGCGGTGACCCCGAGGCTGGAGGCCCGCCCCGCCTGCACCACGAAGAGCGGGAGTGCCCGGATCGCGACGACGGACAGCAGGAAGCCCGCGACGACGAGGAACAGCCCGCCCAGGTACCGCGGGTCCCGTGCCAGCCCACCGAGCAGCCCGGTCAGATCGGTCCGGGCGGACCGTGCGACCGCAGCCGCCTGCAGCACGGCGCTCGCGCCGTAGCAGAGAGCCGCCCCGGCGACAGCCACGACCGCGAGGAGCACGGCGACCTTCTTCCTGCGTTCCGTGAGCAGCGGCCAGGTCCACCGATCGGTGAGCTGTTCCGGGTGGACGGTCGATGATCTCGTGAAGATGTCGACCCGGTTGCGAGTGTCGGTGTACTCGCATCCTCCCCCGACATAGATTTCCCGTGTGACGAGGCCTCTGAGCGGGAGGCTGGAGGGAATCCTCCGGCGCCTGCCCCTCTGGGCACTCGGTGCGTTCGCCCTCCTCGCCGCGTTCCTGTCGGTGCTCGGCTGGTCCATGGTCGGGGTCGTGGACGGACGCACGGAGTTCGCCCAGCTCGACGGACCCGGCTGGCTGGATGCGTGGTTCCAGGGGGACTCGGCCTGGTACCACCGGATCGCCGAGGAGGGCTACTCCTACGTTCCCGGCCAGCAGTCGCCGATCGCCTTCTTCCCCGCGTACCCGCTCCTGGTCCACGGTGTCGGCCGGTTGCTCGGCGGGGACTTCTCCACCGCCGGCGGCCTGCTGACGCTGGCGTGCGCGGCCGGGGGGGTCGTGCTGTTCGCCGACTGGGTGCGCCGCCGGGTGGCGCCCCGCACCGCCGTCGTCGCGGTGGCCCTCCTGCTGGTCTACCCCTACAGCTTCTTCCTGTACGGCAGCGGCTACAGCGACGCCTTGTTCCTGGTGACCGCCCTCGGCTCCTTCGCGCTGCTGGAGCGGCGGCACTACGTGCTGGCCGGGCTGGTCGGAGCGTTGGCGACCGCGGGTCGCCCGATCGGGGTTGCCGTGGCCGTGGGCCTGGTGGTGAGGGCCGTCGAGATGCTCGCTCAGGACAGGGCGGCGCGCCGCGACACGGAGGTGGCTGTCGGGAGCGCCGGCGGCCCGTTGCCCCCTCCCGGGCGACCGGTCGACGCCCCCCTGACCGCGAGTTCCGCGCACGTGTCGTTCCGGGACCTCGTGCAGGCGGTCCGGTTCGTGCGGTGGCGCCAGGCCGCCCTGCTGTCGTCCGGTTTCGGCCTGCTCGCGTGGATGGTCTACCTGGGCGTCCGGTTCGACGACCCGCTGGCGTTCGCGAGCGTCCAGGCCGCCCCCGGCTGGAACCAGGGTGCCGGTCCGTACACCTGGTTCAAGGTGCCCTTCATCGGCACCGTGCTCAAGGGGATCTGGGGGGACGCGGTCCTGCTGGTGCCGCAAGCGCTGGCCTGCCTCGCCGCCGTCCTGCTGATCCGCACCGTGTGGCGGCGGTTCGGCTGGGGTTATGCCGCCTATGCCGTGATCTCGCTGGCCATCCCGCTCATCGGGACCAAGGACTTCATGGGCACCGGCCGGTACGTGCTGGCCGCCTATCCTGTCCTGGCCGCCGCTGCGGTGGTGCTCACCGACGAGCGGCGCCCCCGCTGGCTTGCCCCGAGCGTGCTCGCAGTGCTGTTCATCGGGCTGTGCATCGCCACAGTCGCATTCGTCAACGGCGTGGAGGTCTCGTGAACGCGTCCGCCAAGGTCGACCTGCTGTCGGTGTTCTTCCCGATGTGGAACGAGGAGGACTACGTCGAGCGGGCGGTGCGCGCCGCCGAGGACGAGTGCCAGCGGCTGATCGACATCGGCGAGATCGCCGCCTACGAGCTGATCATCGTCGACGACTGCTCGACCGACCGCACTCCCGAGATCGCCGATGCCCTCGCCGCGACCGACCCCCGCATCCGGGTGGTGCACCATCCCGTCAACCGCGGGCTGGGCGGCAGCATCAAGACCGGGTTCGAATCGGTGCGCGGCGACGTCGTGCTCTACACCGACGCCGACCTGCCTTTCGAGATGCTCGAGCTGGGTCGCGCCCTGCGGGTGCTGCGCCACTACGAGGCCGACATGGTCAGCGCCTACCGGCTGGACCGCACCGGGGAGGGTCCCCGGCGCGCCATCTACTCCTTCGTCTACAACTCCCTGGTGCAGGTGACCTTCGGCACCCGCGTGCGGGACATCAACTTCGCGTTCAAGCTGGTCCGCCGCCACGTCCTCGAGGCCGCCCGGCCGGTCAGTGAAGGCTCGTTCATCGACGCCGAGTTGGTCATCCGGGCCCAGAAGCTGGGCTTCCACATCGTCCAGATCGGCGTCGACTACTTCCCCCGCTCCCGCGGAGTGTCCACCCTCTCCTCCCTGGCCGTGATCCGCCGGATGCTGAAGGAGATGCGGGAACTGCGGGCCGAGCTGGCCCACCTCACGCCGGTCGCCCGGTGACCCGGCTGCTCGTCATCAACGCCGACGACATGGGCCTCACCCGCGGGGTCTGCCGAGCGGTCGCGCGCGCCCACGAAGGCGGGATCGTCACCTCGACGTCCGTACTCGCCGTCGGAAGGGCGTTCGAGCAGGCCGCCACCACGGTGAGGGACGCCGGCGACCTGGCCGTCGGCGCCCACCTGGCGATCGTGGGGGAGGACCGCCCGCTCCTGTCGGCCCGGGAGGTGCCCACCCTCGTCGACCGGGAGGGCCGTTTCCCACTCTCGTACCGCACGGTGGTCGCCCGCGGGGCCGCCGGGCGGATCGACGCCGACGACGTCGCCCGGGAGTTCCGCGCCCAGCTCGAGCGGGTGCAGGGGATCGGGGTGCCGGTGACCCACCTCGACACGCACCAGCACACCCATCTGTGGCCCGCTGTTGCTGCCGTCGTCGTCGACCTGGCCCGGGAGGCCGGGATCCGCGCCGTCCGGTTGCCCAGGAGCCGGCGCCGTGGGCCGCTCGGCACTGGAGTGACGCTGTTGGCCGGGCGGCTGCGCCGCCGGCTCGACCGGGCCGGCCTGGTCACCACCGGCGCCTACGCCGGGCTCGACGAGGCCGGGCACCTGGACGGCGAGCGGTTCG
Organism: Blastococcus sp. CT_GayMR20; assembly: GCF_004570345.1. The sequence goes on along the minus strand of NZ_SPQM01000003.1, from coordinate 20,907 downwards.
CCGGTGTCCTGGAGCGGCTGACCGCCGGAGGGGCGGCGACGGCCGAGGTCAACTCCCATCCCGGCGAGGCGGGGGACCCCGAGCTCGCCCGGTTCGAGTGGGGGTACCGCTGGGCCGACGAGCAGGCGATGCTGACCGCGTCGTCCACCCGGGCGCTCGTCGAGCGGCGGGGCTGGCGGCTGGGCACGTTCGCCGACGTGGCGGCAGCCGCGTGAGCCGGTGGCCGGACGCGGCCGCACGGGCTGCGCTGCGCGGCTATCGGGCGGCGCCCCCCGGCGACCGCGTGCACGTCGCCGTCCGCTGGTTCAGCTGCCCGTTCCCTCCGGTCGTCGAGGCCCTCCCGTCCCAGGGCCGGGTGCTCGAGGTCGGCTGCGGGCACGGGTTGTTCAGCGCCTACCTGGCCCAGCGGCGGACGGGGCTGCACGTGCACGGGGTGGACATCGACGAGGAGAAGATCGCCGTCGCCGCGAAGTCCGAATTCCCCGCAGGGGGCCGGCTCGACTTCGCCGTCGCGGACTCCGGCTCGGTCCCGTCGGGGCCGTGGGACGCCGTCGTCCTGGTGGACGTGCTCTACCTGCTCGACGAGGCGGCCCAGCGGGCCCTGCTGAAGTCCTGTGCGTCGGTACTGGCGCCGGGCGGGGTGCTGGTGATCAAGGACATGGCCACCCGGCCGCGCTGGAAGGCCCGGTGGAACGCCGCGCAGGAAGCGCTCTCGGTGCGGGTCCTCAAGATCACCGAGGGCTCGCCGGAGTTCGGATTCGTCGACCCCGACGAGCGGGCCCGCTGGCTCGTCTCGGCCGGGCTCCAGCGCGTTCGCGCCCGGCGACTGGACCGCGGCCGGGTGCATCCGCACCACCTCCTCGTCGGCGAGGCGCCCCGATGACCGCGCCCGTGCCGGTCGCGGTCACCGGTGGTGCCGGGTTCATCGGGGGGCACGTGACCGAGGCCTTGGCCGCGGCCGGGCACCGGGTGCTCGTCGTCGACGACCTGTCGACCGGCTCGGCCGGGAATCTCGACGCCGTCGCGGGCGACGTCGACCTGCTGGAGGCCGACGTCGCCGGACCGGAGCTCGGGCCGGCGTTGCAGGCCGCCGGGATCCAGGTCGTCTGCCATCTGGCCGCGGCGATCGACGTCCGCGCCTCGGTCGCCGACCCGGTCCAGGACGCGCAGGCGAACGTCGTCGGCACGGTCGCCGTGCTGCAGGCGGCGTGCGTGGCGGGGGCCCGGAAGGTGGTCTTCGCGTCCTCAGGTGGCTCGATCTACGGATCGGTCACGCCGCCGCCCGTCCCGGAGTCTGCCGTGATCGCCCCGGAGTCGCCGTACGCCGCGAGCAAGGCGGCCGCCGAGCTGTGGCTGCAGACGTTCCAGCGGCTGCACGGCCTGCGGTGGACGGCGCTGGCGCTGGCCAACGTGTACGGCCCGCGCCAGGACCCGGCTGGGGAGGCCGGCGTGATCTCGCTCTTCGGCGCGCGCATGCTGGCCGGCCTGCCCACGACGATCTACGGCGACGGCAGCCAGACCCGGGACTTCGTCTACGTCAAGGACGTCGCCGACGCGTTCCTGGCGGCCTGCGAGCTCCCGGTGGACGGGGTGCGGCTCAACATCGGCACGGGCGTCGAGACGTCGGTCCGGCAGCTGCACAGCGAGCTGGCCGAGCTCTGCGATGCGCGTGACGAGTTCGTGACCGAGCCCGCCCGAGCCGGCGAGCTGCACCGCTCGGCCCTGGACGCCTCGCGGGCGCGGCGGCTCCTGCAGTGGGAGCCGCGCACCGGACTTCGGACGGGGCTGGCCGAGACGGTGGCGTGGCTGCGCGGTGACCTCACACCCGCTCCCCAGGGCGGCTAATGCGTTGACGCGCCGTCCCGCACCCGGCCACGCTGCCGGCAGTCGGAGCGCCACGGCGCGGGACGAGGCGGTCTCATGCGAGTCGCGATCATCGGAGCCGGCCCGGCCGGCCTGTTCGTCGGCAGTGCCCTGGCCCTGCGCGGCCACGAGGTGGTCGCGGTGGACCGCGACAGCCGCCCGCCGCCGGGGCACTGGGCGCGGCCCGGCGTCATGCAGTTCCACCACGCACACGGCTTCCGGCCGCAGGTCGGGCTGGCGCTGAAGCGGGAGTGGCCGCAGGCCCTCGACGCCTGGCTCGCCGCCGGCGCCGAGCCGATCGAGTTCGACGTGCCCGGCATGGGCCTGGTCCGGGCCGGGCACCGGTCGCGCCGCGACACCTTCGAACGGGCGCTCCGGACGGCTGCGGAGAGGGTGCCCGGCCTGACGATCGGCAAGGGGCACGTGGACGACGTCGTCTCGTCGGCCGGCCGGGTGCGCGGCATCGTCGTCGACGGCTCCCCGGTCGCGGCGGACCTGGTCGTGGATGCGTCCGGACGCTCGGGTCACAGCGTCGACGCGCTGCGAGCGCCCGCGTCCCTCGGCGGCCCGTGCGGCATGGCGTACGTCGACCGGCAGTACCGCCTGCTCGAGGGCGCGGAGCCGGGCCCGATGTCGAACCCGCTGGCCTGGCAGGGCGACTTCGACGGCTACCAGGTGCTGGTCTTCCTGCACGAGCAGGGGCACTTCTCCGTGGTCCTGGTCCGGCCCACCGCCGACGCCGCCCTCAAGGACCTGCGGCACCGGGCCGCCTTCGAGGCCGCCTGCCGGGCCATCCCCGGCCTGGCCGCGTGGACGGACCCCGAGCGTGCGGTGCCCGTGACCGACGTCCTCCCGGGCGGTCCGCTGCGCAACACCTACCGGGGGCAGCGCGGGCGCGACGGCCGGCCCTGCATCCCCGGGCTCGTCAGCGTCGGCGACGCGGTCGCGACGACCACGCCCATCTTCGGCCGGGGGGTGGCCACGACCTTCGTCCAGGCGCTCCAGCTGTTGTCCCTCCTCGACGGCGAGCCGGACCCGGCCCTGGTGGGGGAGCCCTTCGACGCCTGGTGCGGGGACAACATGCTGCCGTGGGTCGCCGACCACGTGGAGATGGACCGGGACGTCGTCCGTCGGTGGGAGGGCGGCGACGTGGACCTCACCCGGCGGCTGCCGTCGGACCTGATCCTGGCCGCTGCCCGACGGGACCCCCGGATCGGGCCGGCCACCGGCGGCTACTTCTCGATGCTCGAGCTGCCGGCGTGCCTGGATCCCGTCGAGCCACTCGCCCGTGCGGTCTACGAGACCGGATGGCGGCCGGAGTTCACCCCCGGACCGACCCGTGGGGAGCTCCGGGACGTCGTCGCCGGAGCCCTCCGGAAGGACGAGCGGACCGCGAGCCGCGCCTGACGTGCGTCGGACGGGGGGTTCCCTGGCTCTCCGGAGCGTCCAGCGCGGCGGGTGATGCGTCCGCCGCTCCGACGTCGGTCAGACGATCTCCTGCGGGGCCTGCCGCCACGGGGCGAGGACTGCGTCCGGGTCGCTGTACTCGCTGGGCAGGTCGTCGGTCATCGCGAGGACGGCGCCCATGCGGCCGTACCCGACGAACGTCGCCACCTGGAAGCAGAGCTCCATGACCTCCTGGGTCGTGAAGTGGTCGTACAGGGTCGCGAACATCTCGTCGGTGATCGACAGGTGGTCGGTCGCGAACGCGTCCGCGAACGCGATCGCTGCCTTCTCGGCCGGCGTCAGATCCTCGGACTCCTGCGGCTTCTCCAGCGAGCACACCAGGCCCTCGGTCAGACCGCCGTCCAGGCCGTCGGTGTACCGGATGGACATGCAGGAGCGGCACTGGTTGTGGAAGGACACCCGGAGACGCACGAGCTCCACCAGCCTGGGTGGCAGCGTCCCGTTCGCGCGGAGCGCCTTCATGTACGTGAGGTAGGGGCCCACGATGCCCGGCGCCTGCGCGTAGACCTGCTGCCGCAGCGGAGCGTCGGCGCCGACCAGGGGCGAGTACTGCTCGGCTGGAGCGGGCGGAACGCGGGACATCGCGGCCTCCATGGGTTCGGGGATGCGGCCAGTATTGGGTTCCGCCGGGACGTCGCGCAAGACGTTAAGCGGAATTAAGATTCCGCATAAGGTTGGCGTGTCCAGGAGGGGCCGGTCATGGAGGACGTCGGCAGTGACGGCGGGAAAAGCGCGCCCGTCCGGCGGCGCGCGGTCCGGCGCGAAGCCGTCGAGAACCGCGCACGGTTGCTCCAGGCCGCTCGCGAGGTGTTCGCCCAGCGGGGACCGGACGCACGGGTCGAGGAGATCGCGCAGGCAGCCGGCGTCGGGATGGGCACCTTCTACCGGAACTTCACCACCAGGCAGGCGCTCGTCGACGAGCTCGTGGCCGACGTCCGCCATCGCCTGCTCGAGCTCGCCCGGCGGGCACGGGGCGCCCAGGACGGCACCGGGCTCGAACGACTGCTCCGCGACGCCGGGCGGGCGCAGGCGCGCGACCCCGGCTACATGCAGTTCCTGTGGAGCCGGTCCACGGTGGAACAGGCTGCGGTCGACGAGTTCCTCGTCCTGCTCGCCGACCTGCTCGCCGACGCGCAGGAGGCCGGCCGGATCCGCCCGGACCTCGCGGCCACTGACGTGTGGATGACGCTCTGGTCCCTGCGCGGCATCCTCGAGATGACCCGGACGGCGGCACCTCGCGCCTGGCAGCGCCACGTCGACCTGATGATCGCCGGTCTCCGAGCCCGCCCGGACGGCGATGTCGGACTGACGACGAGACCGATGACCGTCACCCAGGCGCGCCGCTGCATCCAGGAGGCCAGCCATTAGCAGCCACATCGACGGCCCGGTCAAGGTCTACGCGTTGATGGTGAGGAGGGACGGCCTCACCGACGAGCAGTTCCACGCCCACTGGCGCGAGCCGCACGGCCGGCTCGCGATGCGGGTCCGCGACATCCGGCGCTACGTGCAGGACCACACGTTCGGGGCAGCGCCCGACGTGGCCGGCTGGCCGCACACTCGTTACGACGGTCTGCCCGCTGTCTGGTTCGACAGCCTGGCCGATGCCCGGGCACTGCACACCAACCCCGACTTCCGGGAATCCCACGCGGACGAGACGAACCTCGTCGACCGCGACCGCCTGGCCTGGCTGTACTGCACCGAGCACGTCGTCCTCGCCGGTCCGCCGATGGCGACCGGCGACCCGGAGGGCTGGAAGCTGACGCTGCTTATCGGCCGGCGCGCCGACACACCGCGGGGAGAGTTCGACGCCGCGATCCACGCCGCGACCGCACTCGGCTCGACCTCGCTGCCGGCGGTCCGGCGAGCCACGTACGCCCTACCCCGTCCCGACGACGCCGGCTCGCCCCGGTTCGACGCCGTCGTCGAGTTCCTGTTCCCCGGTCGGGCCGAGCTGGAGGTCGCGACGGCGTCACCGGCGGCGGGAACGGTCCTGGACGGGCTGACCCCGGTGGCGGAGCCGGCCGCATCGGAACTCGCCTGGACGTACGAGGAACGCTGGCTGTGGCCCTGAGGGGCGCGGACGGACGTCTTGTCCCGCCTCGCCCGCGGAGAGGACCCTTCCGGCGGGGTGACCTGTCCACGAGGGGCGAAGCGATGGACGTCGGAGATCCCGGGGGACACCGGCTCGACGGTGCAGGCCATCGCGGTGGCCGGCCGGCTCCGCGACCCGGACGGGATGCAGTGGGGCAGGTGCTCCGCACCGCGCTGACGGCGTGCGAGAGGGGATCGCGATGGCGAAGGACGTCGACGTCCTGACCGAGACGGTGATCCGGCGTCCGGTCCGCGAGGTGTCCGCGTACGCGGCCGACCCCACGAACGCGCCCGAGTGGTACGTCAACATCGCCTCGGTCGAGTGGGAGACGCCGCCACCGGTCGCCGTCGGTTCCCGCATGGCGTTCGTGGCGCGCTTCCTCGGCCGCCGGCTGGCCTACACGTACGAGGTGACCGAGCTCGTCCCCGGTGAGCGGCTCGTGATGCGCACCGCGCAGGGTCCCTTCCCGATGGAGACCACCTACACGTGGCAGGCACTGGACGACGGGGCGACCCGCATGACGCTGCGGAACCGCGGCCGTCCCAGCGGGTTCGCCGCCGTGGCCGGCCCGGTCATGGCCGCGGCGATGCGCCGGGCCAACCAGCAGGACCTGGCGAGGCTGCGCTCGCTGCTCGAGCAGGGGTGAGTCGTCGTCCCCCGGCCGGGGGACCGGCCGGGCACCATCCCGGCTGCTCCGCGATCATGAGCCGGTGACCAGTCCGGACGACCCCGAGACGGTCCGCGACGACGGCGCCTGGACCTACTGGGCGCCGTCCGGTCGCGGGGCCGTGCCGGCCATCGTGCTGCTGGTCATCGTGGCGAACCTGGTCGGGGTGGCCACCGTCGTCCTCCTGCTGATCGGCGTGGACGACGGCGCCGGGGACACCGGCCGGGGTCCGGTGCTGCTCGCCGCGGCGATCTACCTCGCGGTCGCCTTCCCCGTGGGCACCGTCGCCGGCCTCCGGCGGCAGCGGGTCACCAACCGCTGGCTCATGGAGGGGCGACGCCCGACCGGGGACGAGGCCGCGCACGCCCTGCGGCTGCCGGTCGACACCGCCCTGATCGCCGGCTCCATCTGGCTGGTCGGCGCCGTCCTCGTCGGACCTGTCACCGCCGCGTCCTTCCCCGATCCGCTCGTGGGCCTGCGCACGAGCGTGGCGACGCTGCTGGGCGGCATGGCCACGGCCGGGGTCACGTACCTCCTCGTCGCGCGGGCGGCCCGGTCGGTCACCGCCATCGCCCTCGCCGCCCACCCGCCCGCGGGCGCCCTGACCCTCGGCGTGCGCCCCCGCCTGCTGCTCACCTGGGGGCTCACCAGCGGGGTCCCGATGCTCGGCGTCGTCCTGCTGTACCTGGACCCCAGCAATCCGCAAGGACCGGGGAAGGGGGCGGTGGTCTTCCTGGTCGTGGTCGCGCTGCTGGTCGGCGGGCTCGCGACCGTGCTCACCGCCCGGGCCGTCGGGCAGCCGCTGCGCGACCTGCGCCAGGCGGTGCAGCGGGTGGGCCACGGCGACTACCGGGTGAGCGTGGTGGTGGACGACGCCGGCGAGATCGGCCTCCTGCAGGAGGGCGTCAACACCATGGCCGCCGGACTGGCCGAGCGCGAGCGGATGCGGGACCTGTTCGGCCGCCACGTCGGGACGACGGTGGCGCAGCGGGCACTGGACACCGGCGTCTCCCTGGGTGGGGAGGAACGCACGGTCGCGGCGCTGTTCGTCGACATCGCCGGTTCGACGTCACTGGTCCGGCGCACCGGTCCGGCGGAGATGGTGGGCCTCCTCAACCGCTTCTTCGAGATCGTCGTCGAGACCATGACCGACGGCGGCGGGCTGGTGAACAAGTTCGAGGGCGATGCGGCCCTCTGCGTCTTCGGCGCCCCCACCGACCACCCCGACCCGGCCGGGGCCGCCCTCGCGGCGGCCCGCCGGATCTGCGACGCCGTCCGCAGCGCGGGCGAGGTCGACGTCGGCGTCGGGGTCGCCTGCGGCCGGGTCTGGGCCGGGCAGGTCGGCGCGGCCAGCCGCCTCGAGTACACGGTCATCGGCGACCCGGTGAACGAGGCGGCGCGGCTCACCGAGCTGGCGAAGGACCACCCCGGCCGGGCGGTGGCGAGCGAGGCCACCGTGCTGGCCGCGGCCGACGGCGAACGCGCGCACTGGCAGCCCGGCGCGCAGGTCGAGCTCCGCGGCCGCGACGAGACGACGACGACCTGGGTGCGCCGCGACGTCTAGGCCCGGCGTCCGAGGAAGTCCCGGGCCGTCTGCTCGCCCTGCTCGATGAGGCGGCGGCGCTCCTCCGGCCCGATGCCGAACTCGGTGATGGCGGTGCCCGCCGTGTCCACGGTCATCGTCCGTTCCCGGACACCCGGCCGGTCCAGGTGCGTCTGGTCACGGCCGACCAGGGCGGTCGCCACGACCTGCTCCAGCAGCCGCACCGCAGGCAGCATCGGGACCCCGAAGAACGGGACCAGGTCGCCGAGCCCCGCGGGGAGGTCTGGGAGCAGCCGGACCCCGAACGTCGGCCACCGCGGCGGGCGGCCGTCGGTGCGGTCGAAGATCTCGATCGCGAAGTTGGAGAGCACCCCGCCGTCGACGATCGTGGCGACGTCCCCCGTGTCGGCGTTGCGCAGCGTGCAGGGCCGGAAGAAGAACGGGATGGACAGCGACATCCGGACGGCGTCGGCGACCAGCTGCTCGTCGGGATCGAGGCCGAAGCGCGGATAGTCCCAGGGCAGCCGCAGCAGCCGGCCGTTCGTGACGTCGGTGGCCGTCACCACCAGGCGGTAGCGGTGGTCGGCCGGGTCGGCTCCCGGATCCTCGCGCCGCAGGTCGCCGAAGGTGCGCACGCCGAGGTCCTCCAGTTCGCGCAGGAGCCAGTCCCGGACCCAGTCACCCGCGTAGGCGCCCCGGCGCGCCACCAGCGAGAAACCCTCGCTGAGCAGGGGTAACGGCACCTGCCGATCGGGGATCCGCCGCAGGTCCAGGCGTCCGAGGACCTCCCGGAACGTCGCGGAGTCGGTGCCGGTGGCGGCGAACGCGGCGGCCACCGCGCCGACCGAGGTGCCGGCGACCCGCGGGAACGTCCAGCCCGCGTCGAGCAGCCCCATGACCACACCCGCGGTGCCCAGCCCCTTGACCCCGCCACCCTCCAGCACCAGGTCGGCCCGGCGATCGGGGTGCGTCATCGCATCGGTCCCTGTTCCGTGTCGGTGGTGCCGGACCCCCGCGCATGTGGTCGAGCAGCGTCCGCCGAAGCCCTGGGGCCGTCAAGGGTCCGCCGGCCCCGCGGACCGCTCCTGCCGCGTGTCGCGGGTTCGCCCCGCGCGTCGGGTCCGGCGCGGGCGACGATGGGGCAAACCCTTGTGATCTCGGGAGCCCGGGAGGAACCTGTGCGCCGCCGGGGGCAGACCCGGTGCGCCATCCACCCAGGGGGAATCCGGCCCGGTCCCTGTCGGAACCGGGATGCGCGCGACGCCAGATCCCTGTTCCGCGCCGCGTGCGTTCCCGCGTGCCCTCCTCCGACGAGTTCGTCCGGTGCGAGCCGGGCGGGGAGGACCGGAGTGTCCGCCATCGGAGCTCTCGGCACGGCCGCCCGTTTCGTCCTCGGGGGCGTCCGCGTCCTGGGCGGGACGGCCGGACTGCTCGCGCCCGCGATGATCATCGGCCGTTTCGGCGACGAGGACCCGGCCCACAACCCGGCCGCGATCTACGGGCTGCGGCTGTTCGGTGTCCGGAGCGTGGTGATCGGCACCGATCTCTTCCGGCTGGAGGGGCGCGCGCTCGAGCGGGCGCTGCGGGCAGCACCCCTCATCCACGCCGGCGACCTGGCCACCGTCCTGACGCTGTGGAGGAACGGGCAGGTCTCGTCCGGTCAGGCCCGCCCCCTGGCCGTGCTGTCGGGGGCGAACACCGCCCTCGCCGTCCTCGCGCTCGCGGGGTCCCGCAGGGGCGGGGGATGACCTTCCGTCGCCCCTGTCCCGCCCCGACCCCGCAGGCCCCCGCCCCACCGCCGTCCAGGAGATCCGATGAGCACCGAGACCCCCGGCCCCAGGACCCTCTCCGGCACGACCGTGCCACAGCCCCGGGCCCACTCCGACGGCCATCCGGCGACCGGCCGCGTCGAGCCGCCGGCCCCCTCGCCCGTGCCCGGCGGGGACTACCGCGAGTCGCTCTTCTGGCGCCTCTACGACACCGTGGCCGAGATCGTCGACCGCAGGGTCGGCTGGGACCGGCTGCCCCTGCCGGGCGGGCTCGCCGTCCTGATCGGCGTCCGCAACGTCCTCCGGAGGGAGAACCTGCACGACCCCTCCACCGTCGTGCCGATCGTCGGCGGCCCCACCGCCCCGCCGCGGACGCCGCAGCACCTGGTGAGCCGCAGCGCCGACGGCTCGCACAACGACCTCGGCTTCCCCGAGATGGGAATGGCGAAGGCCCGCTTCGGCCGCAACATCCCGCTGGACAAGGTCCTGCCGGTCACCCGTGAGCAGCTGATGGAGCCGAGCCCCCGGGAGGTCAGCCGCAGGCTGATGACCCGGACGACGTTCCTGCCGGCCGAGACCGTCAACACCCTGGCCGCCGCCTGGCTGCAGTTCATGATCCGCGACTGGTTCACCCACGGCGAGGGCGACACGACCCGCCTGGTGGAGATCCCGCTGGAGCCCGACGACGACTGGCACCAGAACCCGATGACGATCCCACGGATCCTGCCCGACCCCAGCCGGCCGGAGAGTGCGACCGGCCCGGTCACCTCCGTCAACGGGATCACGCACTGGTGGGACGGCTCGTCGCTGTACGGCTCGACCGCTGCGGAGCAGGACCGGGTGCGCAGCCACGAGGACGGCAAGCTGCGGCTGACCCCCGAGGGGAAGATCCCGCTGCCGGAGGACCCGGAGCTCGACCCGACGCGGGTGCCCGGCTGGTGGACCGGCCTCGGCATGCTGGCCACGTTGTTCGTCCGCGAGCACAACGCCGTCTGCGACCGGCTCCGGACCGACTACCCGACCTGGGACGACGAGGAGCTCTTCCAGCGCGCCCGCCTGGTGATCGCCGCGCTGCTCGCCAAGATCCACACCGCCGAGTGGACGCCGGCCGTCATCAGCCACCCCACGACGGCCTTCGCCCTGCGGGCCAACTGGTTCGGCGTCGCGGGGGAGCGGATCGCCCGCTCGCTCGGCCGGATCAGCGACAGCGAGGTGATCAGCGGCATCCCGGGCTCGCAGACCCAGCACTACGGCGTCCCGTTCTGCCTGACCGAGGAGTTCACCAGCGTCTACCGGATGCACCCGCTGCTGCCCGACCTGTTCGACCTGCGGTCGCTCGACGGCGACCGACCGCTGGCCGAGCTCTCCTTCCCGGAGATGGCCGGGCCGCATTCGAAGGACGTCGACGCCCGGTTCGATCTGGAGGACGTCTTCTACTCCTTCGGGACGACGCACCCCGGGGCCATCGTGCTGCGGAACTTCCCGCACTTCCTGCAGGAGTTCACCCGGCCCGACGGCACCGTGATCGACCTCGCCGCGACCGACATCCTGCGGATCCGGGAGATGGGCGTGCCCCGCTACTGCGAGTTCCGGCGGCTGATGCACCTGCCGGCGCCGAGGACGATCGCCGACATCACCGACGACGCCGAGCTGGTCGAGGAGATGGAGCGGCTCTACGACGGCGACGTCGAGAAGGTCGACCTGATGGTCGGGCTGTTCGCGGAGCAGCGGCCGACCGGGTTCGCGTTCAGCGACACCGCGTTCCGGATCTTCGTCCTCATGGCCTCGCGCCGCCTCAACAGCGACCGGTTCTTCACGACGGACTACCGGCCGGAGATCTATTCACCGACGGGCCTGGCCTGGATCCGCGACAACGACATGCGCACGGTGCTGCTTCGCCACTTCCCGCAGCTGCGCCCGTCCCTGCGGGGAGTGGACAACGCATTCGTCCCCTGGAAGCGGGTCACCGCCTGACGTGACCCGGGCGCGTCACCGTGCGCTGGTCCACCTCATCCTGCTCCCGGGGTGGATCAGCGCACAGCCCGCGAACCGCTCAATGGTGCGAGCGCACGACGACCAGGACGTCCCCGCCCTGCAGGGTGCCGATCAACGGGTCGTCGAAGCGGAAGTTCTGCCCATTGCGCGTGACCGACAGGACGAGGTCGCGCAGCGACCGCGGGTCCAGGCCGACCTCGCTGGCGGACACCGAGCGCTGGTGCAGGTCCAGGCCCGCCCCGCCGGTGACGAGGTCCTCGACGACGTTGACCACCCGCGGTGCGTCGGTCGAGAGACCCAGCAGCCGGCCGGACGTCGCCGACGTGGTGATGACGGTGTCCGCGCCGGACTGCCGCAGCAGGTTGGCGTTCTCCTCCTCGCGGACACTGGTCGTGATCGGCACCGTCGGGTTGAGCTGCCGGACGGTGAGGGTGATGAGGACGGCGGCGTCGTCCCGGTTGGCCGCGACGATGACGGCGCGGGCCCGCTCGACCGACGCCCGGCGCAGCACCTCGGTGCGCCCGGCGTCGCCGACGATGCCGGTCAGCCCGAGGGAGTTCGCCTCGTCGATCGCCCGAGACTCCGGGTCGACGACGACGATCTTGTCCGGGGGCGTGCCGAGGGCCTGCAGGGAACGGATGGCGCTGCGGCCCTTGGTGCCGTAGCCGCACACGATGACGTGCTGGCGCACGCGGGACCTCCACCGACGGATCTGGAACTCCTCCCGGGAGCGCGCGGTCAGCGCCTCCAGGGTCGTTCCGATGAGGACGAGCAGGAACATGATGCGCAACGGGGTGATCAGCAGGATGTTGACCAGCCGCGCGGTCGGCGTGATCGGCGTGATGTCGCCGTAGCCCGTGGTCGAGAGGGTGACCGTCGCGTAGTAGAAGGAGTCGAGCAGGGTCAGGCCGACGTCGTCGCCGTCCCGGTACCCGTCCCGGTCGAGGTAGATGACCCCCACGGTGAAGAGCAGGAGGACCAGACCGATGAGCACCCGGCGCCACACCTGGCGGACCGGGGACTGCTCCTGGTGGGCGAGCCGTACACCGGTGTGCTCGGTCTCCGCACCGACGTGCCCGCTCTCCACCCGGGGGACAGTAGTGAGCGGCGGGCGCTGCTGCGCGCCGCCGCACCCGTTCGGGTCATGAACAGGTGCGGCGCTGCAGGTCAGCCGCCGACCTTCTCCCGCTCCTTGGCGGCCAGTTCACGCTTGAGCACCTTGCCGGCCGCCGAGACCGGGATGGCGTCGATGAACACGACGTCGCGCAGCCGCTTGTAGGGGGTCACCTCGGCGTTGACCGCGGCCATCACCGACTCCGCGGTCAGCGCGGCACCGTCGTCGTCCCCCTTGCGGACGACGTAGGCGATCGGCAGCTCACCGGCCTCCTCGTCAGGGCGCCCGACCACGGCCGCGCCGGCGACCCCGGGGACGCCGAAGAGGATCTCCTCGAGCTCGCGGGGGAAGACGTTGTAGCCCTTGTAGAGCAGCATGTCCTTGGTCCTGTCGACGATCGACAGGTAGCCGTCGGCGTCGAGGATCCCGACGTCCCCGGTGTGGAACCAGCCGTCGGGGTCGATCGACTCGGCCGTCGCGTCGGGGCGGTGGGCGTAGCCGCGCATCACCTGCGGGCCGCGGATGCAGACCTCGCCGCGCTCGCCGGGTGGTAGCGGGTCGCCGCCGTCGAGCGGCCGGATGCTGATCTCGGTGTCGAACACCGGGACGCCGACCGTGCCGGCCTTGCGGGTGCCGGACCGGAACGCCGGGTTGCCGGTCGCCTGCATGGTGACCTCGGTCAGGCCGTAGCCCTCGCCGATGACGGCGTTGGGCAGGAGGGTCTGCAGCTTCTCGATGAGCGTGACCGGCAGGGGTGCGGCGCCGCTGGAGACGCCGCGCACGCGGGACCAGTCGTGGTCGGCGAAGCCGGGCACCTGGAGCAGCGCGACGAACACCGGCGGGGCTCCGCCGATGGCGGTGACGTCGTACTTCACGGCGTCCTCGACGTACTTCACCGGGTCGAAGCGCATGTGGATGACTGTCGTCGTACCGCCCATGACCAGGCCGTTGAGGTAGCCGATCGCGCCCATGGCGTGGAACCACGGCGTCAGGTTCACGATCCGGGCCTGGCCGAGACGCGTGGGGCACTCGTCCTCGCCCAGGACCTGGCGGATGGTCACGTCGCCGGCGCCGTCCAGTTCCGGCACGGAGCCCGAGGTCCAGCACGCCGACTGCAGCACGTTGGTGACGACGTTGCGGTGCGGCAGTTCGACGCCCTTGCTGACGCCGGTCGTGCCGCCGGTGTAGGCCAGGTGGGCCAGATCGGCGGCCGGGTCGATGCCGGCGTCGAGTCGCCGGTCGGTGGGATCGGCGGTGAGCAGGTCGGCGAGGTCGACGTCGCCGTCCGTCAGGTCCAGGCGGGCCGCGAAGTCGACGATGTGTGCTTCGCCGGTGACCACGACGGTCGCGACCGGGGTCTGCGCGAGCGCGCTCCGGACGAAGGGCAGCACCTGGTCCCAGGTGATGAACACCGTGGCGCCGGCGTCGGTGAGCTGGGCGGCCAGGTCGGCCGCGGGAAGCAGCGGGTTGGTGGGGGAGAAGACCGCGCCCGCCAGCAGGACCCCGTAGTAGACCGGCGGGTACTGGCGGCAGTTCGGCATGTGGACGGCGACCACGTCCCCGCGGCCGACGCCGTGGTCGGCCAGCCAGCCGGCGACGGCATGCGCCCGCTCCGCCAACTCCGTGAACGTCAGCGGCTCCTCGTGGTCGATGAACGCCGGCCGGTCGCCCCAGCGCCGCGCGGCCGCCCGCAGGATCGACCCGACCGGTACCTCCGGGTAGTCCAGCGACCGGGGGAGTCCCGGCGGCCAGCTGGCGGTGGTGGGGTCGGACTGCGTGGCGGTCATGCGGAACCTCTCGTCGTCGGAAGGCGGGCACACAGCGTGGCTCAGGTCATACGCGGTGTCGACATCCGGGAGGCGGTCGGAGGATCTGTGAGGATGGCGCCATGAGCGACCAGCGCACCGCCCTCGTCCTCGGCGGCGGTGGCATCACCGGCATCGCCTGGGAGATCGGGCTCCTCGCCGGACTCGCCGAGGCGGGCACCGACCTCAGCGCGGCCGACCTCGTCGTCGGCACGTCGGCCGGGTCGGTGGTCGGGGCCCGGCTCGCGACCGGGGAGGACCTCGGCGAGATGTACGTCCGTCAGCTGGCGCCCGCGACCGGGGAGACGGCGTTCCGCCTCAACCGCGCGACCCTCGCCCAGTTCGGCTGGGCGATGCTGCGCAGCCGCGGTCGGGACGTCGAGTTCCGCCGCCGGATCGGTGCGCTGGCGCTCGCCGCGGAGAAGGCCGGCCTCACGCCGACGGAGCAGGAGCGGCTGGACGTCTTCGACGCGATCCTGGGCGGGAAGGACTGGCCCGAGCGGGACCTGACGATCACCGCCGTCGACGCGGGGACCGGCGAGTTCACGCCGTTCGACAGGTCCTCCGGCGTCCCGCTGCTGTCCGCGGTGGCCGCCAGCTGCGCCGTCCCCGGCGTCTATCCGCCCGTCACGATCGGCGGACGGCGGTACGTCGACGGCGGCATGCGCTCGGCGGCCAACGCCGATCTGGCGCAGGGCTACGACCGGCTCGTCGTGCTCGCGCCCATCCCGCGCGGCTTCGGTCCGATGGCGAGCGTCGACGCCCAGGTCACCGGGATGGTGTCGCGGGTCGCGGTGATCTCGCCGGACAAGGCCAGCCGGACGGCGATCGGGAAGAACGTGCTCGACCCCGCTGCCAGGGCGCCGTCGGCGAAGGCCGGCCGCGCGCAGGCCGCCACGGTGGCCGCGCAGATCGCCGACGTCTGGACCGGCTGAGTACGGCAGACCAGGATGATGGATGGGTCCGTCTCTGTGCAGTTGGGCGAGCTGCCGGAGCCCTGCCGCCCGCCGCCTCGATGAACGACCGTGCCGCGGATCTCCGCTTGACGACCCCTCGGAACATCCGGTCCTCACATGAGTCGTGCCGAACGGGGCGTCTGCATCTGAGGAACGCCCTGACTCACGCACGCAGGGGTGACGGCGACAGTGGCACGTAGAGGCCTGCGCGCTTGGCCCGCACCGCGGCGAGCGTCCTGGTGGCCGCATCGAGCTTGGCGAGGATGTGCTCCAGGTGCGCCGCGACGGTGCGCGGGGCCACCATCAGCGCCCGGGCGATCTGATGGTTGGAACACCCGTCGATCAGCAACCCGAGCACCTCCAGCTCCCGCGGCGTCAGGCCCCGGAGGTCGGTCACGGGCGAGAGGACGACCGTTCCGAGCAGGCGTGCCGCAACTCCATCGGGACTGGCGAGGACGGTCACGCGGACGTGCCCGTCCGGGGCGTGGCGGCCCCCGCGCGGCCACAGGAAGGACGCGTAGTACTGGCCATCGTCGATGCACGAGCGGGCGATGGCGACGACGGGCGATCCCTCCGCGAGCAGCGGGTCGCCGTCGAGGCCGGGCAGTGGTCCGGTGGCTCCGCTGCAGCACAGCACCGCGCCAGCGGTGGCCCCCCGCACCACCCGCGCCACCGCGGCCAGCGAGCGCAATGGATCGGCGCCGCTCGCCAGGACGGGGGTGAGCTGGTGCAGCCTGCGCCGCAGGACCTGGGGCGGTGGCTCCTCACTCCTGTAGAACAGCACCAGGTGTCCGACGTGGCGCTGCCCACCGGCGAACAGGGCGACGCCCAGGGCCTCGTGGAAGCCGGCAGGGATGAAGCACTCGGCCCAGGTCGGCACTTCGACGGCCGGGTAAGGCAGGTCGGACGGGCTCAGCGGCGCCCGGCCCCGGACGGTCTGGGCCCGCTCGATGTCGTGCGCCACGGTGGGGCCGTCCAGGTACTGCAGGATGCTCTCGTCGAGGTCGCTGCTGGCCACTGTGGGGTAGCTGCTGCTCATCGGGTCGGCGAGGGCCAGCCAGGCGGCGTCGAACGGCGCGAGGCGACGAAGCCTGTCCAGCATCTCCCGCGCCCGTTCGGGGAGGGGGCTGGTCGAATCGGCTATCTCGGCAAGCTCGAGGGTCGGCGTCGCCCCCATCGGTTCCCCCCGAGCCGCAGCGTCAGCAGGGCAGGACGTCTCTGCTCGACGTCGCCGGCGCCGGACCCATCCGCGTGCACGAGTACCACGAAACGCGACGGAGTAGTCCCGGTGACTGTGACGAGAACCTCCGATGGGTGAAGGCGCCCTGGACCCATCGGCATCACCCTTGTCAGCCGTCCTCAGGACCGGCTGACCCCTGCCTACGAACGACCGGCTGATCGACCTCAGCGACCGAGGCCGGCGTCCCGGGCCTTGACGATCGCCTGCGCCCGGTCGGCCACCTGCAACTTGGTGAAGATGTTGGACACGTGGTTGCGGACCGTCTTGGGGCTCAGCACGAGGACCGCGGCCAGTTCGGCGTTGCTCCGGCCGGCGGCGATCAGGTCGAGCACCTCGTGCTCGCGGGCGGTCAGCTGCGGGAACACCGTCTCCGTCCCGCGCGGCCGGTCCGCGGTGAAGAACTCGATGATCCGTGCGGCCACCGACGGGCCGAAGATGGCCTCGCCGCCGGCCACCGCGGCGACGGCACGCACGATCTCGGCCTGGTCCGCGCCCTTGAGCAGGTAGCCCCGGGCGCCGGCCCGCATCGCGGAGAAGACCGAGGCGTCGTCGTCGTACATGGTCAGCACCAGGACGGCGACGTGCGGGCTGGTCGCGACGATCCGGCGGGTGGCCTCGATGCCGTCGAGGCCCGGCATGCGCAGGTCCATGACGACGACGTCCGGCTGCCCGGCGTGGGCCGCGGTCACGGCTCCGACGCCGTCGGACTCCTCGCCCACCACCTGCCACCCGTCGTGGCCGGCCAGGAGTGCGGCCAGCCCGCGCCGGTAGAGCGGGTGGTCGTCCGCGACCAGGATCCGCACGGCCGGCTCGGTCACCGCGGGTCCAGCGGCAGGACGGCGACGACGCGCGTTCCGGTGCGACCCGCGGGCAGCACGGTGCAGACCCCGCCCACCTCGGCGGCCCGCTCGCTCATCGCGCCGAGCCCCACACCGGTCGGCGTTCCCTCGGGGATGCCGACGCCGTCGTCCGCCACCTCGACGTGCAGCGCGTCGTCGGCCGCGAGGGACACGCTGCACGTCCGCGCACCCGCGTGCCGGACGCTGTTGGTCACCGCCTCGAGCGCGATGCGGTAGGCGGCCACCTCCGTCGCGGCCCGCAACGGTGGCAAGGGCGTGCTCGCGTCCACCCGGATCTGCAGCCCCGGCGTGCGCAGCGCCAGGCGATCGGTCTGCTGCCGCAGCGCACCGAGGAGGCCCAGCTCGTCCAGCGCGGGCGGCCGCAGCCCGTGCACCAGGCGGCGGACGTCGTCCACGGCCGTGGCCGTCTCGCCCTTCAGCTCCCCGATCAGCGTCCGCGCGGCGGCGGGGTCGTCGTCGATCCGTGCCGCGACCAGGTCCAGCCCGAGTGCGACCCCGGCGAGCGTGGGGCCGACTCCGTCGTGCAGGTCGCGGCGCAGCCGGCGGCGCTCGTCCTCGCGCGCCTGGACCAGCCGCGAACGCGAGGCGCTGAGCGCGTCCGCCAGTGCGGCGGCCGCGACGGCGGCCCCCGCCGGCCGGGCGAGCTCGGTCAGCAGCTGGAGGTCCCGCGCGGACACCGGGCGGCGGTCGCGCCCCTCCAGCAGGAGTCGTCCGACCTGCTGCCCGTGCTGGGTCAGCGGCAGCTCGTGCAGCGGGCCGCCGCGCGGCTCGCCGGCGTCCGCCGACCCACCGGAGGCCACCTCGACCCGGACGTAGGGCAATCGGAGGGAGGCCGCGATCGCCTCGGCGAGCGCGGGCAGTGCGGCGCCGGGCGCCGCCGCTGCCTGCAGCCGGGCCGTGAGCCGGGACAGCGCGGCGTACGGATCCCCGCGGTCGCCGTACATGGCCCGGTCGACCAGCCGCTGCAGCCCGGTGCGCAGGGGCAGCACCAGCGCACCGATGATGCCGACGGCCACCGCGGTGGCCCAGCCGTCCGCGGCCAGCGGCCGGCCCAGCGCCCAGACCAGGGCCGTGTAGAGGACGACGATGGCGCCGGTCAGGCCCGCGTACACCAGCGACCGGTTCAGCACGACGTCGATCTCGTAGAGCCGATGTCGCACGATGGCCACGCCGATCGCGGCCGGCACCAGCGCCAGCACCACCAGGCTGCTCACGGCGAGCCAGACCGGCGGCTGGGCGTCGCCCGGGGAGGCGATGACCAGCAGGCACAGGGTCGCCGCGATCAGCAGGAGGACCAGCTGCCGGCGTTCCAGGCCGCCGGGCGCCGCCCGTCGCCAGCGCACGGCCAGCGCCGCGATGCCCGCGACGACCCCGAAGAGGACCAGCGGGAAGCCCAGCGCGCCCACCGCCTCCAGGACCGGCGCGGCGCCCTCGATGCCGATCGGGTTGGCGGCGACGGGATGGTTGAGGAAGGGCCCGGGCATCAGGGCGCCGGGGAGCACGAGGCAGCCGATCGTCAGCACGGCGACCGGGACCAGCCACCGCCAGCGGGGAGAGGGCACCCGGCCGTCGGGGTAGAGCAGCAGGCCGAGGGTGAACAGCGGTGCGAAGCCGAGCGCCCAGATCCAGGAGGACACCCAGGCCGCCACCGAGGCGCCGGGCAGCGAGCCGGGACGCGTGACCAGGCCGTACTGCGCGTACTGGTAGACGAACGCGGTGAGCGCCATGGCCGTCGCCGAGCCCAGGTAGAGCCGGCCGAGCCGGTTGTCCGGTCGCCGGGAGACGATGAGCGCACCCACCAGCGCGAAGCCGAGCGACAGCGGGACGTTGGCGAGCACCTCGACGTCGCCCAGCAGGCCGCTGTGGGTCCAGCGTTCCCACAGCACGGCGGCAAGGAGCAGGGCCGCGCAGACCGCCGGGACGATCCACGCGGCCCGTGCCCAGGCCTCGCGGCGCATGGTCCTCATGCTGTCCTGGCTGCACCCGCCGGAACAACCTCTGCCGGACGGCCGGGCCGGATCGGGTCCCCGGCCGGGCGGGCGCGGACGGTCAGGACGACGCTGACCGCGACGATCCAGACCAGGCCCAGCAGGAACGGGACCGGGACGTAGCCCGCCGGGTCGAGGATGCCCGCCGTCCCGGCCGCGATGGTCAGCACACTCACCACGACCCCCGCGGCGGCCAGCCACCGGGGAACCAGGCGGGTGACCAGGGTCGCCAGCGCGGCCGCCCCCACGAAGATCCCGAGCGTGTAGCCGCTGATCACGAAGCCGGCGCCGCCGATGTCCTCCATGGTGCGCGCGAGTTCGGGGGACAGGTCGTCGGCGCGGAACCGGGCGGCCAAGGCCGGCGCGACGGAGGAGATCTTCACCGCGACGGTCACCAGCCCGGCGCCGAGCGCCGTGGCGGCGAGCCATCCGTCGGCGGTCTCGGCGCGACGCAGCGTCCGGTACAGCGCGCCCAGGAAGACGAGGAACAGGGCGAAGCCGAGGATCTCGAGGGTCAGCCCGAAGGCCTGGACGGGGGAGAAACCGCGCTGCAGGTCGGCCAGGACGGCGGCGGCGTCGTCCCCGTCGCTGGTGCCGGCCTCGGCGAGGCCGTTGCCGATCAGGATGGCGAGGACGTAGACCGCCCCGCTCGCGAGTGCCAGCCGCTGGGATCGCATGGTGGTTCCTCTCGGTCGGTGCGCGGCCGGGCGCCGCGCCGCACGACCGACGGTGGTCGGACGGTGGTCCCGGCACATGGGACCGCCGTCCCGACTCCTGTCCCGGGCAGGCCCACCTACCCGAGCCCGGCAGCGGGGAACTGTGGTGGTCGTCGTCCTCCCCGCTGATCGCACCGATGAGTCATGACAGCTCCGACCGTCCATGCATGGGCGTGACCTCACCCAGTGAAGGAGCTCGTCATGACTCACCTGCCAACAACGATCCCGGCGGTCGGTACACGATGAGCGCCCCCGCTTCCATCACCATCACGCCAGTCCACGTTGCCGACCTGCGCGCCGAGGGGGAGCTGATGCCGGTCTACGTGCACGTCATCGACCATCCCGATGCGCGTGTGCTGGTCGACACCGGCATGACGGAGTTGCATCCGGCAGTGGCCGACATGGATCCCCGTCTCCGCCCGTTGAGCGAGCAGGACTTCGATCTCGCCGGCATCGACATCGTGGTCAACACACACCTGCACTTCGACCACTGCGGCGGCAACCACCTCTTCGCCGGGAAGCCGGTCTACGTCCAGCGGGGGGAGCTCGACGAGGCGCGCAGTGAGGACGACTACACCATTCGCGAGTGGGTCGAGGCGCCCGGCGTGCGGTACGTGCCGGTCGACGGCGAGCTCGAGCTGCTTCCCGGAGTCCGACTCGTCCCCGCACCGGGCCACACACGGGGCACCCAGGTGGTGGTCGTCGAGACAGGCGGGCGTCCGGTCGTCGTCGCCGGCGACGTCGCGGTGTGGTTCGGCGAGCTCGACGAGCCGCAGACCGCAGGCCAGCTGCGGGTGCGTGCGCTCGACCCCGAGCTGGTCTGGCTCGCGCA
>NZ_SPQM01000039.1 GCF_004570345.1 Blastococcus sp. CT_GayMR20 | reverse complement strand
TCGCCACGGCCGTCCTGCGGGCGGCCGATCCGGCCCAGGTCGGCGTGGCCGGCGGGCCGCAGGACCCGACCATCCTGCGCGGGGGCGCCTGGATCGGCGTCCTCGAGCGGGCGGCGATCGCCGGCGCCCTGCTCACGGGCTCGGCCGAGGCGCTGGTCGCCGTCACCGCGGTCAAGGGCCTCGGCCGCTTCGCCGAGCTGCGAGCCCCGGCCGCCGCCGAGCGGTTCATCGTGGGCACCCTGGCCAGCGGCCTCTGGGCGGCCGGCTGCGTCGGCGTCGCGCTCCTGATCCGCGCCTGAGGGTCGCCCGTTCGAGTGGTCCCGCCGTCGGCGCGTGTGCGCGGGACCGGGGCCGGGCACCGGCGTCCGGAACCCCACCGAGGAGGCCTTGTGAGCCAGTACCCGACCGACAACGTGGCACCGCGACCGCTCTCGCCCGAGGAACTGGCCGCCGAGACCGGCGCCGCGCTCCCGGACAAGGAGGTCATCTCGCTGCTCGACCTCAACGCCGACGTCGACCTCGCCCTCGACGCCGCGGCCCCGATCGACCTCGCCGTCGCGGCCAACGCCAACGTGGCCGCGCCGATCGACGCGGCCGTCGGCGCCAACGTGCTCTCCAGCGGGTCGACGGCGCAGGCGCTCGCGGACCAGGGCGTGCTCATCGACCAGGGCATCACCGGCGAGGCCAACGCCGAGGCCCTGCAGGACAGCACCATCGACCAGGGGGACGACACCGTCGGCGAGCCCGCACCGGCTCCCGCGCCGACCGACGGCGTCACCGAGACCGTGGGCGACCCGCTGTCGGGCGACCTCCTCGACGTGAACGTCGACCTCGCCGCCGACCTCGACCTCGCGGCGCCCATCGGCGGAGCGGTCGCGGCCAACGCCAACGTCGCGGCGCCCATCGACGCCGCCGTGGCGGCCAACGTCGGCTCGATCGATTCCTCCGCGACCGCGGTGGCCCAGCAGGACGCGCTGATCACGCAGAACATCGACGCGGACGCGAATGCGGCGACGGACCAGCAGTCCGACATCAGCCAGTGACCGGATGAGCGACACCCGGCCCATCGCAGTCCCCGTCGGACCCGGTGGGGACGGCGGGCCGGGCACCGGCGCCGAGGTCCTCGAGCGGGCCTCGGGCGTCGAGCTCCTCGGCGAGGTGCCCGGTTCGGGTTACCGCACGCCTCCGGCGCTGGCCCGTCGCGGCGACGGGCAGGTCCTCCAGCTGACACCGCTGCTGTACCAGCTGCTGGCCGCCGTCGACGGGCGTCGAAGCGTCGACGAGGTGGCCGAGGAGGTCGGCCGCAGCTCGGGACGCCTGGTCACCGCCGCGAACGTCCAGCAGCTCGTGGCCGCGACCCTGCGGCCGCTCGGCCTGCTGCGGACGGCCGACGGCAACGAGCCCGAGCTCCGCCGCTCCGACCCGCTCCTGGCACTGAGGTTCCGCCGCGTCGTCACCGACCCGACCGTCACCCGGCGGGTCACCGCACCGTTCGCCGCGCTCTTCACCCCGCTCCTGGTCGTCCCGGTCGTGCTCGCCTTCGGCGCGGTCTCGGCCTGGGTGCTCTTCGACCAGGGGCTCGCCGCGGCGACGGCCCAGGCCTTCGCCAACCCGGCGCTGTTCCTCACCGTCGTGGCGGTGACGGTCCTGTCGGCCGGATTCCACGAGTTCGGGCACGCCGCCGCCGCCCGCTACGGCGGGTCCACCCCGGGCGCCATGGGCTTCGGCATCTACCTGTTCTGGCCGGCCTTCTACACCGACGTGACCGACAGCTACCGCCTCGGCCGGGCGGGGCGGGTGCGGACCGACCTCGGCGGGCTCTACTTCAACGCCCTCGTGGTGCTGGCCAGCTTCGCCGTCTGGTGGGCGACCGGCTGGCACGCCGTCCTCCTGATCGTCGCCACCCAGGTGCTGCAGATGATCCGGCAGCTGCTGCCCCTGCTGCGCTTCGACGGCTACCACGTGCTCGCCGATCTCACCGGCGTCCCCGACCTGTACCAGCGGATCGGGCCGGTCATGAAGGGCCTGCTGCCCGGTCGCGGACAGCCCGAGGCAACCGCGCTCACGACGTGGGCACGGGTCGTGATCGTCGCCTGGATCGTCGTCGTGGTGCCGCTCATGGGGGTGTCGTTGCTGCTGATGGCGCTCGCCCTGCCCCGGCTGCTGGCCACCGCCTGGACGTCGGTGCAGGAGCAGGCCACCCGGATGGGCGAGGCGTTCGGCGACGGCGACGTGCTCGCGGTCCTGGCCAGGGTGCTCGGCATCGTCGCCGTCGTGATCCCCCTGCTGGGCATCGGCTACGTCCTGCTGCGGCTGGTCCGGAAGACCGCCGCCGGCGTCTGGCGGCGCACCGACGGCCGTCCTGTACGGCGGGCGCTGGCCGCCCTCCTCGCCGCCGCGCTGGTCGCGGGCCTGGCCTGGTCCTGGTGGCCGTCCGACGGCCGGTACCGCCCGGTGCGCGCCTGGGAGGGCGGCACGGTGCTGGACGTCGTGACTGCGTCGAGCAGCAGCGCCCTCGAGGAGGGTTCCCGCGGCAGCGCCGCAACCATCTGGCCCGAGGACGCGGGGCCCCTGCCCACCGCCGACGCCCCGGCCCTCGCGATGGTGCTGGTGCCGGCGTCGCACGGGGTCGGGGAGGGGGAGACGAGCGCTACCGGCGAGGGCGGGGCGGCGCCGACCTGGGTGTTCCCGTTCGACCGGCCGTTGCCGCCCGGCGAGGGGGACAACCAGGCGCTCGCGGTCAACACCGAGGACGGCTCGGTCCGCTACGACGTCGCGTTCGCCCTGGTGTGGGCGAACGAGGACACGGTCACCAACACCAACGAGGCCTATGCGTTCGCCAGCTGCCGCGACTGCCGCACCGTGGCGGTGGCGTTCCAGGTCGTGCTCCTCGTCGGCGAGGCCGATGTCGTGGTGCCGCAGAACCTGGCCGGGGCCGTGAACTACGCCTGCCTCGAGTGCGTGACCTACGCGCTGGCGACCCAGCTGGTCGTGACCCTGCCAGGTCCGCTCGGCGAGGCCGGGATGGCGGAGCTGGCCGCCATCTGGGAGGAGCTGCGGCAGTTCGGCGAGCAGATCGAGGACGTCCCCCTGGCCGAGCTCCGGGACCGGCTGACCGAGTACGAGTCCCGCATCCTCGACGTGGTGCGGCAGCACGCGCAGGTGTCCGAGCCCCCGGCCGAGGCGGAGGAGACGGAGCCGGCTCCGTCCGAGAGCGAACCGGCGACGACCACGGACGGCGGCCGGGACGGCGGCGGGGACGGCGGAGCGGAGCCGGCCGAGGGGACGGCGGGATCGGCCGCGCCCACCGGCAGCTCGTCGCCGGCGACCGGGTCCGCCCCCGCGGGCGGGTCGACGACGGAGAGCACGGCCGGTACGGACTCCGCGACCTCGCCGAGCGCCGCGACTCCCTCGGGCTGAACCGCCGCCGCTCGGAGAGAAGCAGGGCCGGTCCGGACACACTTCCTCCGTGACGGCTGCGCAGCGCGACCCCGCCCGGGGACGGCGGTTCGAGGACCTGGCCGCGGCCGTCTACGAGCCGCTGCTGCGGTACCTGCGCCGGCGCACCGACCCGGCGACCACCGACGACGTCCTCGGCGACGTCCTGCTCGTCCTCTGGCGTCGGCTGGAGGACGTGCCTCCGGAGCTGCCCCGGCCCTACGCCTACGGGGTGGCGCGCGGCTGCCTGGCCAACAGCCGGCGGGGCACCGTCCGCCAGGAGCGGGTCGCACACCGCCTCGCGAGGCAGCGGCCGGACGGCGGGGATCCGGCGGACGGCGTCCTCACCGAGGCGCTGGACGCGCTGCCGCAGGCCGACCGCGAGCTGCTGTGCCTCCGGGCCTGGGAGCAGCTCCCGCCCCGCGGGCTGCGCACCCGGCTGTCCCTGATCGACCCGGCGGCCGCCGGGGATCCCATCGACCCCGGACGGGCCCGCGGGCCCGGGAACTGGTGGCACGCGCCATGAGCAGCCCCGTGCAGACCCCCGAGACAGCGCCCGACCGCCGTCCCGTCCTGCTCGCCGCGGCCGGCGGAGCCGCCGCGGCGGTGGTGGGCCTCCTCGTGCTCGGCGGGGGCGACGGCGGCGACGCCGGAGGGGACGGCGCACCGGCCACCCTGTCGCTGTCGCTGCCCCCCGCCGACGTCGCGGCGTCCTGCGTGCAGTTCGACGTGCAGTTCCTCGCCGGGATGCCGGTGGCCCTGGCGGGCACGGTGACGGCGGTCGGGGCGGACCGGGTCACCCTCGACGTCGACCGGTGGTACCGGGGCGGGTCCGCCGACGCCGTCACCATCGCCGTCCCGGTGAACAGCTCCGCCGCACTGGACGGCGTGGACTTCCGGGACGGCGAGCGGTACCTCGTGACCGCGACCGACGGCACCGTCAACGGCTGCGGCTTCAGCGGACCGGCGGACGGTCAGCTCGAGCGCGCCTTCGAGGAGGCCTTCGGCGGCTGAGCGCCGACGGCCCGGACCGGGGAGAATGAGGGCGTCGCCTGTCGTCGTCCCCTGGAGGCCCCGTGTCCGAGTCGTCCGCAGCCGGTGCCCTGCGCAACCCCGAGCTCCTGGGCATCTACTGCAACGACCACCTGGCCGCCGCCACGGGAGGGATCGAGCTGGTCAGCCGGATGCTCGGCCGGCACCGCGGCAGCGCCTACGAGCCACGTCTGGAGCAGTTGCTGAACGAGCTCCGGGAGGAGCGCAGCGTCCTCCGATCGTCCATGGCGGCCCTGGACATCCCGGTCCGCCAGTACAAGCAGATCGCATCGTGGATCGGGGAGAAGCTGTCCCGGGCCAAGCTGAACGGGCACGTGCTGTCGCGCTCGCCGCTCAGCGACCTCGTCGAGTTCGAGTTCATCGCGACGGCCGTCCTGGCCAAGCGCGCCGGCTTCGAGACGCTCCGCGAGGTCGCCGCCGTCGAGTCCCGGCTCGACGAGGCCGCCCTGGAGCGGATGATCGCGCAGGCCGACAAGCAGCACGACTGGCTCGCCGACGTCCGGCGCGAGGTCGCGGCGGGCGTCTTCGGCGGTTCCCCCGGCCCGGCGGACGCCGCGGCCGACAGCTGAGGCGCCGCCGCCCATGTGCCACGACCACGACAGTCGCCCGCCCGCGCCGCCGAGGACCGGGAGCGTCCGCGAACGCGGCATGGTGACCCTGTCCTCGTCCGACGGGACGGAGTTCTCCGCCGCCTACGCAGCGCCGGGGGAGGAGGCCCGCGTGGGGGTCGTCGTCCTTCCGGACGTCCGCGGGCTGCACCCGTACTACGTCGCCCTCGCGGAGCGGTTCGCCGAGACCGGCGCGGCGGCGGTGGCGATCGACTGGTTCGGCCGCACCGCCGGGGTCTGCGGTGGCTCGGGCACGCGGGAGGCCGGGTTCGAGTGGCAGGCACACATCCCGCAGACCACCCCGGAGGCCATCGACGCCGACATCGACGCAGCCATCGCCTACCTGCGCGAGCGCACCTCCGCCGACCTGCCGGTGGTCACCGTGGGTTTCTGCTTCGGCGGCAGCCACTCCTGGCGGCAGGCCGGGGGAGACCTGGACCTGGCCGGGTGCGCCGGCTTCTACGGCAAGCCCTCGATGGTCGGCCCCGCCGCGGCACGGGCCCACCGGCCCACGGTGATGGTCATCGCCGGCGCCGACGCGGCCACGCCCGTGGCCGAGCAGCTCGCGCTGGCCGACACGATGCGGTCGGGTGGCGCCGAGGTCGACGCCGCCGTCTACGAGGGGGCCCCGCACTCGTTCTTCGACCGCGCCCACGACGAGTGGGCCGAGGCCTGCCAGGACGCCTGGGGACACGTCCTCGCGCTCACCGACCGGGTGGCGTCCCGCTGATTCCGGCCGGTCCTCCTAGGCTGGCCCCGTGACGGACGCGGGAGCGGGGCAGCCGATCGACCCGGGGGTCGTCGAGCTGGCGGGGCGGATGTTCGACCTGGCCCGCGGCGGGCACGCGGACGAATTGGCTGCCTACGTCGACGCCGGCGTCCCGGCCAACCTCACCAACGACAAGGGCGACACACTCCTCATCCTGGCCGCCTACCACGGCCACCCCCGGACGGTCGCCGCGCTGCTCGCCCGCGGCGCCGACCACTCCCGCGTCAACGACAGGGGACAGACCGCACTGGCAGCGGCGGTCTTCCGGCAGTCGGCCGAGACGACGAGCATGCTGTTGGACGCAGGGGCGGACCCGGATGCCGGCGGCCCGAGCGCCCGGGCGACCGCCGTCTTCTTCGAGCTACCGGCGATGGTCGAGCTCCTGGACGGCGCGCGGTAGCCGTTCCCGCCCGCGCATGCGGGGATGCGGGACGGGTACGGGGCGCAACGGCGGCGAGGAGGTGGGCATGGCGGTAGGGCCGGAGTCGACCGGAGCCGGGACGAAGGGTCCGCGGCGCATCCCGCGGGCCGACCCCGAGGTGACGTCCGTCCGCGAGCCGGCCGTCGAGCCCGCCGCCGACACCGGCTCGACCACGGCCGTCTCGACCGGCGCGGACCCGCAGGCCTCCGCCGGGATCCCGCGCTGGCTGATCGTGCTCGGCGGGATCGCTGCTGCGACGATCGCGGTCGCCGGTGTCCGCGCCGTCTCATGGCTCGTGGGGCCCGTGCTGCTGGCGCTCGTGGTCGTCGTCGCGCTGGCCCCCGTCCAGAGCTGGCTGCGACGCATGGGCGTCCCCCGGTGGCTGGCCACGACCGTCCTCCTGCTGCTGGTGTGGGCGGTGCTGCTGGCCTTCGTCGCGCTGCTCGTGGTCTCCGCCGCCCAGTTCGCCGCCCTGCTTCCTGACTACGCCGGGCGGGCGGAGATCCTCATCGGCCAGGTCGTCGCCGACCTCAACGACGCCGGCATCGTGTCGGGCCAGCTCTCCGACCTCGTGCGCCAGATCGACTACGCGCAGTTCGTCGGCGTCGCGACGGGCGTGCTCGGCCGGCTGACCAGCGCCGCCAGCACCCTGGTGCTGCTGCTGTCGGCCCTGGTGTTCATGTCCATCGAGTCCAGCGGCTTCGCCCGCCGGATGGCCCTGGTCGGCGCGGACCGCCCGCACCTGCCGGTGGCGATGACCCTCTTCGCCCAGGGCACGCGCAGCTACCTGCTGGTCAGCACGGTGTTCGGGGCCATCGTGGCCGTCGGTGACTGGATCGCGCTGTCGATCATCGGCGTTCCCGCGGCGGCGCTGTGGGGTCTGCTTGCGTTCGTCACCAACTACGTGCCGAACATCGGCTTCGTGCTGGGTGTGGTGCCCCCCGCGCTGCTCGGGCTCCTCGCCGGGGGCTGGGGCGAACTGGTCGCGATCATCGTCGTCTACTCGCTGCTCAACTTCGTCGTCCAGACGCTGATCCAGCCCCGCTTCGTCGGTGACTCGGTCGGTCTGTCGATGACGGTCACCTTCATCGCCCTGCTCTTCTGGGGATGGGTGCTCGGCGCCCTCGGTGCCCTGCTGGCCATCCCGCTCACGCTGCTGGTCAAGGCGCTCCTGGTCGATGTCGACCCCCGGGGACACTGGCTCGACGCGCTGTTGCGGGAGGAACCCAGGGCGCCGCGGACGATGCGCGCCAAGCGCCGGATGCACGCGCGGCGGGCCACGCTGGCCTCGGTCCGCCGGCTGCACCACCCCCGGCGGCCGGTCGCCGGGAACGCCCCGCCCGACGGCGGCTGACCGCCCGCTCCCGAGAGGCATCGCCGCAGCTCAGCGGGCCTTTCCGGGGAATGTCAGCCCCTCCTGGGACGTTCTCCTGACGAAGCGCCGCGCACTGCGCGCCGCGGGGAGGAGGCAGGACATGAAGGGCGATCGGATCGAGATCGTGATCGACGCGGGTGACGGCACCCGTACGTACGACATCACCGCGACGAGGGCCGGACGGCGGGTCGAGGTGAGCCACGGGCGCGGCGTGGTGGAGGTGACCGAGACGACCCGGGGCGGCACCCCGGTGCGGACGGCGCGCTTCATGGCCGGGCGCGTCCTCGCCCTGGTCGAGCACCCGGCTCCCCGACCGGCGCAGGAGGACGACGCCCCGGTCACGCCCCTGCGGCAGTCCGCCTGACAAAGGACCGCCCTGCCCCCCACCACTCGCAAGCTCGCGGCGGGTCCCTGCAGAGGGGCCGTTCCCGACATGCCTCCCGGTGGCCCGGTCCGTGCACACCGGGGCCGCGTGCGGTAGACCTGGCAGGCCTTTTACCGCGCCGTCCCCCGGAGGTCCTTTCCCGTGCTGCAGAGCATCGGCTTCGCCGCCGCCTACACCGGGGTCGGCATCGCGCTGCTGGTCCTCGGCTTCTACGTGCTCGATCTGCTCACTCCGGGCAATCTGGGCAGGCACATCTCCGAGAACCGCTCGCTGAACGCCGCCGTCACCCTCACGGGGGGCTTCCTCGGCCAGGGGGCGATCATCTTCGCCAGCATCTGGACGAACGCCACCAGCGGGTTCGGGCAGGCACTGCTCTACACCGTCGTCTTCGGCGTCCTCGGGGTCGTGCTCCAGGCCGTGGCGTTCGTGGCTCTCGACGTGCTCATCCCCGGGCGGCTGGGGCATCACCTGATGGAGCCCACCTTCCACCCCGCCAGCCTGGTCAGCGCCGCGGTGCAGCTCGCGGTCGCGGCGATCATCGTCGCCTCCATCTGGCCCTGACCGCCGCTGTCCGGGCGGCGTCCCGGACCATGTGACGGCGCCCTCCGGGCTCGGACGTACCGTATCGAGCGAGGCTCTGGCCCGCCGGCACGCGCCGCTGCGCGGCAGCCGGCACATCACACGAGAGGAACATCGATGAGCGAGGCAGGCACCACGGCGGCAGCGCGCGTGGCCATCGTCACGGGAGCGGCACGCGGCATCGGTGCCGCCACCGCCCTGCAGCTGGCCAGGGACGGGTTCGCCGTCGCAGTCCTCGACCTGGAGGAGGCCGCCGCCAAGGGCACCGTCGAGGCGATCGAGGCCGTCGGTGGCCGGGCCCTCGCGGTCGGCGCCGACGTCAGCGATGCCGAGCAGGTCCAGGCCGCCGTCGACCGCGTCGCGGCCGAGCTCGGTGGGCCGACCGTGCTGATCAACAATGCCGGCGTCACGCGCGACAACATGCTGTTCAAGATGACCGACCAGGACTGGGACGTCGTCATGAACGTGCACCTGCGCGGGGCGTTCCTCATGGCCCGGGCGGCACAGAAGTACATGATCGAGGCCAAGTGGGGCCGGATCGTCAACCTGTCCAGCGTCTCCGCCCTGGGCAACCGCGGCCAGGCCAACTACTCGACCGCCAAGGCCGGCCTGCAGGGCTTCACCAAGACCCTCGCCATCGAGCTCGGCAAGTTCGGCGTCACCGCCAACGCCATCGCCCCCGGCTTCATCCAGACCGAGATGACGAAGGCGACCGCCGAGCGCATGGGCATCCCGTTCGACGACTTCATCAAGGGTGCCGCCTCGCAGATCCCGGTGGCACGCGTCGGCCAGCCGGAGGACATCGCGAACCTGGTGTCGTTCTTCGTCAGCGAGGGCGCCGGCTTCGTGTCCGGCCAGGTCGTCTACGCCGCCGGCGGCCCGAAGGCCTGAGAAAGGACCCCCCTGCCCCCCGCCGCTCGCACGCTCGCGACCGGCCCGGCAGGGGGGCCTTCCGGCATACCTGCGGGCCCGTCGTCGTTGGAACGGCCGTGGAACGCACACCTCTCCGGCTGCTCCTCCTGGGTGACTCGATCGCCTACGGCACCGGCGCGCGGCGCGCCGACGACACCCTGGGCCGGCGGCTGACGACCGCACTCACCGCCGAGGGGTTCGACGTCGACCTGCACGTCCTGGCCGTGCCGGGTGCCCAGTCCTCCGACCTGGCCGCCCAGGTGCGCCGCGCGCAGCCACTGGACGGCGACCTCGCCGTCGTGGTCATCGGCGCCAACGACCTGGCCCGCTTCGTGCCGCCCGAGCAGGCCTCGGCCGCCCTCGCCGCGGCGGTCGCCGCGCTGCGGCGTGCGGGCACCGACGTGGTCGTCGTCCCAGCCCCGGACATGTCCTCGGTGCCCTTCGTCCCCCCGGCGTTCCGTCCCCTCGTCCAGGCGGCGTGCGCCCAGCTCCAGCGGCAGCAGGCGGCGGTGGCCGAGGCCGCGGGCGGATCGGTCGCACACATCGCCGCCGAGGTCGGCCAGGCCTTCACCGCCGACCCGGCGATGTTCTCCGGCGACCGCTTCCACCCGAGCTCGGCCGGCTACGCCCGCATCGCGGCAGCGCTCGCGCCGACGGTGGTCGCGGCCGCGCGGGCACGCCGGGACCGCGACGCCGCGGCCTGACGGCCTCCTGCAGGAAGGCCGTCAGTCGAGGCCGCGCGCCAGCAGCTCGGCCAGGTGCTGGCCGCGACGGCCGGCCAGCTGGTCGAGCTGGGTGCGGCACGAGAACCCGTCGGCGAGGACCACGGCATCCGGCGTCAGGTCCCGCACGGCCGGCAGCAGCTGCTGCTCGGCGATGGTGACCGACACGTCGTGGTGGCCCTTCTCCACGCCCCAGTTGCCGGCCAGCCCGCAGCAGCCGCCGAGCCGGGTGACGCGGGCACCGGCCCGGGCGAGCAGCGCGGCGTCCGCCGACCACCCGAGCACCGCCGCGTGGTGGCAGTGCGGCTGGGCGACGATCTCCGTCCCGGCGAGGGACGGCGGCTCCCACCCCGGGGTCGCCGTGAGCAGCTCGGCCAGCGTGCGGGTGGCGCGGGAGACCCGCTCCGCCTCCGGTCCGCCGACGATCTCCAGTGCCTCGCTCCGGAGCGCCGCCGTGCACGACGGCTCGACGCCCACGATGGGGATGCCGGCGTCGGCGAGCGGGACCAGGGCGGCGACCGTGGCGCCGAGGATCCTCCGGGCGGTGTCCAGCTGGCCGGTGGTGATCCAGGTCAGCCCGCAGCAGGTCTCGGCGCCGGGGACCTGCACCCGGTAGCCCGCGGACTCCAGCACCCGCGCGACGGCGTGTGCCACCTCCGGGGCGAAGTGGTCGGTGAACGAGTCCACCCAGAGCGCGACCGGCGCTCCGTCCCGCGCCGGGGACGGGCGGTCGCCCCATTGCTGGCGGAACGTCCGCGGGGCGAACGGCGGGACCTCCCGCCGCTGGTCCATCCCGGCCGACCACTTGGCGACCCGGCCGCCGAGCCGCGACGTGAGCACCGCGTTGACCAGCCGGGGTGCGCGGGCGGCGAGATCGGCCCACCGGGGGAGCCGGCCCAGCGTGTAGTGGGCCCGCGGCCTCACTCGCGGCACCAGTCGCCGCCGGTAGGTCTGGTGCAGCACCTCCGCCTTGTAGGAGGCCATGTCGACGCCGGTCGGGCAGTCGCGCGAGCAGCCCTTGCACGACAGGCACAGGTCGAGCGCGTCGTGCACCTCCGGTGACCGCCAGTCCCGCACGGGTCCGCCGGGCGCCAGCATCTCCTGCAGCACCCGCGCCCGCCCGCGGGTCGTGTCCTTCTCCTCCCGGGTGGCCGGCCAGGACGGGCACATGACGCCGCCGGCCGACGCGAGGTCCGCGCGGCACTTGCCGACCCCCGTGCAGCGGTGGACGGCCGCGGAGAAGTCGCCGCCGTCGTGCCGGTAGGCCAGCGCGAGGCGGTGCCGGTGGGCGGGGGCCGCGGCCATGCGGATGTCGTCGTCCAGCCGATCCGGGCGGACCAGAACGCCGGGGTTGAGCACGTCGTCCGGGTCGAAGAGTCCCTTGACCCGCTCGAAGAGCCCCAGGACGGCGGGGGAGTACATCAGCGGCAGGAGCTCGCTGCGGGCCCGGCCGTCGCCGTGCTCGCCCGACAGCGAGCCGCCGTACCCCGCGACCAGCCGGGCGGCGTCCTCGACGAAGGACCGGTAGCGGGCCCGTCCGCGATCGGGGCCGGAGCCGAACGGGAAGTCGATCCGCCCGTGCACGCACCCGTCGCCGAAGTGGCCGTACGGCACGCACTGCAGACCGTGCTCGAGCAGCAGGGCATCGAAGTCGCGCAGGTAGGCGCCGAGCCGTTCGACCGGGACCGCGGCGTCCTCCCATCCGGCGTGGGCAGGGTGCCCGTCGCTCGTTCGTGCGGCGAGCCCTGCGCCGTCCTCCCGGATGCGCCAGATCGCGGCGGCCTCCCCCACGTCCGTGACGACGAGCGAGTCCAGGGCACCGGCGTCGGCGAGCACGCCGCGGGCCAAGCTCGCGACCTCCGCCTCGCTGTCGCCGGTCAGCTCCACCACCAGCCACGCGTCGCCGCGCGGGAGGTCGGGGACGACGGCGGCCGGCACGTCACGCAGGCGCTGGACCATCCGCGCGTCGAGGCCCTCGACCGCGGTCGGTCCGTGGGGGAGGAGCGCCGGGGTGGCATCGGCCGCCTCCGCCATCGTCGGGTAACCCAGCACGACCAGGCCGCGGAACGGCGCATCGGTGACGAGACGCACCGTGGCGCCCAGCACCACGGCGAGCGTGCCCTCGCTGCCGACGAGAGTCCGCGCCACGTCGAAGCCGCGCTCGGGCAGCAGGTGCTCGAGGGAGTAGCCGGACACCTGGCGGCCGAAGCGGCCGAGCTCCGTGCGGATCGTCGCCAGCTCCCCGTCGACCACCCGCTGGAGGTCGGCCAGGACGCCGTCGGGCGGGGTGCCCGGGCGCAGGTCCAGCCGGGTGCCGGACCCGGTGACGACGTCGAGGGCGACCACGTTGTCCGACGTCCGGCCGTAACCCAGCGCCCGCGAGCCGCAGGCGTTGTTGCCGATCATCCCGCCGATCGTGCAGCGGTTGTGCGTGCTCGGATCGGGGCCGAACCGCAGCGCGTACGGCCGGGCCGCCGTCTGCAGGGCGGCCTGGACGACGCCCGGCTCGACCCTCGCCGTCCGTTCCTCCGCGTCGATCTCCAGCACCCGCGACAGGTACCGGCTGGTGTCGAGGACGACCCCGGTGCCGACCGCGTTGCCGGCGATCGAGGTGCCTCCGCCGCGCGCGGTCAGCGGGACGCCGAGAGTCCGGCACACCTCGAGGACGGCGACCACCTCGTCGATGTGCCGCGGACGCACGACCGCGCGGGGAAGCACGCGGTAGAGCGAGGCGTCGGAGGAGTAGAGGGCCCGGGTCAGACCCGAGTCGTCGACGTCGGCGATCCCTGCTGTGCGCAGGGCGGCGACCAGGTCCGGCCCGGCGTCGTCGCGGCGCTGGTCAGGGCTGGGGGCGGTCGCCGTCATGAGGCGAGTCTCCGTCGCGCCCTCCGGGGCAGCCACCCCGCCCCCACTGCCATGCTGGCGGGGTGCGTGGGAACGGGGTGCCGGCCGGGCTGACGCCGCCGGTCGCCGAGGACTGGCGGTCGCTGACCTCGGGGAGTGAGGTGCCGCCCGGCTTCACCGGCGGGATGACGAGCGACCTCGCCGAGCCGGTGCGCCGGTGGCTGACCCGTGCGATCGACGAGGGGACACCGCGGGTGCGCGCGGTCGAGCTGCGCATGCACGGCGAGATCTTCCTCGGCCGGTGGAGCCCCTTCACCGCCGTCCAGCGGCTGTCGCTGACCCGGGGCTTCGTCTGGGCCGCCACCGCCCGGCTGCTCGGTCTGCCCATCCGCGGCTTCGACCGGTGGACCCGCGCGTCGGGGGAGATGCGGTGGCGGCTGTTCGGGATCGTGCCCGTGGCCTCGGCGGCGGGGGGCGACGTCACGCGCAGCGCGGCCGGTCGGCACGCCGGTGAGCTGCTGGTCGCCCTTCCGACAGCGGCGCTGAGCCCGGAGGTGCGGTGGCGGCCGCTGGACGCCGACCGGGCCGTGGCCGAGATCGCCGTCGGGGGGGACACGCAGGAGGTCACGATCAGCGTCGGCGCGGACGGCGCGTTGACCGCGCTGGGGATGCGGCGCTGGGGGCCGCTGGACCGGAAGACGTTCGGCGAGCAGCCGTTCGGCGCCACCCTCGACGGTGAGCTGGCCGTCGGCGGCCTCCGCGTCCCGAGGCACGTGACCGCCGGGTACGGCTAGGGCACGGATCGGTGGGCGGCGGGCCGGTTCATCCGCTGGACCGTGGACGGCCTGCGCCTCTGCTGATTGGCTCGGGCGGCACACCCCGAGCCGAGGGAGCGACGAGATGGACGCCGGCCCGCTGACCGAGGACGAGCTCACCGCGATCGACGCGTGGTGGCGGGCCGCGAACTACCTGTCGGTCGGGCAGATCTACCTGATGGCGAATCCGCTGCTCCGTGAGCCCCTGCGTCCGGAGCACATCAAGCCGCGCCTGCTCGGGCACTGGGGGACGACGCCCGGGCTGAACTTCCTCTACGCCCACCTCAACCGGGCCATCGCCGCCCGCGACCTCGACCTCATCTACGTGATGGGGCCGGGGCACGGCGGACCCGGCCCGGTCGCCGCCGCGTGGCTGGAGGGCACCTACAGCCAGGTCTACCCGGATGTCTCGCAGGACGCCGCCGGCATGGAGCGGCTGTTCACCCAGTTCTCCTTCCCGGGCGGCATCCCCAGCCACGTCGCGCCCGAGACCCCGGGTTCGATCCACGAGGGCGGCGAGCTCGGCTACGCCCTCGTCCACGCCTACGGCGCTGCGTTCGACAACCCCGACCTGGTCGTCGCGGCGGTCGTGGGGGACGGCGAGGCGGAGACCGGGCCGCTCGCGGCGAGCTGGCACGGGAACAAGTTCGCCGACCCCCGCACCGACGGGGCGGTCCTGCCGATCCTGCACCTCAACGGCTACAAGATCGCCAATCCGACCGTGCTGGCCCGCATCCCGCGGTCGGAGCTGCTGGAGCTGCTGCGCGGCTACGGCCACGAGCCCTACCTGGTGGAGGGCGAGGACCCGGCGACGATGCACCAGCAGTTCGCGGCGACCCTCGACCGCTGTCTCGACGAGATCGCCGGGATCCAGCGGCGGGCCCGGGAGGACGGCGGAACCGAACGGCCGCGCTGGCCGATGATCGTGCTGGCCTCGCCCAAGGGCTGGACCGGTCCGCAGGTCGTCGACGGCCTCCAGGTCGAGGGCACCTGGCGGGCGCACCAGGTGCCGTTCGCCAACGCCCGCGGCGACGACGGGCACCGCACGGTGCTGGAGGAGTGGCTGCGCAGCTACCGGCCCGAGGAGCTGTTCGACGCCGACGGCGTCCCGGTCGCCGCCGTCCGGGACCTCCATCCGGCCGGGACGCGGCGGATGAGCGCGAACCCCCACGCCAACGGCGGGGAGCTGCTCCAGCCCTTGCGGATGCCGGACTTCCGCGACTGCGCCGTCCCGGTCCCGGCACCGGGCACGGGAGCCGTCGAGTCCACCCGGGTGCTCGGCACGTTCCTCCGGGAGGTGATGCGCCGGAACATGACCACGTTCCGCGTGTTCAGCCCCGACGAGAACAACTCCAACCGCCTCGGCGCCGTCCTCGAGGTGACCGACCGGGCGTGGATGGCCGAGCGGCTGCCCGGCGACGACCACCTCGCGCCCGGCGGCCGGGTCATGGAGGTGCTCTCCGAGCACCTCTGCCAGGGCTGGCTGGAGGGCTACCTGCTCACCGGCCGGCACGGCTTCTTCTCCTGCTACGAGGCGTTCGTCCACGTCGTGGACTCGATGTTCAACCAGCACGCGAAGTGGCTGAAGACCACCAACGGCATTCCGTGGCGGCGGCCGATCGCCTCGCTGAACTACCTCCTGACGTCGCACGTCTGGCGGCAGGACCACAACGGGTTCTCCCACCAGGACCCCGGCTTCATCGACCACGTGGTGAACAAGAAGGCCGACGTCATCCGGGTCTACCTGCCGCCGGACGCGAACACCCTGCTGTCGGTGGCCGACCACTGCCTCCGCAGCCGGCAGTACGTCAACGTCATCGTCGCCGGGAAGCAGCCGGCTCTGCAGTACCTCGGCATCGACGACGCGGTCGAGCACGCCACCAAGGGCATCGGCATCTGGTCCTGGGCCAGCACCGACGCCGGCGTCGAGCCCGACGTCGTCCTCGGCTGCGCCGGGGACATCCCCACCATGGAGACCCTGGCCGCCGCCGAGCTCCTCCGCGGGCTGTTCCCCGACCTGAGGGTGCGGGTGGTCAACGTCGTGGACCTGATGCGGCTGCAGGACGAGCGGCAGCACCCGCACGGGCTCTCCGACGCCGAGTTCGACTCGCTGTTCACGCAGGACAAGCCCGTGATCTTCGCCTACCACGGCTATCCGTGGCTCATCCACCGGCTGACCTACCGGCGGACCAACCACGGGAACGTCCACGTCCGCGGATACGTCGAGGAGGGGACGACGACCACGCCGTTCGACATCTGCGTGATGAACGGGATCGACCGCTACGACCTCGCGATCGACGTCATCGACCGGGTGCCGCGGCTGCGGGCCATCGGTGCGCACGCCCGCGACCGGCTGCGCGACAAGCTCGCCGAGCACCGGCGGTACGTCCGCACGCACGGCGAGGACCTGCCGGAGATCCGCGACTGGCAGTGGAGCGGCACGCCGGGGCCGGCCACCTCCGGTGGGGACCCGCTGCGCGAACCGGTGGCCGGGTGAGGGTCCTCGTCGTCAACGCCGGGTCCAGCAGCCTCAAGCTCACCCGGCTGGACGACGACGGGGGCCGCACCTCCGCCGTCACGGTCGAGGAGTGGGAGGGCGAGGGGCACCTGGAGCCTCTCGCCGACTTCCTCCTCGGCTGCGGTGCGGTGGACGCGGTCGGGCACCGCGTGGTGCACGGCGGTCCGCGGCACACCGGGCCGGCCGTCGTCGACGGCGACGTGGTCGCCTACCTGGACTCGATCAGCCACCTGGCGCCGCTGCACAACCCGCGGGCGCTGGCCGGCATCCGGTCGGTGGGGGAGCTGCTGCCCGGGGTGCCGGCCGTGGCCGCCTTCGACACGACGTTCCACGCGACCCTGCCGCCCGCCGCCGCCACGTACGCCCTGCCGCGGGAATGGAACGAGCGCTGGGGCCTGCGTCGCTACGGCTTCCACGGGCTCTCGCACGCGTACGCCGCGCGACGGGGGGCCGACCTCGTCGGCCGGCCGGCAGCCGAGCTGCGGATCGTGTCGGCGCACCTGGGTGCGGGAGCGTCCCTGGCCGCGGTCCGGAGAGGTGTCTCGGTGGACACCACCATGGGGTTCACGCCGCTGGCGGGCCTGGTCATGAACACGCGGCCGGGCACCCTCGACCCCGGCCTGCTGCTCTGGCTGCTCGAGCACGCCCAGGTCCCGGAACCCGCGCTGAGCGACGTCCTGGAGCACCGATCAGGGCTGCGGGGACTGTCCGGGACGTCGGGCGACCTGCGGGACGTGCTCGCCGGCCGCGCCGGCGGCGACGAGGCGTGCCGGCTGGCGTTCGACGTCTACCTGCACCGGCTCGTGCGCGAAACGGCGGCGATGACCGCGGCCACCGGTGGCCTCGACCTGCTGGTCCTCACCGGCGGCGTGGGGGAGCACTCCCGGGAGGTCCGCGCGGACCTCGCCGCCGGCCTCGCGCACCTCGGCGTCGCGGTCGACCACGACCGCAACCGGGCGGCGACCGCGGACGCCGACATCAGCGGCGTCGGTGCCGCCGTGCGCACGGTCGTCGTCACCGCCCGGGAGGACCTGGAGATCCGCCGTCAGGTGCTCGGTCTGCTGGGCACCTGACGGCACATCCGGGGGTCAGGACGACGGCGGCTCGTCCTTGCCCTCCTCCTCCAGCCGGTCGGCCTCCTCCTTGGTCTTGTGCACCGCGCCGTCGGCGTGCTCCGGCGGCCCGTAGACGGTGTAGAGGATCAGCGGGTTGGCGCCGGTGTTCAAGAAGTTGTGCTTCTTGCCGGCCGGGACGACGACCAGGTCGCCCTGGGCCACGACCTTCTCCGACCCCGACACGATCGCCTTCCCCGTGCCGCTGACGAACGTGAGGATCTGGTCCACCTCGTGGACCTCCTCACCGATCTCGCCGTCCGGCGGGATGGTCATGATGACCAGCTGCGTGTGCTCGCCGGTCCAGAGGACGCGGCGGAAGTCAGGGCTCTTCTCGGCCTCGGTGGC
The DNA here is from genome assembly GCF_004570345.1 of Blastococcus sp. CT_GayMR20. Next base: position 19,124 of record NZ_SPQM01000039.1, on the reverse strand, counting down.
GATCGTGTAGTGGATGACGGACGCCATGGACGGCGCTCCTCTCGTCGGGCCGGGAGTGACGTCCGGGCGGACCCGTGCCCGGACGTCGTGGTCCTGCCCGGGTCCTCGCGGAGTAGTCCTCGAAATGATCACAAACCTCCGACCGGTGGACAGGTCATCGGTGCGCTTTCCCTACCTGCACTGCTAGCTTCGCCTCGGTACGGAAATCAAACCAGGCCGACCGAGGAGCGCGCATGACCACGTCCGGGACCAGCGGTCCGCCACGAGGGACCGCCGGGGCGGCCGTCGCTCCGCCGACCGTGGGCGCCCCGGAGGCCGCCTCGCGGACGCTCGCCGTCGTGTCGGTCAGCACGCTGCTGGTCCTCGCCACCTTCGTCACGCCGCTGGCGACCGGCGCGCGCACCGCGGTCGCCTTCGGCACCGGGGTCGCCGGGCAGGCCTGGCTGCTCAGCGCGATGAGCGTGGGGCTCGCGGCGGCCCTGCTCGTCGCCGGTGCGGTCGCCGACCAGGTCGGGCGGCGACGCGTCTTCGTGGGAGGCCTCGGGCTGCTGGCCCTCGGTGCCGTCACCGCCGCGGCGGCGGGCTCGACCGGCGTGTTCCTGGCCGGCCGGCTGCTCGAGGGCGTCGGTGGAGCAGCGGTCCTCGCCTGCTCCCTGGGGCTCATCTCCTCGGCGTTCCCGCTCGGCCCGGCGCGTGCGCGCGCCGCGGCCGTCTGGGGAGCCAGCGTGGGCGCCGGGACCGGAGTCGGCGGGCTGCTCGCGGTCGCGGTCGACACCGGCGAGGGCTGGCGCGGCAGCTACGTCGTCACCGCCGTCCTGGCCGTGCTCCTCGCCGCAGCGGCGCGGCTGGTCCTGCTCCCGTCGGGGCCGTCGACCCGCCGGCCCATCGACGTCGCCGGACCCCTGCTGCTGGTCGCGGCCGTCACCTGCCTGCTGGTCGGCCTCGTGCAGACCCGGTCCGGCGGCGGACCCGTTCCCGTGCTGCTCTTCCTGCTGCTCGGTGCGGGGCTCGCGGCCGCGTTCGTGCTCGCCGAGCACCGGGTCGCGGCGCCGCTGATCGACCTGTCGCTGTTCCGGGTGCCCGGCTTCGTCGCCGCGGCCGTGGGCGCCTTCGTCACCGGCGCGGCCGTCGTCGGCGTCATGTCCTTCCTCGCCACCGTCGTGATGCGCGCCCTCGGCGGGAGCCTGCCGGCCGTGACGCTGCTGGTCGTCGTCTGGTCCGTGGTCTCCACCGTCACCGCGCTGGCGGTCCGGCTCATCCCGGCCTTCGACGGCCGCATCCTGCTGGCCGCCGGCCTGGCGCTGTCGGCGGCGGGCCTCGCCGCGCTCGCGGTCCTCGCCGAGGACGCCTCCGGCAACCGTCTGCTGCCCGGTCTGCTGGTGCTCGGGATCGGCTACGGGGCGGCCAACGCCGCGCTCGGCCGGGAGTCGGTCGCACACGTGCCGGCCCACCGCGCGGCGATGGGCAGCGGCGCCAACAACACCGCCCGCTACCTCGGCGCGGCCATCGGGGTCACCCTCGTCGTCCTGGTGACCGTGTCCGGCGCGCCGGCCGGAACGGCCGAGGGGCTGACCGGCGGCTGGAACGCCGCTGCACTCGGCGCCGCCGGGGTCAGCGCGGCTGGGGCACTGGCGGTGCTGCTGATCCGTCCGCGGCGGCTGCCGGACTGAGGACGGCGCGGCCCGACGCCGCGCGCTCGCGACGCAGCCGCACGAGTCCGGCGCCCACGAGCGTGACAGCGGTCAGCGTCGCCGTGCTCACGACGGTCCGGGGCGAGAGGGCGTCGACGGCGGCGAGCGCCTCCAGGACGGCGCACTCCGCGACGGCCGCCGTCCACACGACCGCCCCCGGCACCCGCCCTGCCCCGGCGATGTCGGAGAAGAGGAGCAGCTGGGTCAGGGCGAGAAGCGTGCCCAGCGCGGCGAAGCACCAGGTGGCCGCGCCGAGTGCGGGGCCGTAGGCGGAGCCCCCGATCAGCGGCAGTGCCCGTGACCCGAGGGCCGCGGTGGCCAGGGTGAGCGCCGCGCCGGAGGCGGCCACGAGGGCGAGCGCCGGCCCGAGCACCCGGTGCCGGCGGCCCGCGTCGGCGAGCCGGGGGAGGAGGACGACACCGACGCCCTGCGGCAGCCAGAATGCGACCTTCGCGACGATCGAGCCGACCGCGTACTCACCGGCCGCCAGCGCCGGGAGGTGGTGGCGCGCCAGGAGCAGGTCGAGGTTGAACAGCACCACGAAGCCGAGCAGGGCGGCCGACGCCCGGACGGTCGCCAGCGCGGGTGCCTGCACGTCCCGGTGCAGTCCCGGGCGGCCGCAGCCGGCCCAGCCGGCGAGCGCCCCGACGCCGGACCCGATCGTCATGCCGGCCAGGGCCGCGGTCGGCGAGCCGACCAGCAGCAACCCGAGGGTCCCGCCGGCGAGCTCGGCGCCACCGAAGAACGCCGAGACCGCCGCGAGGCGGCCGTATCGCGAGCCGCCCTGCAGGAATCCCCTGGTAGCCGGCCACCAGCGTGTGGGGGAGCAGCAGGAGGGCGACCCAGGCCACGGGCGTGCCGTCGCGCAGGTGCAGCAGCGCCGTCGCGGGGGCGATCGCGAGCAGGCCGGCCGCCGTGACCGCCGACCCGGCCAGCACCGCGGTGGCGTGCAGCCGGCCGACGGCGCGGCCGTGCGCCCCCCTCCGCCCGCCGAGGTACAGCGCGGCGACGGTCTGGATGCCCGTCGCCGGTACCGAGCCCACGAGCAGCACGCCCATCAGCGCCGCGAGCTCGCCGAACGCCGAAGGGGCGAGCGACCGTGCCGCCGGGACGGTGAACCCGTACGCGAGGGCGTTGGTGCCGAGGAACGCCACCGAGACCAGCGCCGCCAGCCGACGGCACGACGGGAACGGCGCGAACGGGACGGCGCACCGTCGGGGCTCGCCCGTGGGATGAGGGGCGCCGTCACGCCCGCCACCTACGCTGCGCATCGGCCGGTGACCCGGCGCAGCCGGATGACCAGCGGAGGGGGGGCGCATGGAGTGGACCCGGCCGGAGCCCTCGCCGTGGCCCGCGCGGGCCACGGCCCTGGTCGTGGCGCTGCTGGTGACGGCTCCGGTGCTCGCGCCCGGCTTCGTCCTCCTCCGCGACATGGTCTTCGTTCCCCGCCAGGACCTGGACCTCGACGCCCTGGGGCTCGGCGGCACGCTGCCGCGGGCGGTGCCCGTGGACTCGGTCATGGCGCTGGTCACGACGGTGGTGCCGGGCGACCTGGTGCAGAAGGCGGTGCTGTTCGGCACCGTCCTCGCCGCGGTGCTCGGCGCGGCCCGGCTCGTCCCGGCCGGTCCCGACGGACGGCGCGGCCTCGCCGGTGCGGTCGCCGGCCTCGTGTACGGGTGGAGTCCCTACCTCGCCGAGCGATTGCTCATCGGGCACTGGACCCTGCTGCTGGCCTACGCGGCGCTGCCGTGGATCGCCCGCTCGGCGCTGCACGTTCGCGAGGGGCGGCCGGACGCCCTCGCGCGGCTGATCCTGGTCTGCGCCCCGGCCGCGCTCACCCCCACCGGGAGCCTGCTGGCCGTCGGCGTCGTGGTGGTCCTCGTCGGCCGCCCCCGGCTCCTCGCGGCGGGAGGTGCCGTGCTCGCCCTCTCCCTGCCGTGGATCGTCGGCGGGTTCCTGCACCCGTCCGGCGGGGCGTCGGACCCCGCGGGGGTGGCCGCCTTCGCTGCCCGCGCGGAGGGCTGGGGCGGCACCCTGGTGTCCCTGCTGGGCACCGGGGGCATCTGGAACGGCGGTGCGGTGCCGGCCAGCCGCGACAACGTCCTGCTCCCCGTCCTCACCCTGCTGCTGCTCGCCCTGGCAGTCACGGGCTGGGCCGGCCGCGCCGCGCGCACCGGTCCCGGCGGTCGGCTGGTGCTCCTCGGCCTCGCCGGGCTCGTCCTCGCACTGGCCGGCTCGCTCCCCGGCGTCCGTGACGTCCTCGAGTTCGCGGTCGAGGAGGTCCCGGGGGCGGGACTCCTCCGCGACGGGCAGAAGTGGGTGGCCTGGTGGGCGCTGCCGCTGGCCGTCGGCGCCGGGCTCGGCGCCCGCCGGCTGGCGGGGGCGGCGCGCAGCCGCAACGGGGAGACGGCCGCCGGCCTGGTGGCCGCGGCGGCCGTCGTCCTCCCGATCGTCGCGCTGCCCGACCTCGTGTGGGGCGTCGGCGGACGGCTGGAGCCGGTGGCCTATCCGGCCGACTGGCAGCGGGTGCGCGACGCGCTCGCCGCCGACGACGGTCCCGGCGACCTCCTCGTCCTGCCGTTCGGGGCCTACCGGGCCTTCGGCTGGAACGCCGACCGGCCGCAGCTGGACCCGGCTCCCCGGTGGCTGCCCCGCCCCGCCGTCGTCGACGACGAACTCGTGGTGGGCGGCCGTCCCGTCCGCGGCGAGGACGCCCGTGCGCGGACCGTGGCGGCGGCGGCCGGCGACGTCGACGAGCTCGCGGACCTCGGCATCGGCTTCGTGCTCGTCGAGCGGGGCACACCCGGTCGTCCGGTGCCGGCGGCCGTGACCGGTCTGCCCCTCGTGGTGGACGGCGCCGACCTCGACCTGTACCGGGTGCCGGGCGCCCGACCTGCGCCTTCGCCCTCGCCCGGTCGGGTGACAGTGGTCGTTCTGGTTCACGCGTGCGCGCTGGGCACGATCGTGGGGGCGGTGTTGTCGGCCACGACATTGCCCTCTACGGTGACGCTCCGTCGCCGCTCCCCAAGGAAAAGGGTTCCCGAATGAAGACGCTCGTCGCTGTTCTCATCGCTCTCGGCGGTGGAACGACGCTCGGGGTCGCTGCCGTTCTCGGTGTGCAGGCTTCCGTCAACCCGGACAGCGGCACGGCGGAGCAGAGCCAGCAGGGTCCGATCGACGTCCTGGACTACGGCGACCGGAGCTGATTCCCGAACGGCGGTGGCCAGCACCCCGGCGAAGCGACTGATGCTCGCCGGCCAGCTGTACGCCGCCGCGTGCCGTGCGGCCGCCTCGCCCATCCGGGCGCGGGCGGCCGCATCCATGAGCAGGCGGTCCACCGCCTCCACCATCTCGTCGAGGTCGTCGACCAGCACGCCGGTCCGCCCGTCGACCACCGACTCGCGCAGGCCGCCCGCCGAGCGGTAGCCCACCGTGGGGACGCGCTGGGCGCCGGCCTCGGTGACCACCAGGCCCCAGCCCTCCTTGACCGACGGGCAGAGGTGCACCCACGACCGGGCGAGCTCCTGGTGCTTGCCCTGCTCGTCGACGTAGCCGAGGAAGTCCACCAGGTCGGTGACGCCGAGCGCCCGGGCGTGCGCCCGCAGCTGCTCGTCCCACCAGCCCTCGCCGACGACCGACAGGCGCAGGCCGGGCCAACGGTCGCGCAGGCGGGCCACGACCTCGAGGGCGTGCTCGACGCGCTTGTGCGGAACCAGCCGGCCCAGCACGACCAGCCGCGGCTCGGGTGAGCGCCCGACCGCCACCTCCGGCGCCGGCTCCGTGCCGTTGCGCACGACGTCCAGCCGGTCGGAGGTGATGCCCAGCCCGGCGAGCTCCTCGGCCGTGGCCGTCGAGACGGTGACGTAGCGGCTGCGCCGGTAGAGCAGCGGCGCGAGCACCGACTCGATCCACCAGCCGATCGCGCCGCCGAGGCGGCCGAACACGATCGGCCACTGCTCGCGGTGCACGTGGTGCACGAGGACGACGACCGGGCGGCGTGTTCCGAGCGTGCTACCGAACGGCAGGCCGTTCTGGACGTCGACCACGAGCCGGGGCCGGTGCCGCAGCACGTGCAGCAGGGCCCGTGGGTAGACGCTGAGGCGCCCGCCCCGGCGCACCACGGAGACGCCGCCCATCGTCTCCCGGGCGGGAGCGCGCTCGTGGGCGGCGCAGAACAGGGAGACGCGCAGGCCCACGGCGGCCAGCCCCTCGGCCATGCGGTGGACGTAGCGCTCGGATCCACCGCCCTCGGGGTGGGTGACGTCCCGCCAGTTCACGAACAGGACGTCGATCGCCGGTGATCGAATGTGCACCGCGGGAGACTACCTGCGAGTAACCACGGTCCTGCCAGCCCATTCACCGCTTAGAGCAGGGTGCGCGAAAATGGCTCTCATGATCTCGCGCCGCACTTTTCCGCGCATTCCGCACCGCTCGGAGGTCGGTGGTTGCTCGGCGGCGTGACCTGCGTCTCCCTTGCAAGAAGTGAGCCCCTGGCAGCGCGGCGGCGGTGTGGGTCCGCCGTCCGGTACGGGCGCGTACCGTCGCCACCGTCACCCGGGAGGGTGACAGTTGCGGCCTTGGTACGCGGCGGTACCACCCGTGGGCGCGCTTCTTCCCGAGGTCGTATTGGTCGTTCCGCTACTCGCCAGTAGTGTTGCCGCGCTGCGACACCAGTGGAGTTGTCGCGACGAATCAGGAGGAGCCATCCGCATGCGAGGACGCGCCATCGGGCTGGGCTTGCTGGGTCTGGGAGCTTTCCTGCTCGCCGGGGCCCTCGCCGTCCGACTGTTCCTGGAGCCGGCGCTGGTCAAGCTGCCGCTCGACCAGGAGGCCGCGCCGACCGCGGTCGGCACCGACATCAGCTGGTTCGACATCGCCGCCGGTGAGCAGCTGACCGGACTCGAGGCCGACGTCCGCCAGAAGGTCGTGGGCGACCCGACGCAGGGTGCGGCGAACGAGGACGTCGCGGTCTGGAACTTCGGCTCCACGATCACCTCGACCGACGGCACCCTGCTCAACGCCGGCACCTACCGCGTCTGCCTCGACCGCCGCGAGGCCGTGGCCGTGGCGTGCGACGACATCGACCACGTCGACTACGACCGCAAGGTCTCGGTCGAGGGGCTGACGCTCACGTTCCCCTTCGGCACCGAGGAGCGGGACTACGACGTCTTCAACAGCACCGCCCGGGCCGCGTTCCCGGCGACCTTCGAGGGGGTCGAGGAGGTGGGCGGCCTCGAGACGTACCGCTTCGAGATGTCCATCCCGGAGACCGTCGTCCGCACCGCCGACCTGCCTGCGGCCATGGCCGGTGCCGACGGCACGGGCACGGTCGAGGCCGAGGTCGTCTACTCCAACGAGCGGGTCATCTGGGTGGAGCCGACCAGCGGCGTCATCGTGACCTCGGAGGAGCACCCGAACACCGTGGTGCGCGGTCCCGACGGCGAGACGGGCGTGACGATCCTGGCCGGGGACTTCGCCGGCAGCGAGGACACCATCGCCGCCGGCGTCGAGCGGGCGGAGGACTACCGGAGCCAGATCAACCTGGTGAAGACGGTCCTGCCGCTCTCGCTCGCCGTCCTCGGGCTCGTCTTCCTCCTCATCGGCGCCCTGCTGATCCGCCGCGGCCAGGCGGCCGGCGCCCACCACGAGGAGTCCTTCGAGGCGGCCCCCGTCCGGGAACCGCAGGTCCAGTGACCGACTGAGGAGGGTGGTCCACCCCGGTGGACCGCCGCCCTCCTCGCTCGTCCCGCCATGGCCACTCTGCTCCTCCGTCCGGACACGTCCGGTGCGTCGCCCGACGCCCCGCGCGACCAGCCGCCCCCACCGGAGGGCGGCCGTCGGCTGCCGATGGCCGAACGTGTCCGCTGGGCCACCGTCTGCCTCGGCTTCCTGGCGCTCACCCTGGCCCAGCAGCCCGGGCGGATCGTCCCGGACACCAAGCTCGACCTGACGATCGACCCGTGGGGTTGGCTGGACCGGGCGCTGACCCTCTGGGAGCCGGAGGGCTTCGCGGGGCAGGTGCAGAACCAGGCCTACGGCTACCTCTTCCCGATGGGGCCGTTCTTCGGCGTGGGGCAGGGCGCCGGGCTGCCGGCCTGGGTGGTGCAGCGGCTCTGGATGGCCCTGCTGCTCAGCGTCGCGTTCCTGGGTCTGGCCCTGCTGGCCCGCCGCCTCGGCATCGGCACCCCGACGTCGCGCCTGATCGGGGCGCTGGCCTACGCGCTGGCCCCGCGCATGCTGATGGGCCTGGGCGCCACCTCGATCGAGGTGCTGCCGATGGCGCTGGCGCCGTGGGTGCTGATCCCGCTGGTCGCCGGTGCGCGCGGCGGCTCGCCCCGCCGGGCGGCCGCCCTGTCCGGGCTCGCCGTGTTCTGCGTCGGCGGCGTGAACGCCGTGGCGACGTCGGCGGTGCTGCCGCTGGCGGTGCTGTTCCTGCTCACCCGGCCGGCCGGTCCCCGCCGGCGCCGGCTGATCGGCTGGTGGGTCGCCGCGGTCGGGCTGGCCACGGCGTGGTGGGCCGGCCCGCTGCTCCTGCTGCGGCAGTACAGCCCCCCGTTCCTCGACTACATCGAGACGGCGGCGATCACCACGACGCCGACCGGCCTGCTGTCGACGCTGCGCGGCACCACCCAGTGGGTCGCCTACCTCGCCGACGGCAAGGGCCCCATCTGGCCGACGGGCTGGACCCTGGTGCACGACGTCGCACCGATCCTCGCGACGGTCCTGCTGGCATCGGCCGGGCTGCTCGGCCTCGCCTGGCCGCGGCTGCCCGAGCGGGCCTGGCTGGTGCTGGGCCTCCTCGCCGGACTGGCCCTGGTGACGCTGGGCCACCGTGGCGCCGTGGAGGGCCTCCTCGCCGGGCCGCTCCACGAGGCGCTCGACGGCGTGCTCGCGCCGATGCGGAACGTGCACAAGTTCGACCCGGTGCTGCGGCTGCCGCTCGCCCTGGGGGTGGCCCACGTGGTCGGCGTGCTGGTGGTGCGCGTCCGCCGTCCCGGGCCGGGTCGCCTCGTCGGGCGGGCCGGGGTGGTGGCCGTCGTCCTGGCCTTGGTCACCACGGCGTCGCCGGCGATCGGCGGCCGGCTGTCCCCACCCACGGGGTTCGAGACGATCCCCGGCTACTGGGAGGAGACGGCCGAGTACCTCGCCGACGCGCGGCCCAGCGGCCGCGCGCTGCTGCTGCCGGCCTCGTCCTTCGGCACCTACATCTGGGGCAGCACCTCCGACGAGCCGATGCAGGCCCTCGCCGACTCGCCCTGGACGGTCCGCAGCGCCATCCCGCTGAGCGCCCCCGCGCACATCCGCGTGCTGGACGCGGTGGAGGAGCGGCTGGCCCGCGGCGAGGGCTCCGCCGGCCTGGCCGGCCATCTGGCCCGCGCCGGCATCTCGCACCTGGTGGTGCGCAACGACCTCGACTCCGGCGGCGTCGGCTCGATCCGGCCGATCCTGGTCCAGCAGGCGCTGCGGAACTCGCCCGGCATCGGCCGCGTGGCGGCCTTCGGGCCGCAGGTCCCGTCCGAGACGCAGCTCTTCGGCCGGATCCTCGACTCGTACCTGACGCCACCGCGCCCGGCCGTCGAGGTCTACGCCGTCGCCGGCGCGGCGCCCCGGGCGTACACGGCACCGTTGTCCGACGCCGTGTCGGTCGCCGGAGGGCCCGACGGGCTGCTCGCGCTGGAGGACCGCGGACTGGTGACGGGGCGCCCGGCGCTGCTGGCCGACGGGTCCGCCGAGGTCCCGGGCACCGTGCTGGTCAGTGACGCGCAGGTGCGCCGCGAACGCGCCTACGGACGCACCGCGGACGCCGTCTCGGCCGGCCTCACCACCACCGATCCCCGCCGCTTCGACGGTCCCGAGCGCGACTACACCTATCCCGGCGCCGAGCTGGCCGAGAGCGTCGTCCGGATCGACGGGGGCACCCTCGCGGCGTCGAGCTCGGCCTCGGACGCGGACAGCGCGGGGGGCGCGCACGTCGGTGACCAGCCCTACGCCGCGATCGACGGGGACCCGACCACGGCCTGGCGCCCGGCCGACCGGCTGGGGGACCCGCAGCGGGTCTGGTGGCGGATCGAGACCGACCGGCCCATCGCCGCCCGCGCGATCGTCGTCCGGCTGGCCGACGAGCCGGACTCGGCCGGCGCTCCGCCGGCACGGCTACGGGTCACCACGGACGGCGGCTCCCGCACGATGGAGCTCGCCGACACGACCGCTCCGCAGCGCATCCCGCTCCCGGCCGGCGACACCTCGCGGCTGACCCTCGACGTGCCGGGGGAGACCACCGCGAACCTCGCGCTGGCCGAGGTCGAGATCCCCGGTCTCGAGGTGACGCGCACCGTCGTGACCCCGGCGCCGGCAGCGGCTGCCGCCGCGTACGCCTTCGACGCCGGGCACCCGGCCACCTCCGGGTGCGCGAGCGAGGCGGGCGGGCGGCCGCGCTGCAGCCCTGACCTGGTCCGGTCCGCCGAGGAGGTCGCCGGCATCGACCGCGTCTTCACGGTCGCCTCCCCGGCGGGCTTCGACGTGGCCGTCACCGCCGTGCCGCGTCCGGGAGCCGCGCTGGACGCCCTGATCGCCGCCACTGCGCGCCCTGCCGGGCCCGTCGTCGAGGCGAGCAGTGCCGCGGTGCCGGACCCTCGCGCAGGCGCGGACGCCGCGCTGGACGGCAACCCGAGGACGACGTGGGTCGCGGACGAGGACGACGCCCGGCCGAGCCTCACGCTGACGTGGCCCGAGCCCCGCACGATCGACGCGGTCGCCGTCGGCCTCGCGCCGAACACCGCGGCGTCGCTCGTCACCGCGGTCGGTGTCACCGCCGACGGCCTGGAGCAGACCGTCGGCCTCGACCCGACCGGGACCGCCCGGTTCGCGCCCGTGACCACCCAGCGGCTCACCCTGACCTTCCCGGTCCGGCGGGAGCTCGAGTCCTACGACCCGTACGAGCGCCGGGTGGAGACCCTGCCGCTGGGCGTCAGCGAGCTGGGCATCACCGGCCTGGACGTCGGCGACGGCACGGCGGTGGTCGACGTCCCGTGCGGCCGGGGCCCGGTCGTCACGGTGGACGGCGACCCGCGCCCGACGGCGCTGCGGACGACGGTCGCCGCGCTCCGGTCCCTTCAGCCGGTGCCGCTGCAGCTCTGCGCGGGCGCGGGGACCGGCCGGCTCGCCGCGGGACAGCACCGGTTCGCCGCCCTGAGCACCGACGCCTTCGCGGTCAGGTCGGCCACCCTGCTCCGCGCCGGGACGGGCGCATCGGGTGCCGCCGACCGGCGGGCCGTGGACGTCGAGCAGTGGGACCGCGAGCACCGCCGGGTGGCGGTGGCCGCGCGAACCGAGCCGACGCTCCTGGTGGTGCCCGAGAACGTGAACCCCGGGTGGGTGGCCACGCTCGACGGCCGGGAACTGGCGGCCCGCACCGTCGACGGCTGGCAGCAGGGGTACGTCGTCCCGGCGGGGGATGCCGGCGAGGTGGTCCTGGAGTTCCGGGCCGGCTCCGTCTACCACGCAGCCCTGGCCGCGGGTGCCGTCGCCGTTCTGGTGCTGCTCGGCCTCGTGCTCGTGCCCGGGCGGGGCGGGGGTCCGGCGGGGTCCGGTCGCGGCCGGGCCGCCCGCTGGGTCGTCGTCCTCGGCACCGTGGCGGGGACCGCGCTCGTCGGTGGGGGAGCGGCGCTGGCCCTCCTCGCCGCGACCACCGGTCTGGCCGTGCTGGCCGGCCCGCGCCGGCGCGCCGTCCCGGGCGTCGTGGCGGCGGGCTGTCTGCTGGCGGCGGCCGTCGTGCTCCTCGCCGCGTCCGGGGAGGCCGCCGAGGTCGCGGTTCAGCTGCTGGCGCTGGCGGCGGTGACCGCCGTGGCCTCGTCGCTGCTCGCTGGGGAGCCGGGCACCCGGCTCTCCGGGACCACGGTGCGCCAGCGGCGCAGCGGCCGCTCCACCAGCACGTAGAGCGCGGCCGCGAGCGCCGTGGACAGCAGCCACACCGCCAGGCCCACCCAGAAGACGCTGCCGGTGAACTGCACGAGGTCGAGGACCGCGAACCCGCCGGCCAGGACGACGACGTGGATCAGGAACAGGCCGTAGGAGAGCTCGCCCAGGAAGTGGCCGGCGCGGCTGGCGAGCGCACGCCGCGCCCAGCCGTGCCCCGGGGTACCGAACACCAGCGGCAGGACCAGCAGGAAGGCCACGGCGAGGTAGAGCGCGCTCTTGAGCACCGCCTGGGCGGCCGTGGGCTCGAGCAGCCCCATCGGCCCGGCCACCGGGCTGTTGGCGATCCAGAACAGCGCCCCGGCGGCGGCCCAGCAGGTCGGCAGGCTCGCCCCGAGTTCCGCGGCCAGGCGCACCGGCCGCCACGCCGGATCGGACACCGAGAGCACCGCGAGCGCCATGCCGGCGGCGAACCACCCGGCGTAGGACGGCAGCCACAGGTCCATCCCGCTGGAGGGGAAGGGCCGGGCGGCCCAGTGCCAGGCGAGGAAGGCGAACCCGCCGAGCGCGGCGAGGGCGAGGGCGAGGAGGACCCCGGCCGGACGGTCGGGACGGTGGCGCGCCAGCCGCACCAGCCCGGCGCCCGCGACGGGCAGCACCAGGTAGAACGCCACCTCGGTGCTGAGGCTCCAGGTGTGGGACAGGCCCTCGCGGAGGTGCCCGGTGCCGTAGACCTGGGTGAGCGTCAGGTGGCGGAGCCAGTCGGCCGGTCCGGCGCCGTCGTTCTGCGGCAGGAGCAACAGGGCGGCCACGACGGTCAGCCAGTACGCCGGCAGGATCCGCAGCGCGCGGCGCCACAGGTACGCCGCCGTCCGCGGTCCCGGACGGCCCTCGCAGGCGGCGAGGAAGAGCGGCCGGGACAGCAGGAAGCCCGACAGCACGAAGAAGATCGCCACTCCGATGTCGAGGCGGGAGAAGATCCGCCCCGTCAGGTCGGGCGTGTAGTGGCCGGTCCAGAAGGCGACGTGGTGCAGCAGGACGGCCGTCGCCGCGAGAGCCCGGGCCCCGTCGAGGGCCGGGAAGGCGCGCTCGGTCACCGACGCCGGACCGCCTTCCACCGCGGCAGATGCGGTCACGACCGTCCCTTCGCTCGCCGACCCTCGGTGCGGGGCGCCCGGGAGAGCGTAGAAGAGGTGGTTACCGGCCGGTAGCCAGTGCGCCCGGAAGGGTCAGTCGCGCCGCTCGAGCAGGCCGACGACGATCTCGGTCGCGACGGGGATGTCCTCGGCCAGCCGCTCGGCCTCGCCGCGCTCGACGCGGGCGAGCATCAGCTCGTTGATCCCGCCGACCGCGGCGACCAGGAGGTCGCGGCCGACCGGTCGCACCTCGTCGGGGTGCTCCTCGGCGAGCCCGGTCGCCACCTGGCAGAGCAGGTCGACGTAGCGGTCGATCATGCCGCGGCGCAGGACGAGGGCCGGCCGGCCCGCGGCCTGGACCTCGACGAGGGCGGCCCACGCGACGGCGGGTCCGGCGGCGAGCGTCTCGAGGTAGGCCCCGATACCGGCCCGCAGCCGGTCCCGCCACGGGAGGTCGGCCGCGCGCGCCGACTCCTGCGCCTCCCGCACGGTCTCGAGGACGTTGTCGTTCGCGCGCGAGTACAGCTCCAGGAGGCAGTGCTCCTTGTCGCGGAAGTGCGCGTAGACCACCGTCTTGGACACCCGCGCGGCGGCGGCGATGTCGGCGATGGTCGTCGCCCGGTAGCCCTTGGTGGCCATGCAGGTGGCGAGCGCCCACAGGATCCGGCCGCGACGCGGGGCGTCGTCCACGGCCGGATCGTCGGCGGGGTCCACGAGCGTGTGCATCGAGCGGAACTGTAACGGGCAGGTGGCCGCCGGTGACCGATCTCACCGCGCCGTGCGGAAGGTGTGCCGCCGGTGCACTGTCTTCCTGGAGTGAGTCCTTCTGGGGAGGCCATGTCGACGACCGGGCCGACGAATGGGCCGACGAATGGGCCGACGACCGCGGGTGCGCGCGCCTACACCGTGTGGGCGGTCGGTCTCATCGCCTACGCCGTCGCCGTCTTCCACCGGTCCTCGCTCGGCGTGGCGGCGGTGGAGGCCCAGGAGCGGTTCTCGGCCGGCGCGTCGGCGGTCTCGCTGTTCCTGGTCCTGCAGCTGGCTGTCTACGCGGCCCTGCAGATCCCGGTGGGCGTCGCCCTCGACCGGTTCGGCTCCCGCCGGATGATCCTCGCCGGCGCCGTCACGATGGCTGCCGGCCAGCTGGTGCTCGCGCTGGCCACGGACGTGCCGACCGCGGTGCTGGCGCGGGTGCTCATCGGCGCCGGGGACGCGATGACCTTCATCAGCGTGCTGCGGCTGGTCGCCTTCTGGTTCGCGGGCAGCCGGGTCCCACTGGTCACCCAGCTCACCGGGATCCTCGGCCAGGTCGGCTCGATCGCCGCGGCCTATCCGCTCGTGGCGCTGCTGCACCTCACCTCGTGGCGGACCACGTTCCTCGGTGCCGCGGCGACCGGTGTGCTGGTCGCCGTCCTCGTGCTCGTGGCCCTGCGCGACGCCCCGGCGGGGACTGTCGTCGAGGCGCCGGCGGGCATGGCGGCGCTGCGGCGCCGACTCGGCGACACCTGGCGCGAGCCGGGCACCCGCATCGGCCTGTACACCCACCTGGTCACCCAGTTCTCCGGCACCGTCTTCGCCCTGCTGTGGGGCTACCCGTTCCTCGTGCTGGGGGAGGGGCGGTCGCCGGGGACGGCGGCGGGGCTGCTCACGCTGCTCGTCCTCGTGGGGATGGGCGTCGGTCCGCTGCTGGGCCGGCTCTGCGGCCGCTGGCCCCTGCGCCGCTCGGTGCTCGTCTTCACGATCCTCGGGGCGACCGCCGCGGTCTGGACCGTCGTCCTGCTGTGGCCCGGTCCGGCACCGCTGCCCCTGCTGGTGGTCCTGGTGATCGTCCTCGGCACCAACGGTCCCGGGTCGATGATCGGCTTCGACTACGCCCGGACGTGGAACCCGGCCGAGCGCCAGGGGAGCGCGAGCGGTGTCGTGAACGTCGGCGGGTTCGTGGCCTCCCTCCTCACGATCCTGGCCGTCGGGGCGGTGCTCGACGTCATGACGCCGGGCGCCTCCACGGACTACGGCCTCGACGCGTTCCGGGCCGCCTTCTCGGTGCAGTACGTGTTCTGGGCGATCGGCCTCGTCGGCGTGCTCCGCCACCGCCGCCAGCTGCGCGAGCGGCTGGCCCGGGACGGCGTCGTCCTCGCGCCGCTGCACGTCGCGGTCGGCGCGCGGCTCCGGGGCGGCTCGGCCTACCGCTGACCTGCGTCTGCGCGGCCGTTCGACTTGAGCGGGCCGCCGTCGCCGAGGAAGGTGACGGCCATGAGCCTCGCCTCGAGGGCTGTGGGCGCCGGCCTGGCCGCACTGGCCGGCGTCGCGGCGCGGGACCTGATGCAGCGCGAGCACACCCTGCTCCGCAACTTCCCGGTCCTCGGCCACGCCCGCTACCTGCTGGAGTCCGTCGGGCCGGAGCTGCGCCAGTACCTGGTGGCCGGCAACAACGAGGAGCGCCCGTTCACCCGCGACCAGCGGCGGTGGGTCTACGCCTCGTCGAAGAAGGACAACAACTACTTCGGCTTCGGCACCGACAACGACCTCGAGTACACCGCCGGCTACCCCGTCATCAACCACCGCACCTTCGGTCGGGCCGTGCCGCCGACGCACGTCGAGGCGGGGCAGGACGTCGCCCTGCCGGCCGCCAAGGTGCTGGGCGCGGCGCGGGGCCGGGCGTCGGCCTTCCGGCCGGCCTCGGTCGTCAACGTCTCGGCCATGAGCTTCGGATCGCTGTCCGGTGCGGCGATCGAGGCCCTCAACCGCGGCGCGGCGCTCGCCGGCTGCATGCAGAACACCGGTGAGGGCGGCCTGTCGGTCCACCACCGCCACGGGGGCGAGCTGGTCTACCAGATCGGGACGGCGTACTTCGGCTGCCGCGACGAGGACGGCCGGTTCGACCTGCAGCGGCTCAAGGACCTGGTCGCGGGCGCGCCGGTGCGGGCGCTGGAGATCAAGCTCAGCCAGGGCGCGAAGCCGGGCCTCGGCGGCGTGCTGCCCGCGGCGAAGGTCTCGGCGGAGATCGCCGCCACCCGGGGCGTCCGTGAGGGCGTGGACTGCATCAGTCCGTCCCGGCACGCGGAGTTCTCCGACCCCGACAGCCTGCTCGACTGGGTCGAGCTCCTGGCCACCGAGACCGGCCTGCCGGTCGGCATCAAGTCGGCCGTCGGTGACATGGCGTTCTGGGACGAGCTCACCGACCTCATGACGCGGACCGGTCGCGGCGTCGACTTCGTCACCATCGACGGCGGCGAGGGCGGCACCGGCGCGGCGCCGATGATCTTCACCGACTCGGTCTCCCTGCCCTTCCAGCTCGGGTTCGCGCGGGTCTACTCCGCCTTCGCGAGGGCGGGACTGCACGAGCAGGTGGCGTTCATCGGGGCGGGGAAGCTCGGGCTGCCCGACAACGCGGTCGTCGCCTTCGCCCTGGGGTGCGACATGGTCAACGTGGCCCGGGAGGCGATGCTGGCGATCGGCTGCATCCAGGCCCAGAAGTGCCACACCGACACCTGCCCGACCGGCGTGGCCACCCAGAACAAGTGGCTGGCCCACGGGCTCGACCCGGCGCTGAAGTCCGTGCGGCTGGCGAACTACGTCTCCACGTTGCGCCGCGACCTGCTCAAGGTGGCCGAGGCCTGCGGTGTGGAGCACCCGGGGCTCATCGACAGCGGATCGGTGGAGGTGCTCACCGGCCGGACCGCGTCTCGGCCGCTGCACGAGGTCTACGACTACGAAGCGGACTGGGGGCTGCCGTCGGCCGCGGACCGCGAGGCGATCGTCCGGATCATGACGGCCCACGCCCCTCAGGGCGGCTCGGCCCCGCCGTCGAAGGACGCCGTCGGCTGAGTGACGGACCCCGTCCTCCCCGCCACCCGCGCTCGCGGCGGTGCCCTGGACGGGGCCGTCCTATGAGGCGCCGGTGCCTCGGAGGAGCTCCTCGAAGGACGTCGTCGGGTCGGCGAACGGGTCGACCGGGGCCGCCGGCGCACGCCCGGCCATGAGGTCGGCCAGCTCGCCCGCCGCGCGGTCGATCCGGCCGGCGAGCGCCGAGCTGGTGCCGCCGCCGGGGCCGGCCCAGTCCTCGGATGCGGCGAAGACCGCCGTCGGCAGGACGACCGACCGCAGGTAGGCGAACAGCGGCCGCAGCGCGTGCTCCAGCGCGAGCGAGTGCCGGGCCGTGCCGGCGGTCGCCCCGAGGAGGACCGGCTTGCCGGCGAGGGCGTCCTTGTCCAGGACGTCGACGAACGTCTTGAACAGCCCGCTGTAGGACGCCGAGAAGATCGGGGTGACCGCGATCAGGCCGTCCGCTCCGACCACCGTGTCCACGGCCGCCCGCAGCGAGGTGGTCGGGAAACCGGTCAGCAGGTTGTCGGCGAGGTCGCGGGCGTGCTCGCGCAGCTCGACGACCTCCACCGTGGCGGTGATCCCGCGTTCCCGCAGGGCGTCGACCGCCGCGGCGGTCATGCGGTCGGCGAGCAGCCGCGTCGACGACGGGTTGCTCAGGCCGGCGCTGACGACGGCGAGGGTGCGCGTGGTCCCGGTGCTCATGCCTCGACCTCCTCGCGGGCCTGGCCGGTGACGCTGTCGGCGGGGGCGTACACGGTGGAGTCCTTGGCCCCGCCGGCGGCGGCGACCAGGGAGGTGTGGGTGGGGGCGTCCGGGACGTGGGCCGGCTTGAGGGCGGCGAACTCCTTGCGCAGCACGGGCACGACCTCCTCGCCGAGCAGGTCGAGCTGCTCGAGGACGGTCTTCAGCGGCAGTCCGGCGTGGTCGATGAGGAACAGCTGCCGCTGGTAGTCGCCGACGTAGTCGCGGAAGCCGAGGGTGCGCTCGATGACCTGCTCGGGGCTGCCGACGGTCAGCGGGGTCTGCTCGGTGAACTCCTCCAGCGACGGGCCGTGACCGTAGACGGGGGCGACGTCGAAGTAGGGACGGAACTCCTCGACCGCGTCCTGCGACCGCTTGCGCATGAAGACCTGTCCGCCGAGGCCGACGATGGCCTGGTCGGCCGAGCCGTGGCCGTAGTGCTCGTAGCGGCGGCGGTAGAACTCGACCATCCGCTGGGTGTGCTCCGGCGGCCAGAAGATGTGGTTGTGGAAGAACCCGTCGCCGTAGTACGCGGCCTGCTCGGCGATCTGGGGACTGCGGATCGAGCCGTGCCACACGAACGGCGGGACGTCGTCCAGCGGACGCGGGGTGGAGGTGAACCCCTGCAGCGGCGTGCGGAACTTGCCCTCCCAGTTGACGACGTCCTCGCGCCACAGCCGGCGCAGCAGGGCGTAGTTCTCGACGGCGAGCTCGATGCCGTCGCGGATGTCCTTGCCGAACCAGGGGTAGACCGGGCCGGTGTTGCCGCGACCCATCATCAGGTCGACCCGGCCGTCGGCCAGGTGCTGGAGCATCGCGTAGTCCTCGGCGATCTTCACCGGGTCGTTCGTCGTGATCAGCGTCGTCGAGGTGGAGAGCTGGATCGACGAGGTCTTCGCCGCGACCCATGCGAGCGTCGTGGTGGGGGAGGAGGAGAAGAACGGGGGGTTGTGGTGCTCGCCGAGGGCGAAGACGTCGAGACCGACCTCCTCCGCCTTCTGCGCGATGGCGAGGACGGCCTTGATCCGCTCGGCCTCGGTCGGGGTGCGACCGGTCGTCGGGTCGGGCGTGATGTCGCTGACCGTGAAGATGCCGAACTGCATGTCCGTCTCCGTTACTAGTTGAGAGTGCAACTACTGCTGGCGACAACACGGCCGACCGCCGTCCTATGCCCGGCTCCCGGCAGGACCACTCTCGCCGCTTGCCGACCGCAGCGGAAGGCGGATGATGCGGGGTGGCGACTGTGCGTAGCCGTCCTGGCACGGTCAGCCGAACTACGCCGTTGCCACTTCACGGTCCGGTCACGGACCGGTTCCGGGCGCGTGGGTTCTGGCACTGTCCGAGCCGGTACTGGCGGCGGTGCCCCGACGCCGGCTCGCACCGTCCGGCGTGGGCCGGTGGGCGGACCGGGTGCCGGGCGCAGGGGGACGGAGCGGCGATGTTTCGCAATGCGGACGCGGGCGGGGAAGTGGCCGAGGGCGGATCCGGGGAGGCCCGGCCCAACTACGCCGGTGACCTCGACGACCTGCTGGGAATCCGGCCGGTCTTCCGCGTCCGGCCGCGCGGGTACGACCGGCTGCAGGTGGACAACTACGCGGCCTGGGCGGAGTCGGAGCTGGCCGGCGCGCGGCGCGAGGTCGACCACCTGCTGAGCCGGTTCGGGGCCTGCTCGGCCGAGCTGGAGATCTCCCGACGGCTGCTCGCCGAGGTGCCGCAGCGTCGCGACGTCTTCCCCGTGTCCGACCGGGTCGAGGAGATGCTCCGGCTGGCCTCCGACGAGGCCGCG
Source organism: Blastococcus sp. CT_GayMR20 (assembly GCF_004570345.1). The sequence continues at coordinate 27 of NZ_SPQM01000039.1, read as the reverse complement.
GCGCTGGCCGAGGCCGGGGCCGAGGAG
>NZ_SPQM01000328.1 GCF_004570345.1 Blastococcus sp. CT_GayMR20 | reverse complement strand
GTGTACCGCAGGTCCTGGGACGACAGCCGGGACAGCGCGAACGCGTAGGCGGGGTTCTCCCGGTGCGCGTCGTGGACCACGATGTCGGCCGGGTCGACCTGGTTGGTCTCGGCGATCCGCAGCCCGCCGAAGCCGTCCTGGACGACGCAGGAGGCGCCGTCGGGGCCGAAGACCAGCGGCTGCCCGTGGACCAGCGGGATGGACCACTGGGTGCCGGTGGTCGGGTCCTTGAGGAGCTCGAAGGCGCCGTCGTTGAAGATGTTGCAGTTCTGGTAGATCTCCACCAGCGACGTGCCGGAGTGCTCGGCGGCCTGCCGCAGGACGTCGGTCAGCCCCGTGCGGTCGGAGTCCATCGCCCGGCCCACGAACGTCGCATCCGCGCCCAGGGCGAGGGAGACGGGGTTGAACGGGGCGTCGATGGAGCCCATCGGGGTGGACTTGGTGACCTTCCCGACCTCCGACGTCGGGGAGTACTGGCCCTTGGTGAGGCCGTAGATCCGGTTGTTGAACAGCAGGATCGTCAGGTTCACGTTGCGCCGCAGCGCGTGGATGAGGTGGTTGCCGCCGATCGAGAGGGCGTCGCCGTCACCGGTCACCACCCACACCGACAGGTCGGGACGGGAGGCGGCCAGGCCGGTGGCGATCGCCGGGGCGCGGCCGTGGATGGAGTGCATCCCGTAGGTGTTCATGTAGTACGGGAACCGCGAGGAGCAGCCGATCCCGGAGACGATGACCATGTCCTCGCGGGCGATCCCCAGGCTGGGGAGGAACGACTGGACCGCGTTGAGGATCACGTAGTCCCCGCAGCCGGGGCACCAGCGCACCTCCTGGTCGGTCTTGAAGTCCTTGCCC
>NZ_SPQM01000038.1 GCF_004570345.1 Blastococcus sp. CT_GayMR20 | reverse complement strand
TGGTCGGGGTCGCGGCCGGGCGCGGCGGCGGGGGCGGCGGCGGAGAGGTGCCGGTGGCGTTCGGCGGCCAGCTGGGCGATGCCGCGGAAGCGCTCGCCGAGCGTCGAGAGGCGGTACCAGCTGTCGGACGCGGCCTGCAGCACGGGCGCGCTGGCCGCGAGCTCGGACTCCAGCGCCGCCTCGCGCCGCGAGGCGACGGCCAGTGCTCCGTCCACCTCGGCCCGGCGGGCGCGGGCGGCGGTCTCGTCGGCGACGTCCTTGTCCAGGGCCTCGCGCAGCTGCACCAGGTCGTCGGCGAGCAACCGCAGCCGGGCGTCGCGGAGGTCGGCCTGGACACCGGCGGCGCGGCGGGCGACCTCCGCCTGCTTGCCCAGCGGGGTCAGCTGGCGGCGCAGCTCCGTGGTGAGGTCGGCGAGCCGGTCGAGGTTGTGCGACATCCCCTCGAGCTTGCGGAGCGCCTTCTCCTTGCGCTTGCGGTGCTTGAGGACGCCGGCGGCCTCCTCGATGAAGGCGCGGCGGTCCTCGGGGCGGCCGGAGAGGACGGCGTCGAGCTGCCCCTGGCCGACGATGACGTGCATCTCGCGGCCGATGCCGGAGTCGCTGAGCAGCTCCTGGACGTCGAGCAGGCGGACCTTGTCGCCGTTGATCTCGTACTCGCTCTCACCGGAGCGGTACATGCGGCGGGTGATCGACACCTCGGTGTACTCGATCGGCAGCGCGCCGTCGGAGTTGTCGATGGTCAGCGTCACCTCGGCGCGGCCCAGCGCGGGGCGGCCGGCGGTGCCGGCGAAGATGACGTCCTCCATCTTGCCGCCGCGCAGGCTCTTCGCGCCCTGCTCGCCGAGAACCCAGGCGATGGCGTCGACGACGTTCGACTTGCCGGACCCGTTGGGGCCGACGACGGCGGTGATCCCGGGCTCCAGCCGCAGCGTGGTGGCGGACGCGAAGGACTTGAATCCCTTGAGCGTCAGGCTGGAGAGGTGCACAGAACGGCAACCTAACGGAGCGGAAGCCCTGAACCCCGCATATCAGGGTCTTCTGCTACGCGTGTGACGGAAAGGTCCGGCTGGTCAGGCCAGCGCGGGCTCGGCGTTGTCGCCGGCCATCGAGAGCAGTTCGTGGGCGATGACGGCATCGCGGGCTGCATTGTGCTGCACGCGGAGTTCCGCGAGCTCCTGCTCCAGCCGGCGCACCTTGGCTCGCAGGATCGCGTTCTCCTCCGCTACTCGAAGCTCCGCGGGTGCGACGACGTGACCGAACAGGGCCTTGGCCATAGCTGAAGCGGCCTTTCCGAGCGAGTGAGGGTGAGCCCGGCGCCCCGGAGTCCGGTCGGCGCGAGCTGTGGTATCCCCAGGGTGACAGGCCCGGACACGCAGGTCAACGCGAAGCATGCCTACTCCCCGTGTCGGGGGGATGTCGCGTTCGTCACTCTGTGGTGAACCCGCGACTTCCCTGCCCCGGCGCGTCCCGGGAGTCGACCCTGGTGACCGCTCCAGGCGCCTGGGGACCGTCGAGGGCGGCGAGCACCCGGGCGACGGCGTCGTCAGGTCCCTCGAGGACCACCTCGACCCGGCCGTCGGGGAGATTGCGCGCCGAGCCGGTGAGTCCGGCGTCCGATGCGAGGCCGCGGACGAACCAGCGGTACCCGACCCCCTGCACGGAACCCGACACGTGCGCGAGGACGCGCCTCATGCGCGGCGTGCGCGAGGGCGCGGCTGGCACTGCGGGCAGCTGTAGCTCGACCGGTTCATGAAGGACTCCCGGCGGATCGGCGTCCCGCAGCGGGGGCAGGGCCGGTCGGCCTGGCCGTAGACGGCGAGGAAGCGCGAGAAGTAGCCGCTCTGGCCGTTGACGTCGACGTACAGCGAGTCGAAGGAGGTGCCACCCTGGGCCAGCGCCTCCCCCAGCACGTCGCGGACGCCGTCGAGCAGGTCGGCGACCTGGGCGCGGGTGAGCTTCGCGGTCGGGCGGGCGCCGTGCAGGCGGGCCCGCCAGAGCGCCTCGTCGGCGTAGATGTTGCCGACGCCGCCGATGAGGGTCTGGTCGAGCAGGGCCCGCTTGACCTCGGTCCGCCGCCGTCGCAGGGCCGCGGAGAAGGCGTCGACGTCGAACGTCTCGTCGAGCGGGTCGATCGCGATGTGCGCGAGCCGGCCGGGGATCTCGCCGTCACTCTCCTCGACGGCCAGCCCCCCGAAGGTGCGCTGGTCGACGAAGCGCAGCTCGCGGCCGCCGTCGGTGAAGGTGAACCGCGCCCGCAGGTGCGTCTCGTCGGGCTGCGACGGCTTCTCGACCAGGAGCTGACCGCTCATGCCGAGGTGGGCGACCAGGGCGCCGCCGCCGGGCGTGCCGTCGGCCTCGGCCAGCGGGAGCCACAGGTACTTGCCGCGGCGCCGGGCGTCGGTGAACGTGCGCCCCGTCAGTGCCTGGACGAAGTGGTCGGCGCCCTCGAGGTGGCGGCGGACGGCGCGCGGATGGTGGACCTCGACCGTGGCGACGGTGCGGCCGGCGACCCACTGCGCCAGCCCGCGCCGGACGACCTCGACCTCGGGGAGCTCGGGCACGCCGGCTCAGCTCTCGGAGAGGGTGCGCCAGGCCGCCTCGGCGGCCTCCTGCTCGGCGGCCTTCTTCGTGCGGCCCCGGCCCTGGCCGTAGACCGTCCCGGCGAGGACGACCTCGGCGGTGAACGTCTTGGCGTGGTCGGGACCGTCGTCCTCGACGACGTACCCGGGCGCCCCGAGGCCGCGGGCGGCGCCGAGCTCCTGGAGGCTCGTCTTCCAGTCCAGGCCCGCTCCGCGGGTCGCGGACTCGACCAGCATCGGGTCGAAGAGCCGGTGGACGATCGCCGACGCGCTGTCCAGCCCGCACCCGAGGTGGATCGCGCCGATCAGCGCCTCGAGCGCGTCGGCAAGGATCGAGTCCTTCTCCCGGCCGCCGGTGGTCTCCTCACCGCGGCCGAGCAGCAGGTGCGGGCCGATCCCGCCGTCGCCGAGCCGCCGGGCGACGCCGGCCAGCGAGGTCATGTTGACCACGGAGGCTCGCAGCTTGGCCAGCTGACCCTCGGGCAGGTTCGGCTGACTGCGGTAGAGCTCGTCGGTGACGACCAGCCCGAGCACCGAGTCGCCCAGGAACTCCAGGCGCTCGTTGGTCGGCAGTCCGCCGTTCTCGTACGCGAACGAGCGGTGGGTCAGCGCCAGCCCGAGCAGCCCGTCGGGCAGCTCGACCCCGAGGGCGTCGGACAGCCAGCGGGCAGCCCGTTCGGCGTGCGCGTCCCCGCCCGGCGCGGGCGTGTCGGGACCTGCCACGACGGAGCGAGTCAGGGCTGTCGGCTCAGACGGAGAGGACCTGGCGGCCGTCGTACTGGCCGCAGGTCGGGCACGCCTGGTGCGGGGGCTTGAGCTCACCGCAGGCGCGGTTGGGGCACGGCGCCAGGGTCGGCGCGGTCGCCTTCCACATCGAGCGGCGGGAGCGGGTGTTGGAGCGGGACATCTTCCGCTTCGGGACAGCCACGGTCAGTTCTCCTCAGTGGTGGCGATCTCGCCGGGGGTGCCCGACGAGGAAGTGAATTTCTCGGCCAGACCGGCCCAGCGGGCGTCGACGACCTCGTGGGCGTGGTCGGCGGGCAGGTCGTCGAGGCGCTGCCCGCAGTCGACGCACAGGCCGGCGCAGTCCTCGGTGCAGACCGGGGCCAGCGGCAGGTTCAGGACGACGGTGTCGCGCGCCAGCGGTTCGAGGTCGAGGTAGTCGCCCTCGATGCGGCGGACCTCGTCCTCCTCGCTGGTGGCCTCGGTGGTGCTGCCGGAGTACGCGTACAACTCCTGGACCGAGAGGTGCAGGGTGTCCTCGATCGGCTCGAGGCAGCGGGCGCAGGAGCCCTCCACGGGGACGTCGAGGTCACCGGTGACGAGCACACCCTCCATCACCGACTCCAGCCGGAGCCGCAGCCGGACGTCGGCACCCGCGCGGGCGCCGATCAGCTCCACGCGCCAGTCCGCCGGGGCCGGCGCCGTCCGGTCGATCTCCTGCATGGAGCCCGCACGACGGCCGAGCTCGCGCAGGTCGAGCTTCCAGGGGTTGTCGGAGGGGCGCCGGGCGTCGGTGGACGCGGCGCCGGAGCGGGCGGAAGCAGCAGACATGTCAGTACTCGCGGTAGGCAGTGGGAGGAAGGCCGGCCGGGGACAGCTGGACAGCTGTGTCCCCGGCGGTCGGACCAGACAACGAGACTACCCGATCCTGCTCAGGGCTCCCGCAGCGTCGTCCGGGCCTTCTCCACGGAGTGCAGCATCCGCTCCAGCGTCGTCCCGAAGTCGGCGAGCCGGCTGTCGACGTACTGGTCGACCTCGGCGCGCATCCGGGCGACGTCGGCGGCGGTCTGGGCGCCGAGCTCGTCGGCCCGCGACACCGCCCCCCGGTAGACCTCGGTCTCGGTGATGAGGCGCTCGTGCTCGGTGACGCCGTCGGCGATCAGCGCCTCGCGGTGGGCCCGGCCCTCCGCGATCAGCCGCTGCGCCTCGGCCTCCGCCTCGGCGAGCAGTTCCTCGGCCTCGGCCTGCGCCTGGGCCAGCAACTCGTCGCGCTGGCGGCGGGCGGTGCCGAGCAGCTCCTCGCGCTGCCGCCGGGAGGACGCCAGCAGCTGTTCGCTCTCGCCGCGGGTGCGGCCGGTGAGCCGCTCGGCCTCGGCCTGCGCCTGCTGGAGGATCTCCGTGCGCTGCTCGACGATCGCACCGGCGGCCTGCACGTCCTCGGGCAGGGACTCGCGCAGGTCGTCGAGCAGGTCGAGCAGGTGGTCGCGGGGCACCATGCACGAGCCGGACATGGGCACGCTGCGGGCGTTCTCGATGACCGTCGTCAGCTCGTCGACGGTCTCGTAGAGGCGGTAGACGACCTCGGTCACGAGGTCTTCCGGGTGCGCTCGATGAGCCGGTCGTTGACGACCTTGGGCACCAGCCGGGCGACGTCGCCGCCGAACTGGGCGATCTGCTTGACCAGGCTGGAGGACAGGTGCCCCACCTGCGGGGCGGTCGGCACGAAGAGGGTCTCGATGCCGGCCAGCTCGCGGTTCATCTGCGCCATCTGCAGCTCGTACTCGAAGTCGCTGACCGCGCGCAGGCCCTTGACGATCACCGGGATGTCGTTGGCGCGGCAGTAGTCGACCAGCAGGCCCTCGAAGCTGTCGACGACGACGTTCGGCAGGTCGGCGACGGCCTCGCGCAGCAGCTCCATGCGCTCGTCGACGGTGAACAGACCCGCCTTGCCAGGGTTCACCAGGACGGCGACGACGAGCTCGTCGTACAGGCCGGCCGCCCGGTTGATGACGTCGACGTGACCGTTGGTGACCGGGTCGAAGGATCCGGGGCAGACGGCACGCCTCACGGGGACTGACCGTACCGGAGCTGGGCCTCGCCGTAGCGCCGGTCGCGCAGGCCGGTCAGGGGTGTCGGCCACGGCCAGGGCTCCTCGCGGCTCGACCGCTCGACGACCAGGACGGCGCCGGGGGCCAGCCAGCCGCCGCTGACCAGGGCGCGGAGCACTTCCTGCACCTCCTCGGCGGGTGTCGCGTAGGGCGGGTCGGCGAGGACGAGGTCGAAGGAGCCCGACGGCGCGCCGCGTACGACCGTGGGCACGGAACCGGCGACGACCCGGCCGCCGGGGAGCCCGACCGCGGCCAGGTTCTCCTTGAGCACCGGCAGCACGCCGGGCGAGGACTCGACGAAGACGACCTTCTCCGCACCCCGCGACAGCGCCTCCAGGCCCAGGGCGCCGGATCCGGCGTAGAGATCGAGGACGGCGGCGCCCCGGAGGTCGACCAGGGACGTCAGCGAGTTGAACAGGGCCTCGCGGGCCCGGTCGCCGGTCGGCCGGACGCCGGCGCGCGGCACCTTCAGCCGCCGTCCCCCGGCGACGCCGGAGACGATCCGTGTCATCAGGCCTTCTCCAGCCACTCCGCGCGCTCGTCGGTCGCGAGCGCGGCGACCTCGGCGGCGAGACCGGGATGGTCGGCCAGCCCGCGCTCCGTCTCCAGCAGCGCAGTGGCCTCGGCCCGGGCGGTGGCGATGAGCTCCTCGTCCTCGAGCAGCGAGAGCATGCGGACACCGGATCGCTTGCCCGACTGCGCGGCACCGAGGATGTCGCCCTCGCGGCGGGTCTCGAGGTCGAGCCGGGCGAGCTCGAACCCGTCGGAGGTCGCGGCGACCGCGGCCAGCCGCTGCCCGGTGAGCGAGGTGGTCCTGGCCTCGGTCACGAGCAGGCAGAGCCCGGCGTGCCTCCCCCGGGCGACCCGCCCGCGCAGCTGGTGGAGCTGGCTGACGCCGAAGCGGTCGGCGTCCATGACCACCATCACGGTGGCGTTGGGCACGTCGACGCCGACCTCGACGACGGTGGTGGCGACCAGGACGTCGAGCTCCCGGTTCGCGAACGCCTGCATGCGGGCGTCCTTCTCCTCCGGGGTGAGCCGCCCGTGCAGCACGTCGAGGCGCAGGCCGGCCTGCGGCCCGTTGCGCAGGAGCTCGGCGATGTCGAGGACGGCGAGCGGGGGTCGGCGGTCGGTGCGGGGTCCGTCGTCCGGCGCGCCGTCGGCGTCCTCGGGTTCGTCGTCGGCACCGGCAGCCACGTCGACGCTGTCGCCGATCCGCGGGCAGACGACGTAGGCCTGCCGCCCGGCGGCGACCTCTTCCCGCAGGCGTTCCCAGGCGCGGTCGAGCCACCCCGGCTTCTCCGCCACGGGGACGACCGAGCTGGCGACGCCGCCGCGGCCGCTGGGGAGCTGGCGCAGCGTGGAGATCTCGAGGTCGCCGTAGACGGTCATGGCGACCGTGCGCGGGATCGGCGTCGCGGTCATGACGAGGACGTGCGGAGGACGGCTGCCCTTGGCGCGCAGGGCGTCGCGCTGCTCGACGCCGAAGCGGTGCTGCTCGTCGATGACGACGAGGCCGAGGTCGGCGAAGTCGACGCCCTCCTGCAGGAGCGCGTGCGTGCCGATGACGATGCCGGCGCGGCCGTCGGCGACCTCCGCCCGCGCCTCCCGCTTGGCGGCCGTCTTGAGGGAGCCGGTGAGCAGGGTGACGCGGGTGCCGGCCGCGTCACCGTCCAGTTCGCCGGCGCGGCCGAGCGGGCCGAGCAGCTGGCGGATGCCGCGCGCGTGCTGGGCGGCGAGGACCTCGGTCGGCGCGAGCAGCGCCGCCTGGCCCCCGGCGTCGACCACCTGGGCCATGGCGCGCAGCGCGACGACGGTCTTGCCGGAACCGACCTCGCCCTGGAGGAGCCGGTGCATGGGCTGGTCGCGGTCGAGCTCGACGGCGAGCTCCTCCCCCACCTCGCGCTGCCCCTCGGTGAGCTCGAACGGCAGGGCGGCGTCGACGGCGTCCAGGAGGCCACCGGTCCTGCGGGATCGCGCGGTGCCGGGTTCGAGGGCGGCGGCCCGTCGCCGGGCGGCGAGGGTGAGCTGGAGGATAAGCGCCTCGTCCCACTTGAGGCGTTCGGCGGCGTGCTCGACGTCCTCCATCGTGGTGGGGCGGTGGATGTCGAGCAGCGCCGCGGCGAGCGACAGCAGGCCGTGGCGGGCGCGGATGTCCTCCGGCAGCGGGTCGACCACCAGGTCGCCGAACCCGCCCGAGGCGCCGAGGAGCAGCTTCACCGACTTCTGGATCACCCAGCTGGAGACGTCCTTGCTCGCGGGGTAGATCGGGACCAGGGCACGCGCCCAGTCGTCGTCCCCGGTGTCGTTGTCGAGCATGTGGCAGTCGGGATGGGTGAACTGCAGCTTGCCGGCGTACGTGCCGACCGTTCCGGCGAACAGTCCCCAGGCGCCCTGCTGCAGTCGGGCGTGCTTGTAGTTGAAGAAGACCAGCTTCATCGAACCGGCGCCGTCGCCGACCGTGACCTCGGTGATGGTGCCGTGCCGTTGGCGCATCCGGCGGCTGTTCACGCTGGTCACCTGGGCGAGGATCGTGACGCGGTCGCCGACCTGGAGGTCGTCCAGGCGGGCCATCTCGCCCCGCCGCGCGTAGCGCCGCGGGTAGTGGCGCAGCAGGTCGCGGACCGTGTGCAGGCCGAGCTGCTCGGCCATCCCGGTCGCGGTCTTCGGGCCGAGGACGCGGGCGAGGGGTGTCTCGAGGCTCACCGCCATGAGGTCACTCGACCCCGACCTGGAGCGGGATGCCGCTGGGGCCGCCGCGGTAGCGGATCACCTCGATGGTCGGGTGGACCGTCGCCAGGTGCCGGCAGACGGTGTCGCCGAGCGCCTCGTCCGGCCCGACCACCAGGGTCGCCATCTCGCCGCCGGCGGACAGCAGGCGGTCGAGCAGCTCGCACGCGACGGCGCCGAGGTCGTCGCCCAGGACGACGACGTCCCCCTCGGCGGAGCCCAGAGCGTCACCCGGCTGGCACCGGCCGGCGGAGGTGAGGGCCTCCTGCTCGGCCACGGTGATCTCGGCCCAGCGGGTCGCGGCCGCGGCCTCGGCCATGGCGATCACGTCGTCGCCGAAGCGGCGGGACGGGTCGGCGACGGCGATCGCGGCGAGCCCCTGCACCGGGGACCGGGTGGGGACGACGCCCACGTCGCGGCCCACGTCGCGGCCGCGGGCGGCAGCCCGGGAGGCGACCGGCGTCAGCTCGGCGTCGTTGGGGAGGACGACGACCTCGTAGGCGGTCGCGGCGATGATCTCGTCGAGGATGCGGTCCTCGGTGACGTCGTCCGGACCGCCGGACACGACACGGACGCCCTCACCGGCGAAGAGCTCGGCGAGACCGTCGCTGGTGGCGACGGCGACGATCGCGCGGGTGCCGTGGATCGGCGCCGCGGGCAGGACCGGGGCGAGCGGGGTGACCGAGATGCGGTGCGGCCGGCCGGCCTCGATGCCCGCCTCGATGGCGGCGCCGACGTCGGCGACGTGCACGTGGACGTTCCACTCGCGGCCGGAGGGGGTGTCGACGCCGACCACGACGAGGCTGTCGCCGAGAGCGGCGAGCCGCTCGTGCAGGCGCGCGACCGCGCTCTCGTCGGTGTCGGCGAGCAGGTACTGGACCTCGCTGCCGGGACCGGCCGGGGGCTGGTGCGGGCGGTGTTCGCCGCCGTGCTGGTGACCGTGCTTGGCGCCGTGCTCGCGCCGGGCGAGGGGCGGCCGGGCCGGTTCGACGCCGGTGACGGTCGTGACCAGCGCGTCGAGGACCAGGCACAGTCCCGCTCCCCCGGCGTCGACCACGCCCGCGTCGCGGAGGACGGCGAGCTGACTCGGTGTGGCCTCGAGCGCCGTGCGGGCGCCGTCGGCCGCGGCACGGACGACGTCGGCGAGGTCGGCCCGCCCCTCGTCGACGCACGCGACGGCCGACTCCGCCCCCGCGCGGGCGACGGTGAGGAACGTCCCTTCCTCGGGGTCCGCGACCGCGGTGTAGGCGGTGTCGGCCGCCTTCTGGAGGGCCGCGGCGAAGTCGGGGCCGTCGGCCGGCGGCTGGCCGGCGAGGTGGTCGGCGAGGCCGCGCAGCAGCTGGGCGAGGATGGTCCCGGAGTTCCCGCGGGCCCCGAGGACGGCGCCGCGGGCGAGCACCGACCAGGCCGACTCGGTCGTGCGGGGACCCTCGCGGTCGAGCGCGGCGACGGCGGCCTGGGCGGTGAGCAGCAGATTCGTGCCGGTGTCACCGTCGGGGACGGGGAAGACGTTGAGGTCGTCGATACGGCTCCGGGCCTCGGACAGGACTGCGACCGCGGCCCGGTACCACTCACCGACCGCGGCGTCGTCCAGCGCCTGCAGCACGGCCGGAGGGTACCCATGACGGGGGACAGGACCGGGGACGGCGACGGATTCCGGGCCGCATCGGACGACGCCCTGGGGGCGCGGCGACGTTCTCGGAGAACAGCGGTTAGACTCCTGGACGGTCTTCATGCGGGTGCTGCCTTGCCCCGCTGTCTGTGAACGAATTCTCTGGGAGTGATCAACCGTGGCTGCCGTGTGCGATGTGTGTGGCAAGGGGCCCGGTTTCGGTATGTCGGTGTCGCACTCGCACCGCCGCACGCCGCGCCGTTGGAACCCGAACATCCAGTCCGTGCGGGCGCTCGTCGCTCCCGGCAACCGTCGCCGGATCAACGCGTGCACCTCGTGCATCCGCGCCGGCAAGGTGGTGCGCGCCTGATCCAGGCGTGAACGCGTCCCCGGTCCGCCCGGGGTGAACCCCGGAGGTCATCGACCTCCGGGGTTCTTCGCGTTGACGCATCGATGAGGTCGCGCTGCATCAGAACGGCGCCGGGTCGGTTTCGAGGTCGCCGGGGGGTCGGGGGCGGCCGAGGACGCGTTCTCTCGGCGTGACTGGCGGGTGGAACGGCGGTGGGCACGGTGTCGGTGGTGGGAGGTCGCCGCCGCCGTAGGGCTGCGGGTGGGTGGTGATCCGTTCTCCGCCGGGCAGGCTCCATTCGAGGCCGCCGTCGGGCAGCCGGCGCATGCTCCAGCCCGGTGCCTGGTGGCTGAGCCGGTGGTGGTGGCGGCACAGGCAGCAGAGGTTGTCCGCACTCGTCGCGCCGGCGGGCCAGGGCAGGTTGTGGTCGACGTCGCAGCGGATCGCCGCCGCGCGGCAGCCGGGGAACCGGCAGCGCCGGTCGCGGGCGCGCACGAACCGCTGCAAGACCGCCGAGGGCGCGTAGCCGGCCGTCGGGGGTGGTGGGCCGAGGCCGGGCCCGCCGGGCGGGTGCTCGCAGGGGCGGCGGCCGGTGCGGCAGGCCGGCCGGCCGCAGGTGGCCGCGTCCCGGATCTCGGTGGCGTTGGTCAGGGCGAGCAGCTGGCCGGAGAGCTCGTCGACGACCGCGATGGTGGGCAGATGGGTGAGCGCGGTGCCCACCACGGTGCCCGGATCGAGCAGGTCGGCCAGCCCGGCCGCGGGTGTCCCGGCCTCCGCGGGCCGCACCTCTGCCGGCTCCGCATCGGTGGGCCCGGTGTCGGCGGCCGCGGTGTCGTCGGTCTCGGCCGCGGCCGGGGTGTCGGGTCGGGGCAGCAGGCCGAGGGCGTAGGCGAGTTCGCGGACCAGGTGCGCCGGCACGGGGTGGCCGTCGACCTCGCCCGGCTCGTCCCCGCCGGACAGGGTGGCCACCGAGGCGATCACCTGCAGATCGATGCCGACCGGCGGCCGGGCCGCGTCCGGGCGCAGGATCAGATCGACCAGGCAGTCCAGCATCCACTGATCCAGGGTCCGCTCATCACCCGGCGTCTTCGCTGCCTCGGCGTGCGCGGCCAGCGCCGTGCGGCAGGCCGCCGCCACCGGGATCGGCATCGTCGCGGTGAGGCCGGCCATCCCGTCCCGGCCGGAGAACATCCGCACCTGCCGGTCGCGGATCGCCGCGGCAGCCCGCCGCACCGCCGCCGACGCGTCGGCGCGCAGCACCGCCCGCTTGGCGGCCTCGCGCAGCTGGGGCACCGTCTTCCCGTCCGCCCGGCCCAGCACGTCGGCCTCCACCTCGGCCCGCACGGCGGGGGCGGTGAGCAGCGGCAGCACCTCGGCGAGCATCACCGCGTGCGGCCACGAGATCTCTCCGGCCGCCAACGCCGTCAGGGTCGCCGGGAGCTGCTCCACCAGGATGACCGACTGCTCCAGCAGCCGTGCGGCCGCGGCCGAGGACAGCCCCAACGACGCCATCACCTCATCGACGGCCCACTCACTCACCGTGGTGAGCGCCGCCGGGCGGGCCGCCCGCGAGGCCGCGGCCGCGGCACCGACCTCCGCCTCGGGCCGGTCCAGCACCGCCGCGGGGCGGCAGGCGGCGAACGCCGCCAACGCCCGCGCCTGCACCGCCGCCTGCCGGCCCTGTTCCCGGGCGGCCGTCGCCGCGTCCGCCAGATGACCCGCACCGGTCTCCAGCAGATCGGTGAGCGACGTCATCCGCTCCTCGAGCGGAGGCTCGGTGGCCCGCCGGCCGTGCGGTTCGAAGTCCACGACGAACACCGGACGGCCGGGCAGCTCCAGCAGGGCGGCCAGGTCCTCCTCCAGCACCGACACACCACCCCAGGTCGGGGGCATCGGTCCGTCGTACATGTGTTCGATCGTAGCGGTAGAGCGATCACCTGACCAGCGGAAACTGACCCTGTGGATGGACGTCCGACCTGTGGAGAAGCCTCAGCGACCGAACCAGTCCGCGCGGCCCGACGTCGGCCGCCAGTCCTCCGGCGGGTCCTCGCCGACCACGCCGTCCACCGCTTCGCGCAGCAGGTCGGCATGCCCGGTGTGCCGGCCGTACTCCTCGATCAGGTCGCAGACCAGCCGGCGCAGCCCGGCATGGCGACCATCGGGCATCGAGAGATGCACCTCCTGGTCCATGCCGCCGTCGGCCAGCGCGGCGTCGAGCCGCGTCTGCGACCGCCCGACCGCGTCGTCCCAGTACGCGTAGAGCTGCTCGGGAGCGTCCTCGGCGGCCGAGGTGAACGCCCAGTCGTCACCGCCGGCCCAGATGCTCTCCCACGGCTCACCGATCCGGGCCCCGCTCAGCCGGCGCGTGGAGATGTCGTCCTCCACGCTCGCCAGGTGCTTGAGCAGCCCGCCGATGGTCAGCGCGGAGGGTCCGATCCGGGTCCGCAGCCCGGCCGCCTCGAGGCCGTCGGCCTTCCAGCGGAACGTCGTGCGCAGCCGGTTGAGCGAACCCAGGAGGTGCTCGGTCTCGGTGCCCGCGAGGGGCGGCTCCCACGGGGGGTCGATGTCCGTCATGGGACGGCACCGTAGGAGCACCCCCCGACATCCGGCCAGCTCAGTCCGCGCCGATCCCCCGTGCCCGAGCCGCCGTCACGACGAGGTCGACCACCGTCTCGACGGGGAGCGCCGTGCTGTCCACGACCAGGTGGTAGTGCCGCGCCTCGCCCGGATCGCACCGGTAGAAGTGCCGGACGTAGGCCTCACGGGTGCGGTCGTTGGCCTCCATCTCGCGGCGGACCTCCTCGAGCGACCGGCCGGAACGCTCCACGGCCGCTGCCAGCCGCCGGTCGCGCGGGCCGTCCAGCCGCACGTGCAGCACGTCCGACCGGTCCCGCAGCACCAGGGCCCCGGCGCGGCCCAGCACCACTCCCCCGGCACCGGCCGCGATCTCCTCGAGCACCCGCTCGGTCTGCTGGCGGTAGGCGCGCGGGTCGGGGAGGGACGACGTCGGCAGCACGCCCCCGACCGGGTCCGGCATCGTCCCGAGCGACGCGACCAGCCGCCACAGCCCCCTGACGACGGTCTCGTCGTTGGCCTCCGCCTCGGCCACGGGGACGCCGAGCCGGCCCGCCACCTGGGCGGCGATCGCCCGGTCGTGGAAGGGCAACCCCAGCCGCTCGGCCACCGCCGGCGCGACCTCGGCACCCGCGGCGCCGTAGGCCGCTGAGAACGTCACGACTCCCACGGCGACTCCTCGGTCAGCACGAGCTCCTTGCCGAGGAAGACGGCACCCGGGGCGCAGGCGTAGACCCCGTAGCCCGTCACCGGCGTGTACCCGAGCCGGGCGTACAGGGCCAGCGCCTCGGGCTGCTCCTGGCCGGAGTTCAGGACGACCGATCCGTGCCCTGCCCGCGCCGCGCCGTCCTCCAGCTCGGCGACGATCAGCCGGGCCAGCCCCCGCCGGCGGAACGCCGGCTCGACGTACACCCGCTTGATCTCTGCCTCACCGGTCGGCAGGGCGCGCCACGCGCCGCACCCGACCGGGGCGCCGTCCACCTCGGCGACGAGGAACAGCCCGGCCGGCGGCAGGAACTCCGCCGGGTCGACGACCGCCTCGTCGGGGCCGCCGTACCGCTCGACGTACTCCTGCTGCACCTGCCCGACGAGGTACTGCGCCAGCGGGTCGTCGTACGGCAGCGCCCGCAGGCCCGCCACGGTGCCGTCCGGGAGCACCCGGCTCTCAACCGAAGTGGACATGTCCCGCTCCCTCCGCCCCGATCGCCGTGACGACGTCCGCCGCCGGTTCGCCGCTGACCAGCACACCACCCGGATTCTTCCCGCCCTTGCGCACCTCGCCGATCGGCGTCCAGCCGACCGGCAGCGGTGACCGCGCCGGGAACGTCGCCACGAGCGCGTGGTCCTCCCCGCCGGTGAGCACCCACGCGAGGGGGTCGACACCGAGGGCCGATCCGACCTGCTGCAGGGGGCCGACGGGTTCGAGGCACGCCCGCACCAGCGCCGCACGGTCCAGGTCGATCCCTACCCGGCTGGCCACCGCGATGTGGCCGACGTCGGCGAGCAGCCCGTCGCTGACGTCGCACATCGCCGTGGCACCGGCCTCGGCCGCGCCCGGTCCGGCCGCGTACGGCGGCGTCGGACGGCGGTGCGCGGCCACCGCGGCGATCGGGCTGCTGAACCCCCGGCGGAGCACCGCCAGCCCGCACGCGGCCCAGCCCAGCCGTCCGGCCAGCGCCACCACGTCACCGGGACGGGCTCCGGAGCGCAGCACGGGCGCCCGGCCCCCCAGGTCCCCCAGGGCGGTCACCGAGAGGACGACGGAGGCGCTGTCGGCCGCCGCCGCGACCAGGTCACCACCCACGACCGCCGCACCGAGGGGCGCGCACTCCGCCGCGAGACCGGCCGCCACGCCCTCGAGCCAGGACGTCTGCGTGTTCGGCGGGCAGGCGAGTCCGACCAGGAGCGCCGTCGCCACCCCGCCCATCGCGGCGACGTCGGCGAGGTTGGCCGCCGCCGCCTTGTGCCCGATGTCCTCCGCCGTCGACCAGTCCCGGCGGAAGTGCCGACCCTCGACCAGGACGTCGGTGGTCGCCACCACGCGCCCGTCCGGGGTCCTGAGGACGGCGGCGTCGTCGCCGGGGCCGACCTGCGCGGCGCGGGCCGAGCCGGCCTGGGCGAGCACGCGCCCGATCACACCGAACTCGCCGACGACCCGCACGGTGTCGGCCGGATCCCCGCGGGGGACGAGCGGGCGGGGCCGAGTCATCGGTCACCTTCCGTTGCTGAGGTAGGTTCCCGAACTGACCGCCACCCGGCGGGGACGACGAACCGGCAGTGTTGCCCGAGGCAGTGTTGCCCGAGAAAGGGTCTCCCGTGGTCCACGCCTACATCCTCATCCAGACCGAAGTCGGCAAGGCCGCCCAGGTGGCGGCGACCATCAGCGAGATTGACGGCGTGAGCAAGGCCGAGGATGTCACCGGCCCCTACGACGTCATCGTCCGGGCCGAGGCGGAGACGGTCGACGACCTCGGCCGCCTCGTCGTGGCCCGCGTGCAGTCGGTCGACGGCATCACCCGCACGCTCACGTGCCCGGTCGTCAACATCTGAGCGACGTCCCCCTGACCGAGGAGCCGACCCCGCCGGAGACGGCGCCCGCGGCACCACCCGAGGACCCGCTCCGCCGGATCGCGATCATCGCCACGGCGGTCCTGGTCCCGGTGGTGGTGGCGCTCGTCGTCCTCGTCAACGTCCTCGGCGGGAACGAGGACGACGACCCGGCGGACGTCGGCGCCGCCCCCACCTCGCAGCGCGCGGACCTCCCTCCCCTGCCGGTGGAGGTCCCGCCGGTCACGCCGGAGGCGGAGGCGTCCTGCCCTGCCCTGATGAGCACCCTTCCGCTCGAGCTCACCGGCGAGCTCTCGCGGCAGGTCGACTCCGACTCGCTCTTCGCCTATGCGTGGGGCGAGCCCCCGATCGTGCTGGTCTGCGGGGTCGACCGGCCGGCCGACTTCGTCGCCGGGGTCGGCCTCGTCCAGATCGAGGGCGTCCAGTGGTACGTCGACACCAGCGACCCCGACCTCACGGTCTGGACGGCGGTCGACCGGGCCGTCTACGTCCGGATCACGCTGCCCGCGTCGGTCGACAGCGCGCCGGTCACCTCGCTGAGCCCGGAGATCGCCGCCGCACTCCCCTACCGCGCACCGACGCCCGGATAGGCCTCAGCCGGGCGGCAGCTGCGCCAACTGGTCGGCCAGGACGGCGCGGACCTCCTCCTCGGCGGCGTCCACGGAGTCCGACACCGACGTGACCGAGACGCTGAACACGCCGTGGCCGCACCAGACGAACGCGGCCGGCCCGCTCAGCCCCACGTCCGGCTCGGTGTCGTCCACGGTCAGCATCCGGCAGCCGCCGGGCAGGTGCGGTGCGTTCTCCCGCAGCATGCCGCGGTACCGCTCGGCGTCGTTGCGGGCCAGGTCCTCGGCGTAGGCGCCGGCGCCCGCCCGCGACTCGAACTGGTCCACGAAGACACCGGTCACCGGGCCCGACCCCTCCCCCCAGAACCGCTCCCAGCCGTACCGGTAGCCGTAGTCCTCGAGGACCTCGCGCTCGCGGGCAGGGTTGTCGGAGTAGCCGGCGATGTCCTCCAGACGCTTCGCGCCGGCCGGCGGGTCCAGGTGGTCGTCGGCCAGCCGGGGCAGGCCCGACGGGACCGACGCGACGACCAGGGCCTCGAGCTCCTCGGGCGAGTCCACCGAGTCCACGGCCGCGCCCGCCGTCGGGACGCCGTCCACCGAGTGGCTGCAGCCGGCCAGGGAGACCACGAGCAACAGGGCGGCCCCTCCGCGCCGCAGGGGGCCGTGCCCTCGGATCACCGAGACCCCTGGATCACCGGGACCCCGGGATCACCGAGCGGTCCGGGAGCCGCCGTCCAGTGCGGAGATCACCAGCCGATCGACGAGCTCCGGGTAGCTCAGCCCCGTCGCCGCCCACATGCGCGGGAACATCGAGATCGGCGTGAAGCCCGGCATCGTGTTGACCTCGTTGATGACCAGCCGGTCGCTGCCGTCGGGGTTCGTGCCGAGGAAGAAGTCGACCCGCGCCAGCCCCCGGCAGTCCATCGCGAGGTAGGCGCGCCTGGACGCCTCCTGGACCGCGGCGGTCTGCTCCGGCGTCAGGTCGGCGGGGACGTCGAAGTCGACGGAGTCGTCGAGGTACTTGGCGGAGAAGTCGTACCAGTCGACGCCGGGCCGCAGCCGGATCTCGGCCGGCAGGCTCGCGTCGGGCAGCCCGCCACCACGGGGGGCGAGGACGCCGCACTCGATCTCCCGCCCCGGGACGGACGCCTCGACGATCACCTTGGGGTCGACGGCGGCAGCGGTGGCGACGGCCTCGGGGAACTGCGCCCAGTCGGTCACCTTGGTGATCCCGATGCTCGATCCCGCCCGGGAGGGCTTCACGAAGACGGGCAGCCCGAGCCGGCCCCGAGCCGCCTCGTCGAGCAGCGCCGGGTCGGCGCAGACCACGCCGGCGGCATCGCGCAGCACCACGTGGTCACCCTGGGGCAGCCCTGCGGAGGCGAGGAGCTTCTTGGTGAACTCCTTGTCCATCGACGCGGCGCTGGCGAACACGCCGGACCCGACGTAGGGCAGCCCCGCCATCTCCAGCAGCCCCTGGATCGTCCCGTCCTCGCCGTACGCGCCGTGCAGCACCGGGAAGACGACGTCGACCTCGGTGAGCGCCGGCCCGATCGCCGCCCCGGGCTCGAGGACGGCGAGGCCCCGCCCGCCCGGGTCGCCGACCAGCGAGACCGCCGTCCCCCCGCTGACCTCGGGCAGCGTCCCGCCGCTGATCGCCAGGCGCTGATCGGGGTCGGCGAGCACCCACCGCCCGTCCGGCGTGATGCCCACCCGGACCACGTCGTAGCGAATGGGATCCAGGGCGCCGATGACGCTCCCGGCCGAGACGCAGGAGATGGCGTGCTCGGCGCTGCGCCCCCCGAACACGACCGCGACGCGCACTCTGTCCGCCCTCAGCTGCCCGCCATCCCCACTCATCACCGCGACCCTAGTGGAGCAGGTGTGACAACCTCTGCGCGTGCGAGAGACCGGGGTTTCCGCGGCCCCACCCGAGCCGTTCTCCCCGGCGTTCCGCCTCGCCGGCGCCGCCGTGCACCTCTACACGGCCAGCGGCTCGGTCCTGGGCCTGCTGATCGTCCTGGCCGCGTTCGAGGGCGAGGTGGAGGCCGCGCTGTGGCTGGGTCTGGCCACGCTGTTCATCGACGGCACCGACGGGATGCTGGCCCGCCGGTTCCGCGTCAAGGAGACGATCCCCTGGTTCGACGGGGCCCGGCTCGACGACATCGTCGACTACCTGACCTACGTGTTCGCGCCGATCGTCCTGCTCTGGACGACCGGGCACCTGCCCGAGGGCGCGATCGGCTGGATGCTCGCGGCCGTGCCCCTGCTCGCGTCGTGCTACCAGTTCTGCCGGGTGGACGCGAAGACGTCCGACCACTTCTTCCTGGGCTTCCCGAGCTACTGGAACATCGTCGCCTTCTACGTGATCGTGCTCGACGTCAGCGACGTGGTGACCGGGGTGACGCTGGTCGTCTTCGCGGTGCTCGTCTTCGTGCCGATCCGGTACCTGTACCCGTCGCGCACGAAGGCCCTCCAGGGCCTCACCCTCGTGCTGAGCGCCGTCTGGGCGGTCACGTACGCCGTCCTCGTGGTGCAGCTGCCCGACCCGCACCCGTGGGTGGTCGCGGTGTCGCTCGCCTACATCGGCTACTACTGGGGCCTCAGCTTCTGGATGACGGCCCGCGGTGCCCACGGGCGGCGGATCGCGCGCTCAGTCGAGGGCAGCCAGGGCGACTGACAGGTCCTCGACGAGGTCGGCGGTGTCCTCGATGCCGCACGAGAACCGGACGAAGCCGGGGCCGACCGCGTCGGCGCCCCACTGGGCCCGCCGGTCGACGGTGCTGTGCACACCGCCGAAGCTGGTCGCCGCCGTCCACAGCCGGGTGGCCGCCAGGAGGCGCGCCACGGCGTCCTCGTCGGCCAGCTCCGCCGAGACGACGCCGTTCGGCCGCAGCATCTGCCGCGACGCGAGCCCGAACGAGGGGTCCGACGCCCGCCACGGCCACCGGACGCCGGTGACCGCCGGGGAACCGGCCAGCACCTCGGCGACCGCGGCCGCGTTGGCCGCCTGCCGGGCCAGCCGGAGGTCGAGGGTGCTCATCGACCGGTGGCCGAGCCACGCCTCGAACGGCCCCGGCGTGCTGCCGGTCCGGTCGCGGAAGCCCTTCACCCGCGCGTAGAGGTCCTCGTCGGCGACGCTCACGTGACCGAGCAGC
This sequence comes from Blastococcus sp. CT_GayMR20, assembly GCF_004570345.1. The sequence continues at coordinate 18,574 of NZ_SPQM01000038.1, read as the reverse complement.
AGGTCGCTGTGCCCGGTCAGCGCCTTGGTGTCGCTGCCGACCGTCATGTGCGCGCCCAGTTCGAGCGGCCGCTGGCCGAGCGGGGTGGCGGTCGTGTTGTCGACCGCGACCAGCGCGCCCGCCGCCCGAGCGGCCCGGGCGACGGCGGCGATGTCGCACACGTCGAGCCTCGGGTTGCTGGGGGTCTCCAGGACCACGAGCCGGACGTCGTCCAGCCCGCCGCCCGCGGCGAACTCACCGATCTCCGGAGTGGCCACGAGGTCGACCGCGATGCCGAACCGCTCCAGCTCCTCGGCGGCGAGCAGCCGGGTCGTGTAGTAGCCGTCCGACGGCAGGACGACGCGGTCGCCGGACCCCGTGCACGCGAGCACGGCGGCGGTGATCGCCGCCATCCCGGTCGCGAACGACAGGCAGCGGCCGCCGTCGAGTTCGCCGACCGCGGCCTCGAAGTCCCGGAGCGACGGCTGCTCGGTGCGGGCGTAGGCGTCGGCGCCGCCGGTGCGGGGCGGGAGGCTCCCGAGGTGGAACGGGCCGGCGAACACCGGGGACGGCCGCAACGGGGCCCCGGGGACGGCCGGCCCCTCCCCCGCCCGGACGGACCGGGTGCCGTCGCCCCAGCTCACTGCACCCGGTTCGCTCCCGAGGGGCCCTCCGCTCCTCGCTCGCTCCTCGCTGCGATGCTCAGGCCCCTGTCCGCTCACTCCGCCTTCGCCTCGCGAGTCATGATCTCCTTCACCATCTGGGCGGGCGCCTCGCCCTCGTGGCAGACCCGGACGACGGCCTCGGTGAGCGGCACGTACACGTCGTGGGCCCGCGCCAGGTCGAGGACCGAGCGGCAGCTCTTCACGCCCTCCGCGGTCTGGCGGGTGCTCTGCTGCACCTCCTCGACCGACATGCCCTGGCCGAGCTTCTCGCCGAACGTGCGGTTCCGGGACAGCGGGGAGCTGCACGTGGCCACCAGGTCACCCATGCCGGCCAGCCCGGCGAAGGTCGTGAGCTCCGCGCCGAGGACCATGCCGAGGCGCGCGGTCTCGGCCAGTCCGCGGGTGATCAACGAGGCGCGGGTGTTGTCGCCGAACCCCAGCCCCTCGGCGATGCCGCAGGCCAGCGCGATCACGTTCTTGATCGCCCCGCCGAGCTCGCACCCGACGACGTCGGGGTTCGTGTACGGCCGGAAGTACCGCGTGTGGCAGGCCGCCTGCAGCGCCGCGGCCCGGTCGGCGTCGGTGCACGCGATGACGGTCGCCGCCGGCTGCTCCTCGGCGATCTCGCGGGCCAGGTTCGGCCCGGAGAGGACGGCGACCCGCTCGGGCCCGGCACCGGTGACCTCGCAGATCACCTCGCTCATGCGCTTGCTGCTGCCGAGCTCGATGCCCTTCATCAGCGACAGCAGCGTCGCGTCTCCGGGCAGCAGCGGGGCCCACTCCGTCAGGTTCTCCCGCAGCGACTGCGACGGGACGGCCAGGACGACGATCTCGGCGTCGAGCAACGCCTCGCCGGGGTCGGCGGTCGCGCGCAGCGCCTCGGGCAGCCGCACGCCGGGGAGGTAGTCCTTGTTCTCGCCGTCGTCGCTGATCGCCTTGGCCAGCTCCTGGCGGCGGGCGTGCAGCGTCACGTCACAACCGGCGTCGGCCAGCACCTTCGCGAACGTCGTCCCCCACGACCCGGCGCCGAAGACCGCGGCGCGGGTCATGCGGCGCTCCCCGAGAGGTCACCCGGCAGCTCGCGCCGGGGACGCGGGTGGAACGACGTCGGCGCGGGGAGGGCGCGCAGCTCGGCCAGCTGGTTGCGCACCTCGACCATGATCAGGTCCGTCGTCTCGCGCAGCAGCTCGGTGCTCAGCGACCGGCCGGCGCGCACCTGCGCCCGCTGGGCCGAGAGGTCCACGGGCTCACCCACCAGGTAGTCGGCCGGCGCGCGGAAGCGCAGTCGCAGCTTCTTGCGGTGGTAGTCGTGCACCTCCTGCGGTCCCCACTGCGCCACCGGCAGGACGACGGCGTCGGTGGTCAGCGCGAGCCGCGCCACCCCGGTGCGTGCCTGCATCGGCCACCAGTCGGGATCGCGGGTCACCGAGCCCTCCGGGTAGATGACGACGACGTTGCCGGCGTCCAGGTCGGCCTTCGCCGCGTCCAGTGCCTCGTGCGCGTCGGCCGAGAACCGCGCGACCGGGATCTGACCGGCGCTGCGCAGGAGCGTGCCCGCGAAGCCCTTGAACACCGACTGCTTCGCCAGGAAGTGCGGCAGCCGGCCGTTGTCGAACACGAGCCGGGCGCACGCCAGCGGATCGAGGACCGAGACGTGGTTGGCGACCAGGAGCACCGGCCCGTGGGGCGGGAGCCGGTCGCCGTGGCGGTAGCGCAGCCGGAACATGAGCGAGGAGACCGGGTAGATGACGAGGATCGCGGCAACCATCCCGTAGGACAGCCTGCCGCGCGTGCGCCATCTCGGCGGGCGGCGACCCGCCGGCCGGTCGACGGCCAGCCGTCCCGCCCCGTCCGCGGACGTCTCCTCCGCCATCGGCCTGCCTTCCCTCGTTGCTGTGATCCTCCCCATGATCGACCCCGGGCACGCGCGGGCGGCGCACCGGGTCCCTCCCCGCGCTGTGCGTCGCGGCCGGTGTGCTCACATGTTGCCGTGCGCAGATGGTCGGTCGTCGTCCCGGCGAAGCGGCTCACCATCGCCAAGACGCGCCTGCGGCCCCTCACCGAGCGGCTCGGCGCCGACCACGGGGACCTCGTGCTCGCCCTTCTCGCCGACACCGTCGCCGCCGCCGTCGCGTCCACAGCCGTCGCGGAGGTCGTGGTGGTCACCGACGACCCCGCCGCCGCGGACGTCGTCCGGTTCCTCGGTGCGCGCACCGTCCCCGACCTTCCCGACCGCGGCCTGAACCCCGCGCTCGAGCACGGCGCCCGCAGCGCCACGAATCCGGCCGTCGCCGCGCTGTCCTCCGACCTGCCTGCGCTCCGCCCGTCGGACCTCGCCGCTGCGCTCCAGGCGGCGGGCGTGGGCCGCTCGTTCGTCGCCGACGTCGACGGCACGGGTACGACGCTGCTCGCGGCCGTCGGCACCGGCCTGCGGCCCATGTTCGGCGACCGGTCGGCGGAGGCGCACCTCGCCAGCGGGGCGGTGCCGCTCACCGGTGAGTGGCCCGGGCTGCTGCGCGACGTGGACACCGAGGCCGACCTGCGCGCCGCCCTGTCCCTGGGGGCCGGGGTCCGCACGACGGCTCTCGTCGGCCGCTGGCGCTGAACCCTCACCGTTCACCTGGGTGCGGCACGATGATCCCGTGCCCTCGACGAGTACGTCCCGCGCCAGCGGCCTGCCGCACGACCGCTTCCTGAACCGCGAGCTGTCCTGGCTCGACTTCAACGCCCGCGTGCTGGAGCTCGCGGAGGACGACGAGCTCCCACTGCTGGAGCGCGTCAAGTTCCTGTCGATCTTCGCCAGCAACCTCGACGAGTTCTACATGGTGCGCATCGCCGGGCTGAAGCGCCGCCACTCGACCGGCCTCACCGTCCGCTCGGTCGACGGGCTGACCATCCGCGAGCAGCTCGAGCTGATCACCAAGCGCACCCAGGACCTCGTGCACCGGCACGCCGACGTGTTCCTCAAGGACGTCGCGCCCCGGCTGGAGGACGCCGGCATCCGGATCGTGCACTGGGAGGACCTCGCGGACGAGGACACCCGCCGGCTGCGCGAGTACTTCCGCGACCAGGTCTTCCCCGTCCTGACCCCGCTCGCCGTCGACCCGGCGCACCCCTTCCCCTACATCAGCGGCCTGTCGCTGAACCTCGCCGTCATGGTGCGCGACCCCGACACCAACGTCGCGCACTTCGCCCGGGTGAAGGTGCCGAACAACGTGCCGCGCTTCGTGGCGGTGGGGCCGACGGACCGGACGGCGACCTTCCTCCCGCTCGAGGACCTCATCGCCGCGCACCTGCCGCAGCTGTTCCCGGGGCTCGACGTCGTCTCCCACCACCTGTTCCGGGTGACCCGCAACGCCGACGTCGAGGTGGAGGAGGACCGGGACGAGGACCTGCTGCAGGCGCTGGAGCGCGAGCTGGCGCGCCGCCGGTTCGGCTCCGCGGTCCGCCTCGAGGTCACCGAGTCGATGGACCCGCAGATCCTCGAGGTGCTGCTGTCGGAGATGGAGATGCAGCCCGAGGACGTGCTGCACGTGCCCGGGCTGCTCGACCTCGCCGCGCTCATGGCCCTCTACGACCTCGACCGGCCCGAGCTCAAGGACGACCCGTTCGTGCCGGCCACCCATCCGCGGCTGTCGGAGGGCGAGACCCCGAAGAGCGTGTTCGCGACGCTGCGCGAGGGCGACGTCCTGGTGCACCACCCGTACTACTCGTTCGCCACCAGCGTGCAGCGGTTCATCGAGCAGGCCGCGGCCGACCCGCATGTGCTGGCGATCAAGCAGACCCTCTACCGCACGTCGGGCGACTCCCCCATCGTCAACGCGCTCATCGACGCGGCCGAGGCCGGCAAGCAGGTCGTCGTCCTGGTCGAGATCAAGGCGCGCTTCGACGAGGAGGCCAACATCACCTGGGCCCGGTCGCTGGAGAAGGCGGGCTGCCACGTCGTCTACGGGTTGGTCGGGCTCAAGACGCACTGCAAGACCGCGCTGGTCGTGCGCCGCGAGCACGGGGTGCTGCGCCGGTACTGCCACATCGGCACCGGCAACTACAACCCCAAGACCGCGCGCATCTACGAGGACCTCGGCATCCTGACCGCCGACCCGCGCGTCGGCGCCGACCTCACCGACCTGTTCAACACCCTCACCGGCTACTCGCGGCAGACCAACTACCGGATGCTGATGGTGGCGCCGCACGGGATCCGCACGGGGCTGATCGAGAAGATCCGCCGGGAGGCCCGCAACGCGACCGAGGGCCGCAGCTCGGGCATCCGGATGAAGCTGAACTCGCTGGTGGACGAGCGGATCATCGACGCGCTCTACGAGGCGTCGGCCGCGGGTGTGCCGGTCGAGCTGCTCATCCGGGGCATCTGCGCGCTCCGGCCGGGCGTTCCCGGTCTCTCCGAGAGCATCCGCGTGCGCTCGATCGTGGGCCGCTTCCTGGAGCACTCCCGCGTGGTGTCGTTCGACAACGACGGCGACCCCGAGTGGTGGCTGGGCAGCGCCGACCTGATGCACCGCAACCTCGACCGCCGGGTGGAGGTGCTGCTGCGGGTCTGCGACGAGACCGCGCGGCGCGAGCTGGCCCGCCTGTTCGACCAGGCGATGGCCCCCGACGTCAGGAGCTGGCAGCTCGGTGGCGACGGCGACTGGACCCGCAGCGGCGAGCGCGACTACCAGGCCGAGCGCCTCGCGGAGGTGGGTGAGCACGCTGGCTGAGCCGCCGGCGCTGGTCCGGGCGGCCGGCTGCGCCGTGTGGCGCCGCCGCGACGACGGCGTCGTCGAGACGGCGATGGTGCACCGGCCGAAGTACGACGACTGGTCGCTGCCGAAGGGCAAGCCGGAGAGCGACGAGCACCTGCTGCAGACGGCGCACCGCGAGGTCATCGAGGAGACCGGTCTACAGGTGGTGGTCGGCCGGCGCAGCGTGCGCACCCGCTACGAGGTGCAGCTCCCCGACGGCCGGCCCGCCCCCAAGGAGGTCGACTACTGGACCGGGCAGTGGGCCGGCGGCAGCTTCGCGGCCAACGACGAGGTCGACGAGCTGCGCTGGCTCCCGCTCCCCGACGCCGCAGCACTGTGCAGCCACGACCACGACCGCGCCGTCCTCGACGACCTGGCACGGACCGACGTGCCCCTGATGCCGAGTCTGGTCCTGCTCCGGCACGCCCGGGCCGGCAGCCGGTCGGACTGGGACGGGCCCGACGACCTGCGCCCGCTGGACCGCAAGGGCCGGGCCCAGGCCCGGCGGATCGCCGAGGTGCTGCCGGTCTTCGCGCCGACGGCGGTGCTGTCGGCCCGGCGCGCCCGCTGCGAGGAGACGGCCCAGCCGCTCGCCGAGCGGCTGGGCCTCGAGGTGCAGCCCGTCGACGAGCTCGGCGAGGAGGAGTTCAGCGCCGATCCGGCGGCAGGCATGGCAGTGCTCGAGCGGCTGCTCGAGCCCCGGCCCACGCCCGGCGTCACCGTCGTCTGCAGCCAGGGCGGCGCGATACCGGCCGCCCTGCTCGACCTCGGGGTGCACTGGGAGGGCGTCGTCGGCCGGCTGTTCCCGCCGTCGGCGAAGGGCAGCGCGTGGGTGCTCGGCGGCCGTCCCGGGGTCCCCGCCGCGGACTACTACCGCGACTTCGCGGGCAGTGCCGACGGCAGCCAGGACGGCCGGGCCGCCTCGTAGGTCTCGATGTCGCCGAGGTTGCGCTCGGTGAGGCCCACGTCGTCGAGCCCCTCCAGCAGCCGCCAGCGGGTGTAGTCGTCGATCTCGAACGGCACCGTCACGTCGCCGTAGGTGACCTGCTTATCCTGCAGGTCGACGGTCACCGGTGTGGCCGGCTCCGCCTCGATACGGGCCCACAGCGCCTCGACGTCCTCCTGCGGCAGGAGCACGGTCAGCAGCCCGGCCTTCGTCGAGTTGTTGCGGAAGATGTCGGCGAACCGGGAGCTGATGACGACCCGGAAGCCGCCGTCGTTGAGCGCCCACACCGCGTGCTCGCGGGAGGAGCCGGTGCCGAAGTCCGGGCCCGCGACCAGGATCGAGGCACCGGCGTACTGGGGCTGGTCCAGGACGAAGTCCGGCTCGTTGGTGCGCCAGGCCTTGAACAGCCCGTCGGCGAAGCCGGTGCGGGTGATCCGCTTCAGGTACTCGGCCGGGATGATCTGGTCGGTGTCGACGTTCGACCGCCGCAGCGGGACCGCCGTGCCGGTGTGGGTGATGAAGGCGTCCATCAGACGGTCACCGAGTCCTTCAGCTCGGCGGGGGCGGTCAGCTTCCCGGTGAGGGCGGTGGCGGCGGCCACCGACGGCGAGACGAGGTGGGTGCGGCCACCCTTGCCCTGGCGGCCCTGGAAGTTGCGGTTGCTGGTCGAGGCCGAGCGCTCGCCGGGCTTGAGCTGGTCGGGGTTCATGCCCAGGCACATCGAGCAGCCCGCGCCACGCCACTCGGCGCCGGCGTCGAGGAACACCTGGTCCAGGCCCTCGGCCTCCGCCTGCGCCTTGACCCCCACCGAGCCGGGGACGACGAGCATCCGGGTGTCGGGGTCGATGTGCCTGCCGCGCAGGAGGTCGGCGGCGACCCGCAGGTCCTCGATCCGGCCGTTGGTGCAGGAGCCGAGGAACACGGTGTCCACCTTGATGTCGCGCAGCGGGGTGCCCGCGGTCAGCCCCATGTAGGCCAGCGCCTGCTCGACGTCACGGCGCTCGTCGTCGTCGGCGAAGTCGGCCGGGTCGGGGACGATGCCGTCGATCGGCAGGCCCTGTCCGGGGTTGGTGCCCCAGGTGACGTAGGGGGTGAGCGACGCCGCGTCGATGTGCACCTCGCGGTCGAAGACGGCGTCCTCGTCGGTGCGCAGGGTCGACCAGTACGCGACCGCGGCGTCCCAGTCCGCGCCCTGGGGCGCGTGCTCGCGCCCCTGCAGGAAGTCGAAGGTCGTCTGGTCGGGCGCGATCAGACCGGCCTTGGCGCCGGCCTCGATCGACATGTTGCAGACCGTCATCCGGGCCTCCATCGACAGCTTCTCGATGGCGCTGCCGCGGTACTCGATGACGTGGCCCTGGCCGCCGCCGGTCCCGATCTGGGCGATGACGGCGAGGATGATGTCCTTCGCCGAGACCCCCGGTGCCAGCTCCCCGTCCACGGTGACCGCCATCTGCTTCGGCCGGTACTGCGGCAGGGTCTGCGTGGCGAGCACGTGCTCGACCTCGCTGGTGCCGATGCCGAAGGCGAGCGCGCCGAAGGCGCCGTGCGTGGAGGTGTGGCTGTCGCCGCAGACGATCGTCATGCCGGGCTGCGTCAGCCCGAGCTGCGGGCCGATGACGTGCACGATGCCCTGGTCGCGGTCACCCATGGGCGCCAGGCGGATGCCGAACTCGGCGGCGTTCCGCCGCAGCGCCTCGATCTGCGCCCGGCTCACCGGGTCGGCGATGGGCTTGAGGATGTCCAGCGTCGGGACGTTGTGGTCCTCGGTCGCCATCGTGAGGTCCGGCCGGCGCACGGTGCGCCCGGCGGCCCGCAGCCCGTCGAACGCCTGGGGGCTGGTGACCTCGTGCACGAGGTGCAGGTCGATGTAGAGCAGGTCGGGCTCGCCCGCGGCGCTGCGCACCACGTGGGACTCGTAGACCTTCTCCGCCAGGGTCTTCGGCACGGTTCTTCCTCTCACGGGGCAACTCGCTGGTGTTCTCACATAGTGAGATGCGAGTATTGCTGTGTGGGACAGCCTAACCCCGTTGCCGTCTTGGACAAAGCGGTGTCCATTCTCCGCGCCGTCGCCGACGAGCCGGCGACGCTCGCCGAGCTCGTCAGCCGTACCGGCCTGCCGCGCGCCACCGCCCACCGGCTGGCGGTGGCCCTGGAGGGGCACCGGCTCGTCCGGCGGACGACGGAGGGCTCGTGGGTGCCCGGGCCGGCCCTCGGCGAGCTCGGCCGCGGCGGCGGCGACCTCGCCGAGCTCGCCGGCCGGCACCTGGTCGCGCTGCGGGACACCAGCGGCGAGAGCGCCCAGTTCTACGTGCGCGACGGCGCGATGCGCGTGTGCATCGCCGCGGCGGAGCGGACCAGCGGGCTTCGCGACACCGTCCCCGTCGGCGCGCGGCTGCCGATGACCGCCGGCTCGGCCGCGCACGCACTCCTCGCGTTCACGCCGGCCGAGGAGGTCACCCGCCTCCTGCCGGCCGCCAGCTTCACCGCCCGCACGCTGCTCGAGGTGCGCCGCCGCGGCTGGGCGCACAGCGTCGCCGAGCGCGAGCCGGGGGTCGCCTCGCTCTCTGCGCCGGTGCGCGACGGCGTCGGAGCGGTGCTCGGCGCGGTGTCGATATCCGGGCCGGTCGAGCGGCTCGGCCGGCGGCCCAGCCCCGAGACCATCGGCGCCGTACTCGACGCGGCCGCGGCGATCAGCCGTTCGGCGCGGTAGCGACCGGGTCCGACGCCGGCGAGAAGATCTCGTCGATCCGGGCGCCCAGGACGTCCGCGATGCGGAAGGCCAGGGGCAGTGAGGGGTCGAAGCGGCCACGCTCGATCGAGATGACCGTCTGGCGGGACACCCCGAGTCGTTCGGCCAGCACCGCCTGGGACCAGCCGAGCCGCGCGCGCCGTTCGGCGAGGTCGTTGTCCACGGCTCACGACTCCCGACGGCTGAGCACCAGGTAGCGCAGTCCACCGTCGACCACGACGAAGGCGGCGACGCCCAGCAGGGCCACGTCCCCGGCCAGTTCGAGTCCGAAGAGGCTCGTCGAGGCGAGTGCCACGCCGACGGCCGGGACCAGGTCGAACACCGCCCCCGACGCGGCCTTCTCGATCCACCGCGACTCGATGTTCTCCTCGGCGCGCGGATCCACCGACTGCCGACGGCCCGGGCCCACCAGGAGCCAGGCCAGCCCGATGCACGGACTCAGGAAGCATGCCGTGTAGACGCCGAAGGTCAGCCAGAACTGCTCGTCGGCGAGGAAGGCCGCGGCCAGGCCGAGGCCTGCGGCCAGCACCAGTCCGGTCAGCCACATTCCGAGCAGGTCCCTGGAGGTGGGCCTGCGGCGCGCGGTGGCGGGCGTGCTGGTCATGTCGAGCTCCTCGCGTCCTCGGGTTCCGGGGGGGGAGTAAAGCTTGCTTGACCAGGCGGAGTCAAGCACGCTTGACACGATTGCGTCGCCCGGACCCTTCCGCGGGGCACCGCTCCGGCGTAGACACGTCGGCATGACCGCCACGGAGCCGCGTGCCCGAGCCCGCATCGCCGAGCCGGGCGAGGGGATCTCGCTCGACGAGCTGGCGCTGGCCGCCCGCAACCACGGGATGCCCCTGGAGGCGCTGCGCTACGACGTCACTCCCCCGGGCCTGCACTACGTGCTCACGCACTACGACATCCCGGCTGTCGACATGGCGTCATGGCGACTGTCGCTCGGCGGGGCAGTCGAGCGGCCCCTGAGCCTCTCGCTCGAGGACCTCCAGCGACGTCCGGCGGTGACCACCCGCGTCCTGCTCGAGTGCGCCGGGAACGGCCGGGCGCGCCTCGAGCCGCGGCCGGTCAGCCAGCCCTGGCTGCTCGAGGCCGTCGGCAGCGCCGAGTGGACCGGCACGCCGCTCGCCGGAGTCCTCCGCGAGGCCGGGGTCGGCCCGGACGCCGTCGACGTCTCCTTCACCGGTGCCGACCACGGGGTGGAGCGCGGCGTCGAGCAGGACTACACGCGCGGACTCTCGCTGGCCGAGGCGATGCGTCCCGACGTGCTGCTGGTCTGGGCGATGAACGGCGCTGCCCTGCCGCCCCAGCACGGCGCTCCGCTGCGGCTCCTGGTCCCCGGCTGGTACGGGATGGCGCACGTGAAGTGGCTGGACCGCATCGAGGTGCTGACCGAGCCGTACACCGGATTCCAGAACGCCACTGCCTACCGGCTCAAGGTCGATCCGCACGAGGACGGCGAGCCGGTCACCCGGATCCGGCCGCGGGCCCTGCTCGCACCCCCGGGCTGGCCGGACTTCATGACCCGCGAGCGCTTCGTCCGGGCCGGACCGGTACCGCTGTCCGGGCGTGCGTGGTCGGGCCGGGCACCGATCACCAGGGTCGAGGTCAGCACGGACGGCGGGGCCTCGTGGGACGACGCCGTCCTGGCGCCCACCGACCCGGCGCACCCCTACGCGTGGCGGGCCTGGACGTACGACTGGACCGCGACTCCCGGCACCCACCAGCTCACGGTGCGGGCGACGGACGAGGGCGGCAGCCAGCCGGTCGCGCAGGAGTGGAACCGCCAGGGCATGGCCAACAACCTCGTGCAGCGGGTGCCGGTCACGGTCCTCGGCTGATCAGCTCCTCGATGTCCTCGGGCCCGGCCAGCCCCGTCAGGTCGCCGCCGCGACGGGCGGCGAGCAGCCAGACCATCGCCAGGGACCGCCCGCCGTCCCTCTCGCGGGCCACCTCCCGGTAGGTCGCCTCCCCGGCGTTCAGGTCCGCGGTGAGCGCGGCGACCTCCTCGGGCATCGTCCGGCCCTCCGCCATCGGGAAGAGGAAGTCGTCCGGCAGCGCGTACCGACCGGTCGCCCACTCCGTGCGCATGTCGAGATGCTGCACCCCCAGCGGCCCGAGCACCGCCAGCGCGACCGCGGTCACCAGCACCGTGCGGGCCCGGGGAAGGAGGCGGCCGGAGACGAGCTCCAGCGCCACGGCCAGTGCGATGGCCGCCACCACCGGCACCGCGATCAGCCGCCGGGCGCCGAGGATCCCGCCGCTGAGGGCGTACAGGATCACCGTCAGCGCGACGGTGGCCGTCCACGGCCACAGCGCAGGCCGCCAGGCTGTCGCTGCCACCAGTGCCCCGGTCAGGACGGCGGCCAGCCACGGGGAGCCGAGCGCCGGCGCGTGGGTGAAGAAGTAGTAGGAGTCGCCGCCTCCGGCCAGTTCCTCCACGAGGGTCGTCAGTGCCACTCCCGGCGCGGCATCTTCCGGGGAGCCTCCCCCCACGAGGACCCGTCCGCCCTCCCGCCACCACACGAGTGGGAACAGCACGATGCCCACCGCCGCGACGCTCGTCACTCCGGTCGCCGTCGCGTCGCGGAGGCGCCGATCGGACCGGACCACCCGCGCCGCCAGGACCAGGGCGACCGCAGCCGCCCATGCCAGGCCTGCCCCGTAGGTGGAGACCGCGATGCTGGCGCCCACCGGTGCGAGCACCCATGTCCGCCGCCGTGACGTCGCGAGGAGCAGCGAGGCCAGACCCCACACGGCCTCGAGCCCGTTCTCCGTGGCCAGCCAGGCGAGGGCGCTGACGCCAGGCAGGAGCACCGCGAGCAGTGCCCCGAACACCGAGACGGTGCGGCCGCAGTCCAGCCGGCGGCGCAGTGTCAGGAAGACCAGCGGCGCGATCAGCGCCATGGTCAGCGCCTTGCCGTCCCGGCCGTAGAACAGGTCGATGTCGGGATCCAGGTGCGAGAAGGCCCAGAAGTGCAGGTGGCCGGCGAAGTTGGTGGCGAACTCCGTGGGCTGGAAGCGGGCGGGCACCGCGACGACGTCCAGCGCGCTGACCGACGCCTCCTCACCGGTCAGCAGCTGCTGAGCGTTCACCGCCGCGACGGAGGCCAGCCCGAGCACGGCAGCGACCCCGTACAGCGCCGCCGCCAGTGCGACGTCCCCCCACCGACGGCGGGACGCCGGTGGTGCAGGCACTACTCGCGGACCGCCTCGTCGCCACCGGTGCGCTTCGGGGTCTCGACGACGATCGGGCGCAGTCGAGACCAGAGGGCGAAGCCCGCCGCGACGACGACCATCGCGATCCCGGCCCACAGGTTCGCGTTGACGCCGTCTGCCTTCGCCAGCGCCTCCTCCGACCGGTCGACGAGGCCGACGATCACGAGGACGACGCCGTAGAAGCCGATGAGGCCGGCGATCACGTTGCGGACGTCGAACGCCCCGGCGGTCTGCTTGTCGCTCATCGACGAGCCCCTCTCATCGGAAGATCACGTTCAGGGCGACCACCATGGCCAGCGCGATCCCGGCCAGCGGCACCGGCGACTGGTACCAGGGCAGGCGATGGGCCTCGGGATCGGTCCGCTGCTCCTTGGGCGTCTCGGAGTACACCAGCCCGGCGAGCTCGCTCACCGGCTTCGGCGCGGTCACCTGGGTGACCGCCACGCTCACCACGATGTCGACCACGAACGCCGCGCCGGCCGCCACGAAGGCACCGCCCTGACCCGGCAGGTCGAACACCCCGGCGGCCACCAGCCGGTCGACGGTGATCGCGGCGACGGTGCCGGAGACCAGGCCGACCCACCCGGCGGTCGGGGTCATCCGCTTCCAGAACATGCCGAGGATGAACGTCGCGAACAACGGGGCGTTGAAGAACCCGAAGAGCGTCTGCAGGTAGTCCATCAGGTTGTCGTAGCCTGCCGCGATCAGCGCCGTCCCGACCGCCGCCGCCGTGGCACCGACCGTGGCCCACCGGCCGACCCGCAGGTAGTAGTCGTCGGGCCGGTCCTTCTTCACGTACTGCTGCCACAGGTCGTAGCTGAAGACGGTGTTGAAGGACGAGATGTTGGCCGCCATGCCCGCCATGAAGGCCGCCAGCAGACCCGCGATCGCGATGCCCAGCAGACCGTTGGGCAGGACGTCGCGGATCAGCAGCAGGATCGCGTCGTTGTAGTCGATGTCGCCGCCGCCCGTGGGATCGGCCTTGTAGTCGATCATCTCGGTCACCAGGACGCCGGCGATCATGCCCGGGATGACGACGATGAACGGCACGAACATCTTCGGGAAGGCGCCGATGATCGGGGTGCTCCGGGCCGCGGACATCGACTTGGTCGCCATCGCCCGCTGCACCTCGACGAAGTTCGTCGTCCAGTAGCCGAACGACAGCACGAACCCGAGGCCGAAGACGATCCCGATCACCGACCACACCGGGTTCTCGAAGCCGGAGAGGTTCGTCGCGGGCCAGGAGGATAGCTGCTCCTCCCCACCCGGTGACTCGCGGACGGCGTCGATGAAACCGCCGATCCCCCCGACCTTGTGCAGCCCGATCAGGGTCAGTGGCAGGAGGGCAGCGACGATGACGAAGAACTGCAGGACCTCGTTGTAGATCGCCGCCGAGAGCCCGCCCAGCGTGATGTAGCTGAGGACGATGACCGCGGCGAGGATCAGCGACACCCACAGCGGCCAGCCGAGCAGCGAGCCGACGATCGTCGCCAGCAGGTACAGGTTGATCCCGGCGATGAGGACCTGGGCGACGGCGAAGCTGATCGCGTTGACCAGGTGCGCGCCTGTTCCGAACCGGCGGCGCATGAACTCCGGGACGCTGCGGACCTTCGAGCCGAAGTAGAAGGGCATCATGACGACGCCCAGGAAGAGCATGGCCGGGACGGCACCGATCCAGAAGTAGTGCATCGTCGCCATGCCGTACTGGGCGCCGTTCGCCGACATCCCGATGATCTCGACCGCGCCCAGGTTGGCCGAGATGAACGCCAGCCCGGTCACCCAGGCCGGCAGCGACCGGCCGGACAGGAAGAAGTCGAGGCTGTCGGACACGCGCCGGCGGGCAGCGAGCCCGATCAGCAGGACGACCGCGAAGTAGACGGCGACCAGCGCGTAGTCGACGACGTTCGCGTCCAGCCTCAGGGTGTCGTCCACGGTCCTCCTCGGTCAGGCGATGCGGCGGGCACCGGCCGACGGCACCACGTCGAACGTCCTCGGCGCGGCGAACCCCTCGCGCGCGAACCTCGTCCGGACCGCCTCGGCGACCGCGTCGGCGCGGTCGCGGTCGACGAGCACCACGGCGCTGCCGCCGAAGCCGCCCCCGACCATGCGGGCCCCGTGCGCCCCGGCCCCGACGGCCGCGTCGACGCAGGCGTCGAGCTCGACGGTGGAGATCTGGAAGTCGTCGCGCAGCGAGACGTGACCCTCCGTCAGGACCGGCCCGATGTCCCGCGGGTCGGCGCTGCCGCGCAGGATGCGGACCACCTCGAGCACACGGGCGTTCTCGGTGACGATGTGCCGGGCCCGGCGGAGCAGCACGTCGTCGTCCAGTCCCGCCAGGCCGGCGACGTCGGCGATGTCGCGCAGGGCCGGGACGCCGAGCCGGGCGGCGGCCTCCTCGCACTCGCGCCGGCGGTCGCCGTAGCCGCCGTCGGCGTGCGTGTGCGAGGTGCCGGTGTCGACGACCAGGAGCTCCAGGCCGGCGGCGGCCAGATCCAGCGGCACCTGGTCGGTCCGCCGCTCGCGGGTGTCGAGGAAGAGCGCGTTGCCGGCGGTGCACAGCAGCGAGGCCGACTGGTCGAGGATGCCCGTCGGCGCCCCGACGAAGTCGTTCTCCGACCGGCGGGCCAGCTCCACCAGGTCGGTGCGCCCGAGCTCCGGTGCGACGAGGTCGCTCAGCGCGAGCGCGACCGAGCAGGTCAGCGCCGCGGACGACGACAGGCCTGCGCCCACCGGGACGTCGGTGTCCACCAGGACGCTCACCCCGCCGGCCAGCCGGTCACGGAGCCCCTCGACCACCCCGGCCGGATAGCCGGCCCAGCCGTCCGGCCTGCCGGGGGTCAGCTCGTCGACCGCCAGCTCGACCAGCGCCCCGCCGCCCTGCAGCGAAGCCAGCGCGACGCGGCCGTCGGTGCGCCGGGCGACCGCCGCTCGAGTGGTGTGCGGTAGCGCCACGGGCAGCACGAAGCCGTCGTTGTAGTCGGTGTGCTCACCGATCACGTTCACCCGGCCGGGCGCGGCCCAGACGCCCTCGGGCGCCGTCCCGAAGCGGTCGGTGAACGCCTCGGCGGCGATCGGGGCCGCCTCTGCGTCGGTCCTCACTCGACCACGACGGTGCTGACGGTTCGGTTCCGGCCTCGCTCCGCTCCTCGGTCGCTGGCGCTCCGTGCGATGCTCACTCGACCGTCACCTTCACGGCGCGCAGCTGCTCGGCGACGTCCTCGGGGTTGGTGTCGGTGATGAAGGCGCCCATGCCGGACTCGGAGCCGGCGAGGTACTTCAGCTTGCCCGGCGCGCGGCGAAGGGAGAACAGCTGCAGGTGCAGCCACCAGTCGTGCCGGCCGCGTCGGGGCGCCTGGTTCCAGGAGGCGATGTAGGGCATCGGGGTGTCGAACCGGCGGGCGAAGCGGGCCAGCACGTCGAGGTAGACCTCGACGAAGGCGTCCCGCTCGGCGTCGGTGAGCTCGGGCAGGTCGGCGACCTTGCGCAGCGGGAAGAACTGCACCTCGTAGGGCCAGCGGGCGGCGGCGGGGACGAAGGCGGTCCAGAGCTCGTTGGCGGCCACGACCCGCGGCCCGGTGGCCTCCGCGGCGACCACCTCGGCGAACAGGTCGCCACTCGTGGCCTCGCGGTGCCGCCGGACGGACGCCAGCACCTTCTCCACCCGGGGCGTCACGAACGGGTAGGCGTAGATCTGCCCGTGCGGGTGCGAGAGGGTCACGCCGATCTCCTCGCCGTGGTTCTCGAAGCAGAAGACCTGCTCCACCCCGTCGAGGGCACTCAGCTCCGCCGTCCGGTCGGCCCACACGTCGACGACGAGCCGCGCCCGGTCGGCACCGAGGTCGGCGAACACCCGGTCGTGCTCGCTGGTGAAGCAGACCACCTCGCAGCGACCGAAGCCCGGACGCAACTCCGCCAATGGATTGCCGGGCGCCGACGGGGGGACATCGCGCTCCACCCCGGTGGCCAGGGACGGGAACCGGTTCTCGAAGACCACCACCTGGTAGTCGCTCTCGGGGATCTCGGTCGGCCGGCCGGGCCGGGACGGGTCCAGGGGGCACTCGTCGGCCGGCGGGAGGAACGTGCGGGTCTGCCGGTGGGACGCCAGCGCGACCCACTCCCCGAGGAGGGCGTCGTAGCGCAGCTGGGAACGGGTGGCGACGGCCGGCAGGTCGCGGGTGTCGACGGCCTCGCGCGGAACCGGATCGCGATCGAAGTACAGGATCTCGCGGCCGTCGGCCAGGCGACGACTCGTCCGGATCATGGCCCGACGCTATCGCCCGCGAAGATCAGCGGGCCAATCGGTCCCGGAACGGCAAGAGCCCCCGACCGGGCGGTCGGGGGCTCTCGCACGGTGTAGCCCCGAAGGGATTCGAACCCTCGCTACCGCCGTGAGAGGGCGGCGTCCTAGGCCGCTAGACGACGGGGCCGTGTGCGCCCGCCATTTTGCCATGCCGCTCCGGTGCCGGCGTCCGCGGGTGGGCGGGAACGCAGAGAACCCCCGGCCGGATGGCCGGGGGTTCTCGTGCTGCGTAGCCCCGAAGGGATTCGAACCCTCGCTACCGCCGTGAGAGGGCGGCGTCCTGGGCCGCTAGACGACGGGGCCGTGCGTGCTGCGGAGGAGAGAACTGCTTCCTCGCTGGGGTACCAGGACTCGAACCTAGACTAACGGAACCAGAAACCGTCGGGCTGCCAATTACCCCATACCCCATGGGTGGCACCTCGCGGCGCCGCAGAAGACGATACCCGACGCCCCGGGGCGCAGTGGCACCGCCCCGGGGTCGGCGGGTCAGCGGACGGGTGCCGGCAGCAGCGCGGGTGGGCGCCGCAGGTCCTGGGCCGCGGTGTGCGTCTCGGGTCTCAACCGACGTGCCGCACGGCCGACCAGCGCGACGTACGCGGCCATCGTGAGCAGGCTGACCGCGAGGAACAGCAGGCCGGTCCCGTCCGGAACCTCCTCGGTGGCCACCGCCTCCCCCAGCGCCCCCGCGAGCACGAAGACCAGCACGTTGTTGACCGCGTGCAGCACGATCGCCGCCTCGAGCCCACCGGTCAGCCAGACGACGGCGGAGGCGGCGAGGCCGAACGCGAAGCGGTCGAGGAAGGTCGGCCAGTCCCCCGGGGCGTGCGCGAGGGAGAACAGGGCGGCGGTGAGCACTCCGGCCACCAGCGCCCCGGCCGCGGGTCCGCGGATCCAGCCGGCGATCGCCTGGCTGAGGTACCCCCGGAACAGGTACTCCTCCGCCGCGGACTGCAGCGGCGTGGTGAGGAGGACCACGACGAGCAGCCAGCCGTAGTCGGCCACGGGACCGGTGACCGCCTCCTCGCCCAGGAGGACCGACAGCAGGATCGACAGGCCGATGCCCGTCCCGAGCGTGAACAGCGCGATCAGCGTGAACGGCGGGATCAGCCGCCAGCGCAGCCGCGCCAGAACCGACGACGACCACCCGATCCGCATGCCGTGCGCCGCCGCCCACGCCAGCCACACCACGGGGACGGCGACGATCAAGGCCAGGTTGGTCACGAGCAGGACGGCGGGATCGACCAGGTCGAGCAGGTCGAGGTCCGGCGCCAGGCCGGTGACCAGCGCCAGGAGGCCGACGACGACGACGGCGACGACGTAGACGACGCTGATCAGCAGCAGGCCGAGCAGCGGCCGCCACCAGGCCCAGTCCCGCGAGCGCATCACCTGCAGGAACGGCCGGGGGACGTCGTGGGGCGGCGTGCCGGGGGGCGGCGTCCAGAACTGCGGCGGCGGGGGCGGGAACCGGAGCACCGCCTGCTGCCAGGCCGGCGCCGCCTGCCACGGAACCGCCGGCGGCCGGAGCAGCACCTGCTGGGGCCGCAGCATGGGGGGTGGGCCGGTGTACGGCTCGTCGACAGCCGGGTCCCCTGGCCACGGTCCGGTCATCCGGCGGGCGGCTGCTCGGCCAGCGTGCGGGCGGCGGCCAACCGGGCCAGCGTGCGCTCGCGCCCGAGCAGCTCGATCGACTCGTACAGCGGCGGGGAGACGGTCCGACCGCTGATCGCGACGCGGACCGGCCCGAACGCCTGGCGCGGCTTGCGACCGAGGCCCTCGACCAGGGCGTCCTTGAGCGCCTCCTCCACCGCAGCGGTGCTCCAGTCGGTCAGCGCCGAGAGGGCGGCGGTGGCCGCGTCCAGCACCTCCACCGCGTCGGTCCCCTTCAGCTGCTTCTCGGCCGAGACCGGGTCGATCTCGACCTCGTCGACGAACAGGAAGCGGAGCAGGCCGACGGCCTCGGAGAGGACGATCATCCGCTCC
>NZ_SPQM01000037.1 GCF_004570345.1 Blastococcus sp. CT_GayMR20 | reverse complement strand
ACGTCTGCCCCTCGGGCATAGCCTGGACAGCGGGCCGGGTCAGCCCGGCCGGGCCCGATCGCCGCGGCAGCGCGGCCGAGCGAGGAGACCTCGCGATGTCCACAGCAGACGAACCTCGGCCGCCCCGGCCGGACCCGGCGGACCGGCCGGCCAGGCCGACGCGGTCGCCGAAGCAGATGCGCGCCTTGATCGTCGGCACCATCGTCGGCGGGATCGTGCTGGTCTTCGCCTTCATGCTGATCGTCAGCCAGTGCGGAACCGGCGCGGACGGCGAGATCTACGGAGCCGGCCAGGCCGCCGTCTCAGCGGTGTAGCAGGGCGAACGTCGCGACCGCGTGCACGAGGCTGCGGCCGTCCTGCTCCACGTCGGCCTCGCAGACCGTGAGGTGCTCCCCCTTGGTGCGCAGCCGCGCGGTGACCTCGAGCGGTCCCGGCTTCCCCGGCCGAAGATAGGTGACGGTCAGCTGGCTGGTCGCCGGCACGTCGCCGTCGTCGGTCGCGCTCCGGACGGCGGTGCCCATCGCGGTGTCCACCAGCGTCGCCAGGACGCCGCCGTGGAGGGTGCCCGCGGGGTTCAGGTGCTCGTCGCGCGCCTCGAAGAGGATGCGGGCCGACCCGTCGTCGGCCTCCTGCACCTCCACGCCCAGCCGCTGCGCGAACCCACCCGGTCCTGACTCGTCTGCCACCGCCCGCCCCTACCCGGTGGACGCCCGTCCACTCGGCGTCCCGAGTGCTCCGCGTCCGTCGGCGGGCCACTCGTCGTTCGTCGCCACCGCGACAATAAGTTTCCGGGATCTGTCGATCCGGGCGACGGCTGTTCGACGTGTGTGTAGAACGGGCTCCGCGCCGGTCAGCACGACCAGCCCCCGTTCCCCAGCGAAGGAGACCGCGATGCGTTTCATGGTGATCGTCAAGGCGACCGAGGCGAGCGAGCGGGGCGAGATGCCCAGCACGGCGATGCTCGAGGCGATGGGCGCCTACAACGAGGAGCTCGTCAAGGCCGGCGTGATGCTCGACGGTGACGGTCTGCGGCCCAGCTCCTCCGGCGCGCGCGTGCAGTTCGACGCCGACGGCAACGCCACCGTCATCGACGGTCCGTTCACCGAGACCAAGGAGCTGGTGTCGGGCTACTGGGTCTTCGAGGTGTCCTCCCGCGAGGAGGCCCTCGAGTGGGCGAAGAAGGCCCCCTTCCGCGGCGGCGAGCTCGAGATCCGCCCGTTCTCGACCGCCGAGGACTTCGGTGAGGCGTTCACGCCCGAACTCCAGGAGAAGGAGAACCAGCTGCGCGAGACCGTGGCGCAGCAGGGCGCATGACGTCGCCTCCCGCCCGGACGGCGTCGACGACGGATGTGCACCGCGTCGTCGACGCCGTCTGGCGCATGGAGTCCGCCCGCATCGTCGGCGCACTCACCCGCGTGACCGGCGATGTCGGCCTGGCGGAGGAGCTCGCCCAGGACGCCCTGGTCGCGGCCCTGGATCAGTGGTCCGGCACCGGTGTGCCGGCCACGCCCGGGGCGTGGCTGATGGCCACCGCGAAGCACCGGGCGATCGACGCCTTCCGGCGGGCGGAGACCCTGCGGCGCAAGACGGCGGAGCTGGGTCGCGACCTGGAGGAGGCCGAGGAGCCGGACTGGGCAGCCGCGCTCGACGAGGTCGTCGAGGACGACGTGCTCCGGCTGGTGTTCATCTCCTGCCACCCGGTGCTGTCCCGCGAGGCGCGGGTCGCGCTGACCTCCGGCTGATCGGCGGGCTCACGACCGACGAGATCGCCCGGGCGTTCCTGGTCCCGGAGAAGACGCTGGCGCAGCGGATCGTGCGGGCCAAGCGCAGCCTCGCCGCCGCGCACGTCCCCTTCGAGATGCCGGCGGGGCCCGAGTTCACCGCGCGCCTGTCCTCCGTGCTCGAGGTGATCTACCTCGTCTTCAACGAGGGCTACTCGGCGACGGCGGGGGAGGACCTGGTCCGCCCGGCACTGTGCAACGAGGCCATGCGGCTGGGCCGCATCCTCGCCGGGCTGACCCCGGAGCAGGCCGAGGTGCACGGCCTGGCAGCGCTCATGGAGATCCAGGCCTCGCGGCTGACCGCCCGGGTGAGCCCGTCCGGGCAGCCGGTGCTGCTCACCGAGCAGGACCGCGGCCGCTGGGACCGGGTTCTCATCACCCGCGGCCTCGCCGCGCTCGCCCGCGCCGAGAGCCTGGGGACGACGCTGGGCCCCTACGCGCTGCAGGCCGCGATCGCCGCCTGTCACGCCCGCGCGCGCTCCGTCGAGGAGACCGACTGGTCGCGGATCGCCGCGCTCTACGAGGCGCTGGCCGAGATCTCGCCGTCCCCGGTCGTGGAGCTCAACCGGGCCGTCGCGGTGTCCCGCGCCTACGGGCCGGCCGCCGGTCTCGAGCTGGTCGACGCCCTCACCGACGTCCCGGTGCTGAAGGGCTACCACCTGCTGCCCAGCGTCCGGGGTGACCTGCTCGAACAGCTGGGACGACGGACGGAGGCCCGCGCGGAGTTCGAGCGCGCCGCCTCGCTCACCCGCAACGAGCGGGAACAGGCGCTGCTCCTGGCCCGCGCCGCCGCCTGCGGCCGGGAACTCGGGACCTGAGCCGGTCAGCTGCGGGTCAGCCGCTGGGCGTGGTCCTGCTCCGCGAAGTCCACCGGCGAGGGCCCGGACTCGATCAGCTGCCACGTCGTCCGGCTGCCCTCGGGGGTGTCGCCCCATCCGCGGGCCAGGACGTCGTCGACGAGCCTGCGCACCCGTGGCTCGTCGGCCGGGTCGGCGGCGAAGAGCAGCCGCAGGACCACCTCGGAGCCGTGCCGGTGGACCCGCGTGTGGTGCGGTGCCAGCGGGCACGGTGGCTCGTGGGTCCAGCTGCCGCACAGGGCGACCGTGATCGCGCCGCCGGGCGCGTTCTCGTCGCCGTCCGGATCGAGGACGAGGACGGCGTCGTGCGCGAACGGCTCCCGGGCTGTGTTCATCGCGGTTCCGGGACCTCGCCGCGGTCGGACTCGAGGACGACCCGCATGCGCTCGAGGGTCGTCCGCATACCGTCGTGCAGCGCCTCGCGGCGCACGCCACCACCGAAGATGTGCTCGATCACCAGCCATCCGAGGCGGCTGACCGGCCGCTCCACCGTGTAGCTCTCGGTCACGCGCGTCCCTCCCTGGACAGGTTCGAGACGGTAGCGCCACACGATGGTGCCCGCGAAGGGTTCGGTGCGTGCGAACGCGAACTCTCGGCCGGGGTCGGCGACCGTGACGACCGGCCGGTTCCTCCACGACCGCCCGTTCCCCGCCGTGTTCACCGCCTCGAAGCGGGCGCCCACCGCGGCGCGCGTCGCGCCGTCGAGCCATCGGGCAGAGGTGACCTCGGGACTGAACCGCGGGGTCCGGGTCACGTCCGAGACCAGCGCGTAGACGGCGGCCGGGTCGGCGCCGACGACGGTGCTGACCTCGTCGCGGTCGAGGGTCTGCATGGGGACTCCTCAGGGGGTGTGGGCGGACAGGAAAAGGTCGATCGCCGCGTCGGTGAGGCTGCTGAAGTCGCCGTCGGCGTAGCGCACGCCGGGCTGGTTGGCGAGCTGCTGGGAGATGAGCCCGGCGAGGACGACGGTGTAGAGCCGGACGGTCTCGTCGCTGTCGGCGCGGGGGGCGAGCTGGCCGAGGCGGACGGCCTCGGCGAACTCGGCTCGGACGTCGGACATCTCGTCGACGCTCGGTGCGAAGGTCGCGGCGGAGGGCTCGAACCCCGGCACCGGCCGCCAGTACAGGAGCTGCGCCAGCGCCGGGTGCTCGACGGCCCAGCGGACGACGGCCGCCGCACCCGCGCGGATCCGGGGGGCGCCGCGCGGCACGTCGGCGACCGCCGCGCCGACGGCGGCCTGCTGGAGCGCGAGGCCCCGGGCGAACAGTGCGTCGTACACCGCGTGCCGGGACGGGAAGTACTTGTAGAGGGACGGCCCGCGGATGCCCATGCGGCGGGCGACCTCGTTGATGCTGAGCGCGCCGACGCCGTCGGTGGTCATCAGCGCGACGGCGTGGTCGAGGGCCTCGTCGACGACCGCGGCCCGGCGGCGCTCGACGCGTCCGGTCGGGCTTGATGCGATAGCCACGGCTAGATGGTCTAGCCGATCGTCGCCGGCGTCAAGCAGGGTCAGTCCGGCTGGGCGTTCTCCGTGAGCGCAGCGAGCAGGCGGCGGAGGTCGGCGACGTCGGCGTCGGTGAGGCCGGCCTGCAGCCGACCGTCGAAGGAGGCCGCCGCCCGTCGGAGCCGCAGGAACAGTGCCTCCCCGGCTTTCGTCACGGTGACGTGCTGGACGCGGCGGTTGCCGTCGACCCGCTCGCGGACCACGAGGCCGGCGCGTTCGAGTGCGTCGAGGTGGTGGACCAGGGTCGGCTGTCGCACGCCGATCGCTGCCGCGAGGTCGCCCTGGGTGCGGTGTTCGCCGGTGGAGAGGGCGAGCAGGACCTGCCAGGTGGGGGAGGAGCCCCCGGCCGCCACGAGGACGTCGTCGAGTGCGCGGTTCAGCGCCTTGGCCGATCGGCCGATGAGAAGGCTGAGCGATTCCTCGGACGCGGCCACCGCGCGATCTTAGGCATCGAACGGTTAGCCATCTAAGACGGCTCGACGCGCAGCAGGAACGAGCGCACGGCGAGGTGGTGGGACAACTGCTCGCGGTGCTCGTCGCAGGCGGTCCAGACCTTCTCCCGGTCGGGGGTGTGCACCCGCGGGTTGTTCCAGATCAGCCGCCAGGCGGCCGGTTCCCGGCACCCCTTCGCCGAGCAGACCGGCTTCTCGGGTCCCGTCACGGGAGCCGGTCCAGGAGGGTCCGCGCCAGGGCGACCGCGGCGTCGTCGACCGGCTCGGTGCCGGCCGCGCTGCGCAGCCAGGCGGACAGCGGTGCGGCGACGGCGGGGGAGAGGACGGCGATCCACGCGGCGGAGCGGGCGCGGGCCTCCGCGACGTGCTCGGTGGCGCCGTCCGCGAGATGGGCCACCACCTCCGGCCGGGTGGCGAGCAGTCCTCGGGTGCGCCAGTCGCCGGGTGTGGTGCGACCGGCGAGCAGGTCCAGCCGGTCGGCCGCCGTCCGGAGCAGGGTGGCGTCGTCCGCTGTCACGCCGCCTCCCGGCGCATCGGCACGTGCGGGATGCCGTCCTCGACGTAGCCGGGCCCGCTGCGCCGGAAGCCGAACCGCTCGTACCAGCCCTCCAGGTGGGCCTGCGCCCCGAGCGTGATCGGGAAGCCCTCGCACAGCGCGATGCCCTCCTCCATCAGCTGAGCTGCGAGCCCGCGCCCGCGCGCGCTCGCAGCGGTGGCGACCCGCCCGATCGCCCGCGTCGCGCCGTCGTCCAGCACCCGGATGGTCGCGAGGATCCCGCCGTCCTCCTCGAGCCACAGGTGCACGGTGGCCGGCTCGGTGTCCCGGCCGTCGAGCTCGGGATAGGGGCACTCCTGCTCGACGACGAACACGTCGACCCGCAGCCGGCAGAGGCCGTAGACCTCGAACGGCGTCAGCTCGGCGAAGGGCGCCCGACGCAGGCGCGGGGAACTCATGCAGCCAGTTGTAGCCGACGGCCCCTCCCGTGCCGCGGGCTGTGGCGGCCGGAGGGCATCATGATTAGGTGTGCCTTGCCTATTCGCAGGCCAGTCGACGCAGGAGGAACCACCACGTGACCACGGCCCGCCGGGCGATCGCCGGACTGCTCACCTCGGCCGGCGTCGCCGGTGCCCTGGCCGCCTGCGGGAGCTCGGAGGCGGCGGACGGCACGACGCTGACGGTCTACAGCGCCCAGCACGAGAGCCTGGTCCGCACCATGGTGGAGGGCTTCACCGAGGAGACCGGCATCGAGCTGGAGTTCCGCGACGCGAACGACTCCGAGCTGGCCAACCAGATCGTCCAGGAGGGCGACGCCTCACCGGCCGACGTCTTCCTCACCGAGAACAGCCCCTCGATCGACGTCGTCGACAAGGCCGGGCTCCTGGCGCCGCTCGACGAGGCCACCCTGCAGCAGGTGGGGGAGCAGTACCGGCCCGCGTCGGGCAACTGGGTCGGCTTCGCCGCCCGGTCGACCGTGCTGATCTACAACCCTGCCGAGATCACCGAGGCCGAACTCCCCGCGTCGATGCTCGACCTCGCCGCCCCGGAGTGGGAGGGGCGCGTCGCCATCGCCGCCGGCGGCGCCGACTTCCAGGCGATCGTCAGCGCCGTCCTCGCGCTCCAGGGCGAGGACGCCACCCGCGAGTGGCTGACCGGACTGCAGCGCAACGCCGAGGTCTACGCCAGCAACACCGCGATCATGAAGGCCGTCGACGAGGGCGAGGTCCCGGTCGGCATCACCTACCACTACTACTGGTTCCGCGACCAGGCGCAGGACGGCCTCATCGGCGACGACGCCGCGCTGCACTGGTTCGGCAACTCCGACCCGGGCGCCTTCCTCAGCGTCTCCGGCGCCGGCGTCCTGGCCTCCTCGGACCAGCCGGAGGAGGCGCAGCGCCTGGTCCGGTTCCTCACCGACCGGGAGGCGCAGGAGCGGCTGGCCGACAGCAGCGCGCTGGAGTACGCCGTCGGCACCGGGGTCGCCTCCGCCGACGCGTTGCCGCCGCTCGACGGACTGGGCGCGCCGGTCGTCGACCCCGGCTCCCTCGACGCGCCGCTCGTCACCGAGCTGATGCAGGACGTGGGGCTCCTCTGACCACCCCCGCGCTGCAGGTCCCGGCTCCCGGTGCGCCGTCCCCGGCGGACCGGGGCCCCGGCGCGTCCGGGCGGAGGCTGCGCCGTTCACCGGTGACGCTGGCGCTCGCGGTCGCCGTCGCGGCGCTGGCGCTGCTGCCGCTGGGCTACATCGCCTGGTACACGGTCGACCTCGGCTGGGCGGGCGTGCAGGACCTCGTGTTCCGGCCCCGCGTCGGCGAACTGCTGTGGAACACCGCCCGTCTCGTGGTCGGCACCGTGCTCTGCTGCGCCGTCCTCGGGGTCGGTGCCGCCTGGCTGGTCGAGCGCTCCTCGGTGCCGGCCCGCCGCCTCTGGCACGTCCTGCTCGTGGCGCCGCTGGCCGTGCCGGCGTTCGTGAACAGCTACGCGTGGATCTCGCTGCTGCCCGACCTCGACACCTACGCCGGCGCTCTCCTGGTCGTGACGCTGTCGTACTTCCCGTTCGTCTACCTGCCGGTCGCCGCGGCGTTCCGCGGCCTCGACCCGGCGCTGGAGGAGACCGCCCGCGGGCTCGGCCTCTCCACCGGGGCGGTCTTCCTCCGGGTGCAGCTGCCGCAGCTGCGGGTGGCCCTGCTCGGCGGCAGCCTGCTGGTCGCTCTGCACCTGCTCGCCGAGTTCGGCGCGCTGCAGATGCTGCGGTACCCGACCTTCACGACCGCGATCTACGACCAGTACCGCGCGACCTTCAACGGCCCCGGCGCGACCATGCTGGCCGGCGTCCTGGTGCTGCTGTGCCTTCTCCTGCTGCTCGCGGAGATCCGGCTGCGCGGCCGGCGGGGATACGCCCGCACCGGCCGCGGTGCCGCGCGCCCGGTGGTCCCGGTCGCGCTCCGCGGGCTCACCGCGCCCGCCCTGCTCGGCCTCGCGGCGCTCGTCGGGCTCGCCCTGGCGGTGCCCCTGGCCAGCCTGGGCTACTGGATGGCGCGCGGGGCATCCGCGGCCCTCGACTGGGACGCCCTGGCCACGACCACCGGGACGACGCTGGCGCTCGCGGCCGCCGCGGCGGCGGTCACCACGGCGATGGCGCTCCCCACCGGGTGGCTGGCGGTGCGGGCCCGCGGCCGGATCGCCACGCTGCTCGAGCGCAGCACCTACCTGGGCAGCTCCGTGCCGGGCATCGTGGTCGCCCTCGCGCTGGTGACCCTGAGCATCCGGGTGACACCGTGGCTCTACCAGACCGTGCCGGTGCTGCTGGCCGCCTACGCGATCCTGTTCCTGCCGCGCGCGATCGTTCCCGTGCGGGGGGCGGCGGAGCAGTCGCCCCCGCTGTACGACGACGTCGCGGCGTCCCTCGGCTCCTCGGCGCCGGACCGGCTGCGCCGGATCACGCTGCCGCTGCTGGCTCCCGGCATCGGCGCCGGGGCGGCGCTGGTCTTCCTCGCCGTGGTGACGGAGCTGACGGCCACCCTGCTGCTCGCTCCGACCGGAACGCGCACGCTGGCCACGGCGTTCTGGTCCGCCAGCAGTGCACTGGAGTACGGAGCGGCCGCCCCGTATGCCGTGATCATGGTGCTGCTCTCGGCGCCCGCTACCGTGCTGCTGTCCCGCGACGCCCGACGAGGTCTGACGACATGAGCTCCCTGACCGTGACGGACCTGACCAAGTCCTTCACCACCACCCCGGTCCTCACCGGGGTGGATCTGCACGTCCCCACCGGGAGCTTCACCGCGCTGCTCGGCCCGTCCGGCTGTGGCAAGACCACCCTCCTCCGGCTCATCGCCGGCTTCGACGACCCCGACTCCGGCACCGTCTCCGTCGGGGACACGGTGGTGGCCGGCGGCCCCGGGCGCAGCGTCGCGGCCCGCCGTCGCGGCATCGGGTTCGTGCCCCAGGAGGGCGGCCTGTTCCCGCACCTCACGGTGGCCGGCAACATCAGCTTCGGGCTGCCCCGGCGGCAGCGGCGCGACGGCGGCCGGGTCCGCGAACTGCTGGAGCTCGTCGGCCTCGACGCCGCGCTCGCCGACCGGTCCCCGCACCAGCTCTCCGGTGGGCAGCAGCAGCGGGTGGCCCTCGCCCGGGCGCTGGCGCCCGCGCCGTCCCTGGTGCTGCTCGACGAGCCGTTCTCCTCCCTCGATGCTGCCCTCCGGGAGGAGACCAGGCTTGCCGTCTCCGCCGCGCTCAGCGCGACCGGCGCGACGGCGGTGCTGGTCACCCACGACCAGGCCGAGGCGCTGTCGATGGCCGATCAGGTCGCGGTGCTCCGGGACGGCCGGCTGGTGCAGCTCACCGACCCGCGCACGCTCTACCGCAGCCCCCGCGACCTCGACGTCGCCACCTTCGTCGGCGAGGCCGTCGTCCTCGAGGCCGACGTCCGCGCCGGGACGGCGCACTGCGTCCTCGGTGCGCTGCCGGTCGAGGGCCCGCAGCCCGACGGCCCCGCCCGCGTGCTGCTGCGGCCCGAGCAGCTGCGCCTCGCCCCGGCGGTGGCGGGCACCGGAACGGCACGGGTCCGTAGCGTCGACTTCTACGGCCACGACTCCCGCGTCTGGCTCGACCTGGCCGACGGCCGCACCGTCAGCGCCCGGATCGACGGCGGCGACCTGCCCGTGGCCGGGGACGACGTCACCGTGACGGTGCGCGGCAGGGCGCTGGCCTTCCCGGCGGCCGGGCTCGACGTCCTTCCGCCGGTCCTGTCGTCCTGACGGCCGCGCCGACCCGCCACGACGACCGGCTGCGCAGCGCCCCGGTTAGGGATGCCTAAGCTCACCCGCGTGGACCTCTTCCTCTTCACCGTCGACCCGTCCTGGGGCCACGACGTCGTCGCGGCGGGCGCGGCCGGCATCGTCGTGGACTGGGAGCGCCGCGGCAAGGACCGGCGGCAGCTGGGGGAGGGCACCCAGATCAACTCCGACACCCCGGCCGACCTCGCCCGGATGCGGGCGGCGACCGACGGCCGGCTGCTGTGCCGGATCAACGGCCACGGTCCGTGGACCGGGGAAGAGGTCGACGAGGCGATCGACCGCGGCGCCGACGAGATCCTGCTGCCGATGGTGCGCACGACCGACGAGGTCGACCGCACTCTCGACCTCGTCGCCGGCCGCTGCGGGCTCGGCATCCTCATCGAGACCCAGGACGCCGTCGACCGGGCCGGCGCCCTGGCCCGCCGTCCCCTGTCGCGGATCTACGTCGGCCTGAACGACCTGCGCATCGACCGGCGGTCGGACTCCCTCTTCCGGCCGCTGACCGACGGCACGGTGGACGCCGTCCGCGCCGAGGTGGCCGTGCCGTTCGGGGTCGGCGGTCTGACGCTGCCGGGCTGCGGCTTCCCGGTCCCGGGCGACCTGCTCGCCGCCGAACTGGTCCGGCTGGGCACCGACTTCACCTTTCTCCGGCGCTCGTTCACCGCCGACATGGCCGGCCGTGACCCGTTCACCGAGGTCCCCCGCCTGCTGGAGTCCCTCGCCGCGCTGCGGGTCGCCGACCTCGGCGGCTCCCGCGAGAGGTTCCTGGCGGCGACCGGCGCGCCGGTTCCGGCTGCGCTCCCCGCGTGAGGGCGCTCGTCACCGGCGCCGGTGGCTTCGTCGGCCGGCACCTCGCCGACCGGCTGACCGCCGACGGCTGGGACGTCGTCCCGCTGACCCGCACCACCGTCGACCTCGCCGACCCGGTGGCGGGTGCTGCCGCGGTCCGCGCCGCCGACCCCGACGTCGTCTTCTCCCTGGCCGCCGGCCGGGCCAAGGCGACGGCCGCCGAACGGGCCGCCACGACGGCCGTCAACACCAGCCCGTGGCTGGTCGACGCGCTGCCCGACCGGTGCCGCGCCGTGATCCGGCTGGGGTCCTCGACGGAGTACGCGGCCTCGCCGGTGCCGCTCGCGGAGGACGCCGCACTGGAGCCGCGCGGCTTCTTCGGCGCGACGAAGGCCGCCGGATCGCTGCTGCTGCAGGCGGCCGCCGCCGAGCGGGGCGTCCGGGCCGCGGTCCTGCGTGCCTTCCAGGTCTACGGGCCGGGGGACCACCCGACCCGGCTGGTGCCGGTGGTCCTCGACGCCGCCCGCACCGGCGCGGCCGTGCCCCTGCCGGGCCGCCTCAGCCGCCGCGACTGGGTGTGGGTGGGCGACGTCGTCGACGCCTGCGTCCGCGCCGCGGCGGACGACGCCCTGCCGCCGGGCGTCGTCCTCAACGTCGGCACCGGCGTGCAGACCAGCACCGAGGAGCTCGTGGCGACCGCCGCGCGGGTGACCGGCCGGCCGATCGCCACTGTCGCCGGTGCCCACCCCGGCCGCGACTGGGACACCACCGACTGGGTGTGCGACCCGACGGCCGCCCGGAAGCTGCTCGGCTGGGAGCCGACGCTCGACCTCGCCGAGGGACTCGCCCGTACGTGGGCAGCGGAGTGACGGTCGCCGTCGTCGTCCCCGTGTACGGCAACGCGGCGACCCTGCGCCCCGTGGCCGGGCGCCTGGGCGCCGCGCTCGCCGGGCACGACTGGCGGCTGCGGCTGGTCGTCGACGCCTCACCGGACGACAGCGCTGCGGTCGCCGCCGACCTGGCCGCCGCCGACCCGCGGATCGGCGTCACCGTCCTGACCGTCAACGTCGGCCAGCACCGGGCGCTGGCCGCCGGGCTGGCCGCCGAAGGCGGCGCGGACGCCTGGGTCTGCCTCGACGCGGACCTGCAGGACCCGCCCGAGGCGGTGCCCCTGCTGCTCGACCGGCTGGCGCGAGGCGACGTCGCCGCGGTGTTCGCCGGACGACGGGGCCGCTACGAATCGCCGGTGCGGCGGCTCACCGGCACCCTGCACCGGGCGGTCGCTGCCCGACTCACGGGGCTGCCGGCCGACGCGGGCGCTTTCCTCGCCATGGACGGGCTGGTGCGGGCCGCCGTCGTGTCCGCGGTGGGCGAGGGTGCACCGAGCGTCGTCCTGGCCGTCGCGCGGGCGGGCCGGCCCGTGACCAGCGTGCCCGTCGCGCGCGACCGCCGTCCCGAGGGCCGGTCGGCCTGGACCGGCCGGAGCCGGGCGCGTCAGTCGGTGCGGTCGCTGGCCTGGGCCGTGCGCGTCCGCCGCTGACTCAGCGCTCCCAGAGCTGCAGGACCAGGTGGGTCTTGCTCGCGGAATAGTTCCAGACGTCGGTCCGGCGCAGGCCGGCCTCGCGCATGATCTCGTCGTCGTCCGTGGGCTCGGGCACGCCGTCGATCAGCCGGCGGATCAGCCAGACCCGGTCGGCATCGGCCGGGGCGTCGTCCGGGGGCAGCACGACGTCGGCGCGCAGCTGCGGCGCGAGGGTGCGTACGTAGTGGTCGAGCCCCAGCGCCGACCTCTGGTCCGCGGCGACGATCGGCTCGCCCGGCCGGTGCACCCCCGCCAGCGTCGCGACGAGCTCGTCCGAGCGTTCGCGCGGGCCCCGTTCGGCCATGGGCGCGCTCGCGAGCAGCGCGCACACCAGCAGCAGCGCGGCCACCGGGGCTCGCAGCCACCGCGGCAGGGCGAGCGCGCCGGCGGCGGCCAGGACGGCGAGCCCCAGCAGCCCGGTGAGCAGGTAGCGGGGGAGGTAGACCGGGCGGACCAGCTCGGCGGTGACGAGCAGGAGCAGCGGGACGAGCACCCACGCGCCGCCGACGACCCGGATGCCGCGCGCCCGGACCGCGCCCAGCACCGCCAGCCCGACGGTCAGGCAGAGGAATGCGGGCTGCCCACCGGCCCAGGCGGCGACGGCGAGGCCGGCCATCCGCGCGTCGGTGTCGAGCAGGTGCTCGGCGTTGCGCCCGCCCGTGCCGTTCAGGAGGTTCATCCCGATCAGCAGGGCGGGAGGCACCACCGCCGCCGCGCCGGAGAGCACCAACGGCAGCGCCCGGCGGCCCCGCAGCAGCAGGGCGGCGAGGACGAAGGCGGCCACGACGGTGACCCCGTACCAGTGGGCCAGACCGGCGCCGGCTCCGGCGAGACCCAAGAGCAGGAGACCGCGCGGCGGTTCCTGCAGCCAGCGCGCGAGCCCGAGGGCGGTGGCGCCGGTGGCCAGGACGGCGAGGCCGTAGCTGCGCGCCTCGACAGCCTGTTCCAGCAGCAGGGGGCTCGCCGCCCCCACGAACCCGGCGAGGACGCCGGTGGCGGCGCCCGCGAGCCGGGTGACCGCGCGGGTGAGCAGGGCCAGCCCGCCGGCGGTCGCCACGAGCGACAGGACCCGCAGCGAGGTGTCGGTGCCCAGGCCGGGCAGCGACAGCCAGGCGTGGGCGGCGACGTAGTACGGCGCGTTGTAGGACGGCGGGACCCCGTCGAGATAACTCGTGACGCCCTCGCCGTGCAGGATCGCCGACAGGATCTCGCCGAGCGGGCGGCGGGCGACCTCGGCGGTGAACAGCTCGTCGAACCACAGGCCGTGTCCCGGCCGGAGCAGGACCACGCCGAGGACCAGGACGCTCAGGGGCGGGAGCAGCTCGAGCGGCGACCAGCGCCGGGGCGCCGGGGACGGCGGGGCCGGCGCGGGAGAGAGGTCCGCCCGGGTCGCCGTCACGCCCCGAGGCTAGGTGACGGCCGCGGAGTCTCCGGTCAGGCCGGGACGCCGGCGTCCTCGGAGTCGTCCTGCCGGTCGTGCGACCGGATCCAGAACGGCACGGCCACCCACCACCAGGCGAGCAGGGCCGCGAGCACGCCGGCGGAGGCCCAGGCCAGCGTCCGGGAGAAGAGGACGTCGAGGACGAGCAGCACTGCCGCCGTCATGGCGACCGCCAGCGCGAGGAGTCCGGCGAACGCCGACCGGCTGCTGCGGTGCAGCAGCGCCTCCTTGTCGTGCTGCCGGAAGAGCACCCGGTGCTGCGCGGCCGGGGCGATCAGCAGGGCGGTCGCGACCGCCGATGCGGCCAGGGCGACGAAGTAGACGTCACGCTGGAAGTCGGTGGTGCGGTCGATGGTCTCCTGGAACGGCACGATCAGCAGGAAGGCGAGCAGGAACTGCACACCCGGGAGCGCGACGCGGAGCTCGTTGAGCAGCTCCATCATCTCGCGGTTGACCCGTTCCTTGCGGGTCTCGCCGTCCGCCCCGTGCGTATCGGTCCTGATGCCGTGGCTCATGGGACATGTATGCCCCGTTCACCTTCCGTTCACCACACGTCCACCTGACCGGGTGGATCGCCTTGTCGACATCTCGACAACGCGACGGGGTCAGAGCCCGAGCGCGACCTTCGCCTGGTCCACGAGCTGGTAGTGGCCGACGGCCCAGAAGGCGACGCCGGCCGCCGCGAGGCCGCCGACCGTCACGGCGGCCGAGCTGACCGGGTGCTGCTTCGCGTGGCGCCACGCGTCCTGCGCCTTGCGCTTGAACACCGCGAAGAAGCGCGCTGCCCACTGGAACTCCGACGACCAGACCCACAGGCCGATGAGCACCGGCGGGATCGTGAGCGGGCCGGGCAGCGCGGTCAGCGCGATCCCGAGCATCACGAAGAGCAGGCCGGCGACGAAGACCGCGATCCGCCAGGGCAGCAGCAGGCTCGGCGTGCTGTGCATCCGCTCGCGGAACGAGCCGGGCTTCACCGGACGCGGCTTGCCCAGGCCGTCGGTGCAGTCCGGGCAGCGGGTGGCGCCCCGGGACGCCGGTCGGGAGTCGTGCACGCTCGTGGTCATCAGCTCTTCCCCGTGGATGTGGACGTGCGGATCGCGCGATCAGCGGCCGGCGAGCCCGGCGGCGACCTCGGACGGGCGCTGCTGTTCCCCGGCGTACGAGCTGACCGCCACCAGTGCGCCGGTGAGGGCGGGGATGACCCACTGCAGCGTGTCCAGCTGCTGCTGGGCGGCCGCGATGTCGGGCGCCAGGGCCTTCGTGCGCCGACTCGGCTTCGTGCCGCGCTTCGAGGGCGGGTTCTCGGCGGCTGACACGCGCTGTCCGAGCACGCGGCTGTAGGCGGTGGCGCCCAGCGCGGCGGCCGTGAGCAGGGTCTTCAGCGTCGACATGGCGGCGACACCCTGCTGTTGGGCGACCCGCTCCTTGTCGGCCCGGAGTTGGCCGACGCTGCCGACCAGGTGGGCGCCGATGGCGAGGGCGTTGACCGGCGTCCACCGGTCCCAGCCGGCGTTGGCGACCCGGCCGGTCGCGGAGTCGGAGCCGGCCTCGCCGGCTGCGGCGTTCAGCGCGACGGCGTTGGCCAACGTGCCGCCGAACCAGGCGGAGAGGCCGAGGTCGTGCAGGGAGCGGGACAGGGTGTTGCGGGCCATGACGGACTCCTGGCTTGACGGGGGGTCGTCAGTGCCTACCCGTCGCCGCCGTCGTCATGCGGGTTGTGCGCAATCAAACCGACGGTCAGGTGCCGTAACGCAGCGCGGCGCGCTCGCGGGCCTTCGCGGCCTCGATCTCCCGGTCCTTCGGCGGCGCGGTGGTGACCAGCGCGTCGAGCAGCCGGGTGGAGGCTGCGGCGACCTCGTCGACGGCCCGCGCGAAGACCTCCTCGTTGGCCCGCGACGGCTTGGTGGTGCCACTGATCTTGCGGACGAACTGCAGGGCCGCGGCCTGGATCTCGTCGTCCGTCGCGGGCGGCTCGAAGTTGGACAGCGGTCGGATGTTCCGGCACATGCGGGCAGCGTAGAAGCGGACCCCTGCCCGCGACAGGCCCCGTCCAGGGCACCGCCCCGAGCCTGCGAGGGGTAGGGAGGACGGGGTCCTCTTTCAGACGTCGAAGCCCGCCCGGTCCACCTTGCGGTGGAAGCGCTCGCCGAGCTTGCCGCCGAGGACGGCGCCGAGCAGGGTGACCAGCAGGATCGCGACCAGCGTGACGATCCCGGCCGTGGTCGCGGTGCCCTCGTCGATCGGGATCCGTGGCAGGTTCAGCTGCTGGAGGACGTTGTACTCGTTGCCGACGAGGTACCCGGCCACCGCGAGCACCAGCACGACCAGCAGCCCGATGACCCACACGGCGACGCCCTGCCGGGCGCCGTCGAACCGGGACATGCGTCCGGCGACGTAACCCCCGGCCAGGTAGGCGAGGAAGAGGACGACGAGGACGGCGATGCCGCCGCCGATCCCGATGGTCTCCGCCTGCTGGGCGGCCTCGTCGGCGGTGTCGACGTTCTCGGCCAGCCCGAAGGCGACCCCGGCGGCCGACAGCAGCGCGATGAGGATGACCGCCAGCCCGTTGGCCGAGAGCCAGCCGAAGAACGCCGCGCCCCACTTGATGCCGCCGAAGCGGGCGCGCTGGGCGGTGACGGCGTCGCGGGCCGTGCCACGGGTCGCGGACGCGCCGTCGGTCCGCATGGCGACCGTGTCGTCGCGGTGCGTGTGGTCGTTGCCGACCATGGTGGGCCTCCTTCGAGCGGGATGGATCCCCCTGCAGGTTGACTGAGGTGCCCGGAGCGCTCCCGGACAAACGGCAGCGGCGGGTGATCGCCCGGACGGGGGACAGATGACGGTGCTGCTGGTGGACGCGGCGAACGTCGTCGGCGCGCGGCCGGACGGGTGGTGGCGCGACCGCGCGGGCGCCGCGACCCGGCTGCTGACCCGGCTCGCCGGTCTGCCCGGCCGCCGGCTGACGGGCCCGGACGGTGCCGACCTCACCTGCGGCGAGGTCGTCGCCGTCGTGGAGGGACGGGCGCGGGACGTCGCAGCGCCGAAGGGCGTGACCGTCGTGCGGGCGCCGGGCAGCGGGGACGACGTCCTGGCGGAGGAGGCCCGCCGCCGGGTCGCCGCGTGCCAGGCGCTGCTGGTGGTGACGGCCGATCGCGGACTGCGGGCGCGGCTGCCGGCCGGTACGCCGGTCACCGGGCCCGGCTGGCTGTGGCAGCGTCTCGACGAGGCGGATGCCACGCCCCCCGGATGACGACGGTCCGCATGAGGTCGTGCACCGCCGGGTAGCGGGCAACGGACGCCGAGCGGAGGCGGAGGGAACCGACGGTCCGCCCCGCCCCGCCCCGAGGAGCTGACTTCGTGCCGACCCCCACCGACCCGTCCACCCCGCAGACCGTGCTCGTCACCGGGGCCTCGAGCGGCATCGGTCGCGCGACCGCGATCGAGCTGGCCGGTCGCGGCGCGCGCCTGGTCCTCGTCTCCCGCGGGAGCGAGTCCCTCGAGGAGGCCGCCGCGGAGGCCCGCGCCGCCGGTGCCGAGGCGGTCGTCGTCTGCCCGGCCGACGTGACCGACGAGGACGCCTTCCGGGGCGCCGTCGAGGCGACCGTCGAGCGCTTCGGCAGCCTGGACGTCGTCGTGCATGCGGCGCAGGTGATGGCCTACGGCCGGATCGAGGACGTGCCGAAGGAGGTCTACGAGCGGGTCGTCGACGTCGCGGTCCATGGCACCGCGACCGTCGCCCGGACCGTGCTGCCGGTCTTCCGCAGGCAGAAGGCCGGCCACCTCGTCATCGTCAACTCGCTGCTGGGCACCATCGCGACGCCGCTCCTCGGCAGCTACGTGACGGCGAAGTGGGGGCAGCTCGGGCTCATCCGGGTGCTGCAGCAGGAGACCCGCGACGAGCCGGGCATCTCGGTCTCCGCCGTCCAGCCGGGTGGCGTGGACACCCCGATCTACTTCCAGGCGGCCTCGTGGACCGGCAGCACGGGCCGCCCGCCGCCGCCGGTGTACTCGCCGCAGCGGGTGGCGCGGGCGGTGCTGTCCACCATGGACAAGCCGCGCCGGGTGGTGCAGGCGGGGCTGTTCAACCCGCTGATCACGGCGGCCTTCCGGCTCGTGCCCGGAGCCTTCGACGTCCTCGTCGGGCCCCTCCTGCAGCGCATGGCGATCGCGAGCGACGACGTCCCTCCGACCGAGGGCAACGTGTTCGAGTCCAGGCCGGCGGGGAACGCCACCGAGGGGCGCTGGCGCAGCATCTGACGAGCGCGGCATCGGCCCTGGTCAAGACCTGACAGGGGGCGTGGCCGGACTCACGACATCAGCAGGCGCGGGAGCGAGCGGGTGGCTGCGATGCCTGACACCGTGGGATGCGGGTGCCCGAGGTCGTGTGCTCTTCCCCGTCCCTGTGGCCACCTCTCGACGACGCGAGTGGCCGGCGTCGTCTCCGAGAGGTCTGCCCGTGTCCGTCCTGCCGTCTGTTCGACGTGCCCGCATGCCCGTCGCCGGACTCGTCCGGTCCGCCGGTGCCGTGCCCCCGCCGTCCGTCGCCCGTCTGCGCGCCGTCGTCACCGCGCTCTTCGTGCTCGACGGTGCCGTGTTCGGCAGCTGGGCCGCCCGGGTGCCCGACGTCGCGAGCGCCGTCGGCGCCGGCCACAGCACGCTGGGCATCGCGCTGCTGTGCCTGTCCCTCGGCGCCCTGGTCTGCATGCGCTTCACCGGGTCCTGGTGCGCACGCTTCGGCGCCGGGCCGGTGTGCGCCGCCGCGGCCGCCGCGGTGTCGGCCGGCGCCCTGCTGCCGGGTCTGGTGTCCACGGTCGCGGGGCTGTGCGTCGCGCTGTTCGTGTTCGGCGCCGCCACCGGCATGGTGAACGTCGCCGCGAACTCCCTCGGTGTGCAGGTGGAGGCGAGCGTCGGCCGGCCGATCCTGTCGGGGCTGCACGCCGGCTTCAGCCTCGGTGGGCTCGCCGGGGCGCTGGTCGGGGGCGCCCTGTCCCCGGTGCTCGGCGTGGCCGGTCACCTGTCGCTGGTCGCCGCGGCCGGTCTGTTCGTCAGCGCGTGGGCGCTGCCGACCCTCCTGGGCGCCGGTCGCACGGGCTCGGCGAGCCCGTCCCCGGGTCCGGGGGAGGAGGGCCGCCGGCCGACCGCCGTGCTCGTCGTCCTCGGGGCCATCGCCGGGTGCACCGCGTTCGGCGAGGGCGCGCTGACGGACTGGGGTGCGCTGCTGCTCCGCGAGCAGCTCGCCGCGCCGGCGACCGTTGCCGCCGCCGGGTACGCCGGCTTCTCCCTCGCCATGGCGGGGGGCCGGCTGGCCGGTGGGCGGCTGCTCGAGGTGATGGGGGAGCGCCGGCTGCTGGTCGGCGGGGCGCTGCTCGCCGCGGCGGGTGCCCTCGCGGCCGTGACGACGTCGTCCCTGGGCGTCGCGCTGGCCGGCTTCGTGGTCGTGGGGCTCGGGCTGGCCAACGTCTTCCCGCTGGCGATCGGGCGGGCGGGGCTCCTCGGCGGCGCGCGGGGCATCGCGCTGGCCACCACGGTGGGCTACACCGGGCTGCTCGGCGGCCCGCCGGCGATCGGGCTGCTCGCCGACTCCGCCGGTCTGCCGGTCGCGGTCGGATCGGTCGCCGTCCTGTCCGTGGTCGCCGCCTTCCTGGTGCTCACCGTCTCCGGTGAGCGGGTCCGGGTGCCGCAGCCGCGCACGCTGCTCGACCGGGCGGTCGCGACGGTGGGCGGGCGCCTGCAGCCGGTCGTGTCCGGCTTCGGGCACGGCACCGGGGTCTACGTGCGCGACCTGCAGGTCCTCGTCCCGGACCACTCGTCCCGCTGACGGGCCGACGAGGCGCCCGCCGCCGGCCGCCTGACCGCTCAGCGGCGGCGGAGCAACCGGGCCAGGCGGTGGGTGCGGCCGGCGGTCAGCTCGGCGGCCGTCGCCGGTTCGGGCACCTCGGCGAGCGTGGCGTGCCGCTCGTGCAGCCGGCTGCGGACGTCGTCCGGCGTGTAGGCGCGGCGCTGCCGCTCGTTGCGGACCAGCACCGCACCACCTGCGGCGACACCTGCGATGCCGGCCAGTCCGAGGAGCTTCCAGAGGCGCACGGTCCGTAACGTACTGCCCCGTGCCCGAGCTCTCCCTGGATGACGCGGTCGACCTCACCCGCACCGGCGACGTGTGGGTGTTCCGCGGCGCCTCCATCGCCGACCGCGCCATCCGCGCGGTGACCAACGCGCCGGTCAACCACGTGGGCATGGCCGTCGTCCTCGAGGACATGCCGCCGCTGCTCTGGCACGCCGAGCTCGGGCGGTCGCTGCCCGACGCGTGGACCGGCGAGCACCAGCGCGGCGTCCAGCTGCACGACCTGCGCGACGCCGTCACCACCTGGCGCCGCCGCTACGGCCAGCGCGCGTGGCTGCGCCAGCTCGTCGGCCCGGCCGACGACGGCGGCGTGACCCCGGAGATGGAGGACGCCGTCCTGCGCACCATCGCGCGCTTGGACGGCCGGCCCTTCCCGACCACGCGCGGTCTGGTGCGCGGGTGGGTCAACGGCCGGCTGCGGCGGCAGACCGCGGCCGAGACGGTGTTCTGCGCCGAGCTCGTGGCCGCCACCTACACCGCGATGGGACTGCTGCCGGGGGACCGGCCGCTCAACGCCTACGACCCGGGCAGCTTCTGGTCCGGTGACGACCTCGAGCTGCTGCAGGGTGCCCGGCTCGGCGACGAGATCCCGGTCGACGTGCCCGTGGCCGACTGAGTCAGCGCACCCGCCAGGTGCTCTGCACCATGCCGCCGGGGAAGGTGCGCGTGGCGACGTGCTCGAGCGGGATGTCGGCGTCCAGCTCACCGAACGGCGTGTGCCCGGTGCCGATCAGCACCGGCACGCGGGACAGGGTCAGGTCGGCGATCAGCCCGGCCCGCAGGAACTGGTGCACCGTGCGGCCGCCGTCGACGTACACCCGCCGGTACCCGGCGGCCGTGATCGCGTCGAGTGCCTCGTCGAACGAGCGGTGCACGGTCATCCGGGGGTCGGCGCCGGGC
Organism: Blastococcus sp. CT_GayMR20; assembly: GCF_004570345.1. Next base: position 17,822 of record NZ_SPQM01000037.1, on the reverse strand, counting down.
GTCAGCGTCGTGCTCAGCACGTGCACCGGCTTCCCCTGGTAGGGCCACTCGTCGAACGGCGCGATGACGTCGTAGGTCGCGCGGCCCATGACGAGCGCGTCGATGCCGGAGACGAACTCCGTGAAGCCGAAGTCGCCGCCGGCCCCGTCGTCCGGTCCGGAATTGGCGTCGGCCCCGCCGGTGAGCCACTCGATGTCACCGTCGAGGCGGGCGATGAATCCGTCGACGCTCATGCCGAGGAAGACGTGGCCGGTGAAGGAAGCGTCCATGCCCGACACCCTGGCCCATCGGTCCGACGATTCCGACGCTTCCGGGCCTCGCCCCGACGTCAGTCCCGGACGGACCGCACCACCGCGAGCACGACGGCCGACGCCGCCGCGACGGCACCGCTGATCGAGGCCGCGCGGCGGTAGCGGGGGAGACGCAGGACGGGCACCATGCTCGCCGCGTGCGCCAGCTCGACGGCCGACGCGACCCGGACGACCGCCGGCGTCGGGGCCACCAGGACGACCGCGTACTGGGCGACCTGCCGGGCACCGAGCACCCGCGCGAGCCACGCGCGGTCGGCGGGGAACTCCGGGGCCAGGGCGTCGAGGACCTGCCGGGGCCGGCTCAGCAGGGCGGCACCCCAGGCGAGTCCGAGCGTGGCGAACAGGCGGGTGAGGATCACGCAGGTCAGCTTCGCGCGTCCTCGGGAGCCCGGTCGACGCGGGGGTGCCCGCCGGGGACGGCCGTCGTCGTGTCCCGGTTCCCCGGAAGGGGGGCGAAGCCGCGCAGCCGCAGGCTGTTGGTCACCACGAACACCGAGCTGAACGCCATCGCGGCGCCGGCGATCATCGGGTTGAGCAGGCCGGCGGCGGCCAGCGGGATCGCAGCCACGTTGTAGGCGAAGGCCCAGAACAGGTTGCCCTTGATGGTGGCCAGCGTGCGACGGGACAGCCGGATCGCGTCGGCCGCCACCCGCAGGTCGCCGCGCACCAGCGTGAGGTCGGCGGCCTCGATGGCGACGTCCGTGCCGGTGCCCATGGCCAGCCCGAGGTCGGCCTGCGCCAGGGCGGCGGCGTCGTTCACGCCGTCGCCGACCATGGCGACCGTGCGGCCCTCGGCCTGCAGCCGGCGGACGACGTCGGCCTTCTCCTGCGGCAGCACCTCGGCGATCACCTGCTCGATCCCTACGTGTGCGGCGACCGACCGGGCGGCCGCGGCGTTGTCGCCGGTGAGCAGGACGGGGGTGAGCCCCAGGTCGCGCAGCTGCCGCACGGCCTCTGCGGACGTCGGCTTCACCGCGTCGGCGACGACCAGGACGCCGCGGGCGGCACCGTCCCAGCCGACGACCACCGCCGTCCCGCCGGCGTCCTCGGCGGCGGTGGCGGCGCGGTCCAGCGCCTCGGGTAGGAGCAGTGACCGCTCGGCCAGCAGTCGCCGCCGGCCGACGACCACCTCGACGCCGTCGACCACGCCGGTGACCCCGAGCCCCTCGACGTTGGCGAAGAGGGTGACCGGGGACAGCTGGCCGTGCTCGGCCGCTGCCCGGGCCACGGCCTGCGCGATCGGGTGTTCGGAGGCCGCCTCCAGCGCACCTGCCAGGCGGAGCACCCGGTGGTCGTCCTCACCCGGCGCCGGGACGACGTCGATCAGGGTCATCCGGCCGGTGGTGACGGTCCCGGTCTTGTCCAGGACGACGGTGTCGACGCGGCGGGTGCTCTCGAGGACTTCGGGGCCCTTGATCAGGATGCCCAGCTGCGCCCCGCGTCCGGTGCCGACCATGAGCGCGGTCGGCGTCGCCAGACCCAGTGCGCACGGGCAGGCGATGATCAGGACGGCGACGGCCGCGGTGAAGGCGGCGGGAAGGCCCGCGCCGGTGCCGATCCAGAAGCCGAGAGTGGCCACGGTCAGGACGAGGACGACGGGCACGAACACGCCGGAGATCCGGTCGGCCAGCCGCTGCACCTCGGCCTTGCCGTTCTGCGCCTCCTCGACCAGCCGGGCCATCTGGGCGAGCTGGGTCTCCGCGCCGATCCGGGTGGCCCGCACGACCAGCCGACCGCCGGCGTTGACGGTCGCACCCGCGACGGTGTCGCCGGGCCCGACCTCGACCGGCACGGACTCGCCGGTCAGCATCGAGGCGTCGACGGCCGACGCCCCCTCGGTCACCTCGCCGTCGGCGGCGATCTTCTCGCCGGGGCGGACGACGAACTGCTCGCCCACCGCCAGGTCGCCGACGGGGATGCGCCGCTCGACGCCGCCGCGCAGCACCGAGACGTCCTTCGCGCCGAGCTCCAGCAGGGCCCGCAGCGCCGCACCGGCCCGTCGCTTGGAGCGGGCCTCGGCGTACCGGCCGGCCAGGATGAACGCGGTCACCCCGGCGGCGGCCTCGAGGTAGATGTTGGCGCTGCCGTCGGAGCGGGCGATGGTCAGCTCGAACGGGTGCGTCATGCCGGGCTCGCCGGCGGTGCCCAGGAACAGCGCGTACAGCGACCAGCCGAAGGCGGCCAGCGTGCCGAGGGAGACGAGCGTGTCCATCGTCGCGGCGCCGTGGCGCAGGTTCGTCCAGGCGGCCCGGTGGAAGGGCGCCCCGCCCCAGACGACGACCGGAGCGGCGAGCGTCAGCGAGAGCCACTGCCAGTACTCGAACTGCAGCGCCGGGACCATCGCCATCGCGACGACCGGTACGGCCAGTGCCGTGGAGACGAGCAGTCTCTGTCGCAAGGAGCGGGTGGGGTCGTCCACCGGCGCCTCGTCCTCCGCTGACGGCAGCGCGGGCAGGCTGGCGGTGTACCCGGTCTTCTCCACGGTGGCGATCAGGTCGTCCGGGGTCACGCCGGCCGGGAAGCTGACCTTTGCCTTCTCCGTCGCGTAGTTGACCGTGGCGGTCACGCCGTCCATGCGGTTGAGCTTCTTCTCGACGCGTGCTGCGCACGACGCGCAGGTCATGCCGCCGATCAGCAGCTCGACGTCGCCAGGCGTGGTCGGTGCGCTCATCGACCGGCCTCCCCGGACGTCGTCATCGTGAACGGCGCCGTCCGGACCTCGTCGCCGTGGCGGAAGTCGAGGAACAGCGCGTAGGTACCCGCCGTCGGGGCGGTCGTGAAGAAGGTGATGTCGGGGCCGGGGTCGGTGACGCCGTCCCCGGGCTCGCCGGCGGGGTGCACGTGCAGGTAGGCGAGGTCGCCGTGGCGCAGGACGACCAGGTGGCCGTAGGCCGCGAGGTAGGGCTGCAGATCGGTCACCGGCCGGCCGTCCCGGCGCACCGAGAGGGTCAGCTCCGACTCCTCGCCATGGCGGAGCTCGCCGTCCAGGGTGACCGTGTAGCCGTCCACCTCGGCGGTGGCGGACGCCGCCGGCAGGGGCGCCGGCACGTAGTCGCCGGGCACTGCCAGGTCGGCGCCGAGGGTCCGCTTCTCGCCGTCCGCGCTGGGCACGAAGTCGGCGAACACCCGCCAGGTGCCCGGGGTCAGGTCGAGCGCGCTGCGCCAGACGCCGTCGGCGCCGAGGGCGGGGTGCACGTGCTGGAAGCCCGACAGGTCGCGCCGGACGGCGATCAGGTGCAGCTCCTCGTCGTGGTTCTCGTCGAGCGCGGTCACCGCCCGGCCGTCCGGTCCGAGCAGCCGGAACGTGACGGGGGTAGCCGCACCGGCCGGCAGGGTGGCCGCGTCGAGCACGAGCGTGTACCCGCCCTCGGAGACCGCCAGCCCCGCGGGCTGCACGGGCGCGGCCGCGGGGACGTGTTCCTCCTCGGCGCCGTGCCCGGCCGCCATCGCAGGAGGGGCGGCCGGACCGACGGGGCCGACGGCTCGCCCGACACCCACGGCGGCGCCGAAGACGGCGACCAGTCCGAGGGCGAAGGCGGCGAGCCGGGCGGGGGTCGACATGATCAGCTGCCGGTGACCTCGTACCCGGCCTCCTGGACGGCGGCGCGGACGGCGGTCTCCTCGACGGGGCCGTCGCTGGTGACGGTGAGCCCGCCGCTGGCGAGGTCCACGTCCACGCCGGTGACGCCGGGCAGCTGGGAGACCTCCTCGGTCACGGCGCTGACGCAGTGGCCGCAGGTCATGCCGACGACGGTGTAGGTGGCGGTGCTCATGAGGTCCTCTCGGGATGGGGGTGATCAGGAACGGACGAGCCGGGCGATGGCCTCGGAGGCCTCGCGCACCTTGTCCTCGGCCTCGCGGCCGCCGGCGGCCGCCGCCTCGACGAGGCAGTGGCTCATGTGCTCCTCGAGCAGGCCGAGGGCGACCGACTGGAGGGCCTTCGTCATGGCCGAGACCTGGGTGAGGATGTCGATGCAGTACTTCTCGTCCTCGACCATGCGCTGCAGGCCGCGGGCCTGACCCTCGATGCGGCGGAGGCGCTTGAGGTAGTCGTCCTTGCGGTGGATGTAGCCGTGCTGGTGCCCGGAGCCGTCCGGTGCCGCGTCCTGCTCGACGATCTCCATGCCGATCCTCCCGCCGGGACCGCGATGGACCGCGGCTCGCTGAGAACCATACCCCCCTAGGGTTTATAGCGCGAGAGGGCCGGGCCCTGCTTCGGGGAGACCGGAGCGCAGCCGGGCGACGTCCGAGCGGAGGCGGTCGGCATCGGCCCGGGCGGTGGCGAGCTCGTCCTGGAGGCCGACGATCGTCTCCGCCGACGCGAGCGAGTGGCCGTCGTCCAGCAGGCCGCGCATGCGGGCGGCCACCCCGAGCTGGTGCCGCGAGTAACGCCGGTGCCCGCCGGGGGAGCGGAAGGGCTGCAGGATCCCGCTCGTGTCCAGACTGCGCAGGAAGGCCGCCTGCACACCCAGGAGCTCGGCCGCCTGGCTCATCGTCAGCGTCGGGTAGTCAGGGTCGTCGAGGCGGCTCACCGGGTCGCCGGCCGCGATCCCGTCGTCGGATCTCATGTCCGGTCTCCTGTCGTGTGCGGAAAGCCGAGGGGCCGGGTCCCATGGACCCGGCCCCCTCCTGACGGTCGATCAGCTCTCGACCGCCTTCTGCTCCGAGGACGAGCCCTCGATCGTCGGGTGCTCGGCGGGTACGTCCGCACGGGTCACCGTGATCTTGCGGGCCTTCGCCTTCTCGGCGACCGGGATGCTGAGGGTGAGGACGCCGTCGTGGTAGCTCGCCTCGAGCCGGTCGGTGTCGAGGCTGCGGCCGAGGACGAGCTGTCGGGTGTAGCTGCCGAACGGCCGCTCGGCGATCGTCCACTCGGCGTTCTCCAGCTGAGGGACCGAGCGCTCGGCGCTGACGGTGAGCGTGTTGCCCTCGACCGAGAGGTCGATCGAGCCCGGGTCGACGCCGGGCAGATCGAAGTGGGCGACGAAGTTGTCGCCGACGCGGTAGGCGTCCATCGGCATGCCCGACAGGGCGCGAGCGGTGCCCGTGCCCGCCCGGCCGGTCAGCTGGTCCAGTGCGCGGAAGGCGGCGGACGTGGCGGCGAAGGGGTCGTAGGCGGTCAGCATCGTGACTCCAACCTCCTGGGTCGTTCTGGTGTCGAGTTCGCTGCCCGAGGTAGAACCTCTAGTGGCGACTAGAGACTACCTCGCTCAGGCGGCTGAGTAAACGTGTCCGCGTCAGGAAAATTCCGGCGCTGCCGACGCGAGGTGGTGCCGCCATCCACGGTCCGGGCAGCGGCTCCTAGCCTGACGAGGTGCCGCCCCACGATCACTCCCACGGTCCCGACCCCGACGCGCCACCTCCGAGCGTCGAGGCGCTCGGCCGCCGCCGCCGTGCCGTGTGGCTCATGCTCCTGCTGCTCGTCCCGGTCGGGATCGCCACGATCGTCGGCCTGTTCGTCCTCTGGCCCGACGGCGAACCGACGCGGGCGCAGCAGGCGGCCGCGCTGGCCCAGCCCGCGGGCACCACGTTCCCCGACGCCCGGGTGGTGTCCCTCGAGACGTTCGACTGCGGCCTCGACCCTGCGGCTCCGCCGCAGACGTGCGCGAACGCGGTCATGGAGATCCTCGACGGACCGGGCACCGGTGACTTCGAGCAGGTCGAGCTACCGCCCGAGGTGGTCGCTGCGGGCGTGGCCGAGGGAGACGTCCTGGTACTCACCCGGGATGGAGGCGCCGAGGGTGGGGCTGCCTACAACTTCTTCGACTACGAACGGGACACCCCGATCATCGTGCTGGCGATCATGTTCGCCGTCGTCGTGGGCGCGGTGGCGCGGCTGCGCGGACTGGCCTCCCTGGTCGGGCTGGCCTTCGCGTTCTTCGTGCTGCTGCAGTTCGTGTTGCCAGGCCTGCTCGCGGAGGAGTCGCCGACGCTGGTCAGCCTCGTCGGTTCCGCGGCGATCATGTTCGTCGTCCTCTACCTGGCGCACGGGTTCTCCGCGCGGACGACGACGGCTCTGGTCGGCACCCTCTTCGGTCTGGCCCTGGTGGCGGTGCTGGGGTCCATCTCCGTCGCCGCTGCCGACCTCATCGGCCTGACCAGCGAGGAGACGGTGCGACTGCAGTTGTACGACCCGACCCTGGACTTCTCCGGCCTGGTCCTCGCGGGCATCGTCGTCGCCGGGCTGGGCGTGCTCAACGACGTCACCATCACGCAGGCGTCCGCGATCTGGCAACTGAACGAGGTCTCGCCGGACATCACATGGCGGGAGCTCTACCGCCGGGGAATGGCCGTCGGCCGCGACCACATCGCGTCGACCGTCTACACGATCGTCTTCGCCTATGCGGGGGCCGCGCTGCCGGCGCTGCTGCTCTTCGAACTCTCCCCGCAACCGCTGTGGACGACGGTCACCAGTTCCGCACTGGCGGAGGAGGTCGTTCGGACGCTCGTGGCCGCCATCGCGCTCGTGCTCGCCGTCCCGGTGACGACTGCGGCCGGGGCGTTCTTCGCCAAGGCGGCCGACACCCAGGCGGGGGCGGCGACCGAGCGGCGGATGACCGCGCTGCGGGCCCGGTTCGCCCGATGAGCCAGGCTGTCGTGGTGAGCACCGACCTCCTCGCCGCCGCCCAGGACGCTCCCGGGTTCATGCCCGACGACGAGGGGCGGGCGCTCTACGAGGCCGCGCGGGCCGTCGGCGTCCCGGGTCCGCTGCTCGAGGTCGGCAGCTGGATGGGCAAGTCGGCGCTCTACCTCGCCGCCGCCGCGCGCGAGACGGGGCGGCAGGTCGTCACCGTCGACCACCACCGCGGCTCGGAGGAGCACCAGCCGGGCTGGGAGTACCACGACCCGTCGCTGGTCGACCCGGAGATCGGGCTCATCGACACGTTGCCGCACTTCCGCCGCACCATCGCCGCGGCCGGCGCCGAGGACGTCGTCGTCGCCGTCGTCGCCCGCTCGGAGACCCTCGCACCGCTCTGGACGACGCCACTGGCCCTGCTGTTCCTGGACGGGAGCCACACCGAGGAGTCCGCCCGCCGCGACCAGGACGCGTGGGTCGCGAAGCTCGCCCTCGGCGGGACCCTGGCCATCCACGACGTGTTCCCCGACCCGGCCGACGGCGGGCAGGCACCGTACGGCGTCTACACGCGCGTGGTGGCCTCCGGGGACTTCGAGGAGCTGCCCGGCACCGGCTCGCTGCGGCTGCTCCGGCGGCTGCGATGACCGATCCGCTGGCCGCCGAGCGGGCCGCCGCGCTCGCCCAGATCGAGGCGCTGACCCGCGAGTTCGACAACGTGGTCGCGGCGTCGCGGTCGTCCAACGCCGACGACGAGCACGACCCCGAGGGCGCGACGATCGCCTTCGAGCGCCAGCAGGTGGTGGCGCTGCTGGACCAGGCCCGCCGGCGCCTGGCCGACGTCGACGCCGCGCTGGCGCACCGCGAGGAGGGCGCCTACGGCATCTGCGAGAGCTGCGGTCGGCCGATCGCCCCGGAGCGGCTCGCGGCCCGCCCGGCCGCGCGAACCTGCATCGACTGCGCCCGCTGAGTCACCGGGACCCGGGACGGACCAGCCCGCGCTCGTAGGCGTAGACCACCGCCTGCACCCGGTCGCGCAGGTCGAGCTTCCCCAGCAACCGCGCGACGTGGGTCTTCACCGTCGCCTCGCTGACGAACAGGGTCGCGGCGATCTCGGCGTTGGACAGGCCCTGCGCCACCAGCTGGAGCACTTCCCGTTCGCGTTCGGTGAGCGTGGTCACCGCCACGGGAACCGGTCCGGGGGCGGGGGAGCGGGCGAACTCCTCGATCACCCGCCGGGTGACCGCCGGATCGAGCAGCGCTCCGCCGGCGGCGACCAGGCGGATCGCCTCGACCAGCTCCTCCGGCGGTGCGTTCTTCAGCAGGAACCCGCTCGCCCCGGCTCGGAGGGCGTCGTAGACGTGGGCATCGACGTCGAACGTGGTCAGGACAACGACCCGGGTGAGCGGCGGGTCCTCCGCGGCCAGCCGGCGTGTGGCGTCGATGCCGTCCATGCGCGGCATCCGCACGTCCATCAGGGTCACGTCCGGGCGCAGCCGCCGGGCGGCGGCCACCGCCTGCGTGCCGTCGGCCGCCTCGCCCACCACCGTGATGTCCGGCTCGGCGGAGAGGATCAGCCGGAAGCCGGCCCGCACCATCGCCTGGTCGTCGGCCAGGAGGACCCGGATCACGGCGCCTCCTCGGCGACGCGCACGGGGGCGGGCCGCTCGACGGGAGGCACGGGAAGGCGGGCGTGCACCGCCCATCCGCCCTCCGGGCGAGGGCCTGCCTCGACGGTGCCGCCGTAGGCGGCGGCCCGCTCCCGCATGCCGACGAGGCCGTGCCCCTCTCGCCGCGCGGGTGCGCCGGTCCCGTCGTCGACCACGCCGATCTCCAGCGCTGTGGGTCGGTGGTGCACCGAGCAGGTCAGCTGCCGCGCCCGCGCGTGCCGCAGCACGTTGGTCACGGCCTCCTGGACGATGCGGTAGGCGGCCAGGTCGACCCCGGCCGGCAGGTCCCCGTCGTCGCCGTCCACGGTCAGGACGGCGTCCAGTCCGGCGGCGCGGGCGGACCGGAGCAGGTCCGGGAGCCGGGCGAGACCCTGGGACGGCGCTCCGCCGTCCTCGTCCGGTCCACGGAGGACGCCGAGCATGCGGTGCATCTCGGCCAGCGACTCCCGGCCGGTGCGCTCCACGGTCTCCAGCGCCGCACGTTCCTCCACCTGGTCGGGGCGCAGCAGCCGGCGCACGCCGCTGACGTGCAGGGTCATCACGCTGACGCTGTGCGAGATCACGTCGTGCATCTCGCGGGCGATCCGTAGCCGCTCGTCGGCGACAGCGCTCGCCGCGCGCCACTGGGCCTGCTCCTCGGCGCGGGCGGCCCGCTGTTCGGAGAGTTCGGCACGGACCGTGCGCAGGGAGAGGGCCCGGCCGGCCAGCCAGAAGCCGCCGGCGAGGATCCAGGCGTAGAGGACGTCGGCGAAGGCCGGCCCTTTCGGCAGCACGATGCTGACGGCCAGCAGGACCAGGGCGACGGCCAGTGCGAGCACGGGACGTCGGGCGTGGTACCCGGCCGACGCGAGCAGCGCGAAGGTGGTGACGAACCAGCCGAAGGCCAGTGCCGGGTCGACTCCCAGCAGGCCGGGCACGACGGCCAGCGTGGTCAGGCCGATGGTGAGGGCCGCGAAGGGGGCGACCCGGTGCCACGCGAAGGCGAGCGTGCCGACCACGAACGACGGGCCGACCAGCCCGAGGGGCACCCCTTCCGGGGACATCAGCCACAGCTCGACCTGCGTCGCCACGGTGAGCGCCGCGGCGGCGGCGAGGTCGATCGGGCGGGGCACCCACCGGCGCATGGCGTCACGGTAGGGCGAGCGGGCCGCTGTGGCGTCATCCCGGCGGGCGATCGCGGCTGACGGCAGGTCATCCGTCCGGACGACGCAGGAGGAGCACCGGTGCCGACGACGCCGGGGGCACCGTCGGTCGACAGTTCCGGCGTCCGACCGGCGCGGCGCCGGTCACCGTCGTCCTCGAAGGAGAACCGCCATGACCGAGACCACAGCACCTCTGGCCCGCCGGCTGCGCCGCTACACCACGGGTGCGGCCCTGATCGCCTTCCCGCTGCTGATGGCTGTGGAGACGGCGTTCGACCCGGCTCTGGGTGGCAACGGCGAGATCATGTACCGCGCCTCGACCGAAGACGCCGGCGCGCTCGCGGTGTCCGGGGTGTTCCTGCTCGTCATCGGGCTCCTGATGACCCCGGCCGGGCTGGGGATCCTGCACCTGGCGCGCGACCGGGGGGCGGCGCTGGCGAACCTCGGCGCCGTCCTGGCCGTGCTCGCCGGCCTGCGCTTCATGGGGACCGGGATCTTCTACCTCGTCGGGACCGGGCTGGCCGGGGGCGACCGGGCGGAGATGGTGGCCTTCGTGGAGCGGGTCAACAGCGGCTGGGTCCTGGGAGTCCTGGTCCTGGGGCTGGCCATCTGCGCCCATCTGAGCGTGATCGTGCTGCCGTGGGCGGCGTGGCGGGCCGGCCTGATCGGCCTGTGGGGGCCGGTGGTCGCGACCGTCGTGGTGCTGGTGCACTTCTTCCTGCCGATGGAGCTCGCCTACGAGTTCGCGACCTTCGGCATCCTCGCCGCCGTGTTCGGTTCGTTGGGAGTGGGGATCCTGCGGATGGCCGACGCGGAGTGGGACGCCACGCCGGCCGCCCGACCGGTGCGGGAGCGACTGACCGTCTGAGCGTTCAGCCGCCGGCGAGCACTTGCAGGTCCGCGCGGACCTCCGGCGGGAGGGGGCGGCGGGCGCGCAGCGCGGCGGGCACGTCGGGCAGGGCACGCAGCAGACCCTCCCGCCCGGGGTGGCCGCCCCGCAGCGCGCCGACCAGCAACCGGCCGGTGTCGGGCAGCGGGTGGCGCATCAGCGCGGTGAGCACGCGGCTGCGCCAGATCGCTGCCTGCCGCCGTCCGGGGGAGTGCCGACGCGGCGACGGGTGGTGGTGCACGGCCACCTCGTCGACGTAGGCCAGACCCCACCGGGCGGCCGCGAGGTCGAGGGCCACTCGCTCCTCCTCGCCCGGGAAGCGGACGACCGGGTCGAAGCCACCGACGGCCTCGAACGCCGCGGTGCGCACGAGTGCGCCGCAGGCGATGAAGCCCAGCAGGGACGGACCGGGCAGGTCCGGCTCCGTGCCGAGCGGGCTGTGGGCCATCTCCGCGCACACCGGGTCCAGCCGCTCCTCCGGCCCGACGAGGATGCGGGCGTTCAGCAGCGCCAGCCGGGGATGGGCCCGCATGATCGCCACGGCCCGCGCCAGGTCGCCGGGCGCCCACCACGAGTCGTCGTCGGCGAAGGCCACGAACGGGGTGCCGGCGCGTGCCACGCCCAGCGTCCGGGCCCTTGCCCCCACGTTCCGTTCCAACGGGATCACCGTGACAGCGGGGTGGGCCTTCCGGACGGCGTCGACGGTGCCGTCGGTCGAGGCGTTGTCGACGAGGACGACGGGCGCCTCGTGCCGGGACAGCGTCGTCAGCAGCTCGTCGCGCCGGTTCTGGCTGGCGACGACGACCGTCACGTCGGAGGCCGCAGGAGGGGTCACGGGAGGACGGTGCCCGCGCCTCCAGGCAGCCAATCGGCGGGTGCGTCCAGGTCCGTGTCCGTGCCGGCCGGTGGCAGCGCGCCCGGGTCGGGGAAGAGCCCCGACGCCGGGGTGGCGCGGGAGATCGCGTCCGCGGCGAGGACGACGGCCGCCGCCGTCCACGTCGTCCGCTCGACCGGCCAGCGCGCGTCGTCGGCGAAGACGTAGCCGGTCCAGTAGGAGCCGTCGTCGTGGCGCAGGTGCTGCATCGCCGCGACCTGCTCCGTTGCCGCCTCCACCCGTCCTACCGCGGCCAGCGCCAGGGCCAGCTCGCAGGTCTCCGCGCCGGTGACCCAAGGCCGGTCGGCGACGCAGCGGGCGCCGAGGCCCGGGACGACGAAACGGTCCCAGTCGGCGGCCAGCCGCTCGTCGGCCGCCGTCCCGGTCACCGCCCCGGCGAGCACGGGGTAGTACCAGTCCATCGAGAAGCGGGAGCGGTCGGCGAACGCCTCGGGCCGCTCGCGGAGCGCCGTCCCCAAGTCGGTGACCGCCAGCTCCCAGTCCGGCTGCGCCTCGCCCAGCAGGGCGGCCAGGGCGATCCCGCAGCGCAGGGCCTGGAAGAGGCTGGCGTTGCCGGTCAGGAGGGCGGTGTCGTCCGGCGTCCCCTCGGGCCGCAGCGCCCAGCCGACGGCGCCGCCGGGGAGCTGCATCCGGGTCACCAGGTCCAGGCCGCGGCGGACGACGGGCCAGAGCTCGGCCACCAGTTCCTCGTCGCCCCGGGCGAGCCAGCTGTGCCACAGGCCGACGGCGAGGTAGCCCGCGTGGTTGCTCTCCGCCGCTGGCGCCGTTTCCACGCCGCCGCGGTACTCGGCGGCCCACGAGCCGTCCCGGCGCTGCCGGGCGGCCAGCCAGCGGTAGGCGGCGCGGGCCCGGTTGTGCTCGCCGCCGGTGTCCAGCGCCATCGCCGCCTCGACGGAGTCCCACGGGTCCAGCTGGCCGTCGCGGAACCAGGGCAGCGCGCCGTCGGCACCCTGCTCGGCGGCGATCGCCGCGACCGTCGCCCGGACCTGGTCCGCGGTCAGGACGCCGGGCAGCTCCGGGAGGAGCCGGCCGTCAGCGCGCGGCAGCGGTCCGCTCCCGCTCCGTGACTTCCCCGGCCACCCAGCCGGCGCCGGCTCCGGCCGCCCGGAGCGGCTGGGCGACCGCGGGCTTGTCGGCGTAGACGACGAGGCTCTTGCCGAACAGCGGGTCGAGGACGCGCTCGGCCGTGCGGGTCAGCCACGGCCGCTTCGTGAGGTCCCACACCAGCAGGCGGTGGTAGGCCCGGACGAGCGCGGTGTCCCGCTCCACGCCGACGGCGCACTTGAGCCACCAGAACGGCGCGTGCAGCGAGTGCGCGTGATGGCTCTCGCCGGGGGTCAGGCCGACGGAGGCGAGCCGGGTGCGCACGACCGGCTTCGTGTAGATGCGGATGTGCCCGCCCTCGTTGGCGTGGTACTCGTCCGACAGGGCCCAGCAGATCCGCTCCGGCCCGTAGCGCGGCACGGTGACCGCCACCCGCCCGCCCGGCTTGAGCACGCGGGCGATCTCGGCCATCGCGGTGACGTCGTCCGGGATGTGCTCGAGGACCTCGGATGCCATGACGCGGTCGACACTGGCGTCGAAGAAGGGCAGGGCTAGCAGATCACCGCGCACGACCTCGTAGCGGGCAGCTGTGCCGTCGCGCGCCCGCCCAGCCTCCCCGGCCGCGGCGATGGCGCCCAGCCACTGCTTCGTCGTCGCCACCTCGGAGACGCCCCAGTCGAGGGCGACGACCGAGGCCCCGCGGCGGTAGGCCTCGAAGGCGTGCCGGCCCTCGCCGCAGCCCAGGTCGAGGACGGTCATCCCCGGCCGCAGGTCGAGGCGGTCGTAGTCGACGGTCAGCACTGCTTCCCCTTGCGCTCCAGAGTCCCGACGTACCAGTCGGCGGTGCGCTGGGCCGTCGACCGCCACGTGAAATGGTCCAGCACCCGGCGCCGACCGGCCCGGCCGAGCTGGTCGGCGAGTGCGGGGGAGTCCAGGACGAGCTTCAGCGCAGCCGTCAGCTCGCCGACGTCCCCCGCCCGCACGCGGAGCCCGGCCTTGCTGCCGACCACCTCGGGCAGGGCGCCGGCGTCCGTGGTCACCAGCGGTGCCGCGCAGGCCATGGCCTCGAGCGCCGGCAGGGAGAAGCCCTCGTAGAGCGACGGGATGGCCACCACGGACGCCCGCTGGAACAGCCGCACCAGCTCCGCCTCCGGCACCGGCCCGGTGAAGCGGACGGCGTCGTGCAGCGCGAGCCGGTCCAGGGCCGCCTCGGCCGGGCCGCCCGCGCGGGCGGTGCCGACGACGGTGAGCCGGACCGGCCGCTCGGTGCGCAGCTTCGCCAACGCCTCCAGGAGGTGGACCAGGCCCTTGAGTGCCACGTCGGCGCTGGTGATGACCAGGATCGAGTCGGGGTCGCGCGGCTGCCCGTCCGGCGGTGGCCTGAACTCCGCGGGGTCGATGCCGACCGGGATGACGTCGACGCTCTCGGGGGCGAGGCCCATGTGCGTCGCGATGTCGCGGCGGGAGTTCTCCGAGACCGTGGTGACCCCGTCGAGCCGCCCGGCCACGTGGGCCTGCATGCGGGTGAAGGCGTACCAGCGGCGCAGCGTCAGGCGCCGGCGGAAGGAGCGGGTGGCCGCCAGCTCGAGGTCGCGGTCGATCGAGATGGGGTGGTGGACGGTCGCGACCGTCGGCAGCCCGGCGCGGACGAGCCGCAGCAGTCCCCAGCCGAGGGACTGGTTGTCGTGGACGACGTCGAAGTCCGCGGCCCGGGGGAGCAGGTGCCGCGCCGCACGCAGGCTGAACGTCATCGGCTCCGGGAAGCCGGCGGTGCACATGGTCGCCCATTCGGCGACGTCCACCCAGTCGCGGAACTCCGAGGGACGCGGCGTCCGGAACGGGTCCGGTTCGCGGTAGAGGTCCAGGCTCGGCAGCCGGGTGAGCGGCACCCCGCCGTCCAGTTCGGGGTAGGGCTGCCCGCTGAGGACCTCGACCCGGTGGCCGAGCTCGGCCAGTTCGCGGGACAGGGCCCGCACGTAGATGCCCTGGCCGCCGCTGTGCGGCTTGCTCCGGTAGGACAGCAGTGCGATGCGCAGCGACCGTCCCATGCGCCGGACTCTAACGAGCGGCGCGGCCGCCTCGGCTACCAGCCGGTAACCGTTCGGGTCGCCACCTGTCCGGGCGCGGCCGGCCGGCTGGGAGAGTGGGCCGCATGATCCGTCACGTCGTGGTCTTCACCTGGTCCGATGCCGCGGACGCGCAGCGGCGCGTCGCCTCGATCGAGGCGCTGCGCCGGCTCCGGAAGGACGTGGGGGGCATGACGTCCCTCGTCGTGGCCGAGGACGCGGGCCTGGTCGACGGCAACGGCCACGCGGTGCTGATCGCCGACTTCCCCGACGAGGCGGCCTTCCGCCGGTACGCGCAGGACCCGGTGCACCAGTCGGTGCTCGCCGAGCACGTGCGCCCCTGGCTGGCCGGTCGCAGCGCCGTCCAGTACGAGTGCTGAGCGGTCGGAGCGCGACTAGTTTCGGGCGCATGCGCTCCCCAGCCCGTGGCCGTACCGGCGTCCTGACCGCCGTCCTCAGCTCGGCGGTCCTCCTCACCGCGTGCGGCGGGGGCGACGACGGCGATCCCGCCGCGTCGAGCTCGTCGGCGACCGTGTCGTCCACCGCTGCCGAGGAGGACCTGCCCGACCTCGCGTCCGGCCTCCTGCCCGCCGACGCGTTCGGCGCGGACGCCGCCGTGGTGGCGATCAGCCCCCAGCAGCTCAGCCAGGCCGCCGGCCTGGCCGCCGGTGCCGACGACCTCCAGATCACGCCCAAGGAGTGCTCGGCCGCGGTGGCCGGCACCCAGCCGGAGTTCGACGACTTCGACGACGTGGCCGCGCAGGCAGCGACGATCGGGAGCGCGGCGACGGTCGAGGTCCTGGTGCGCGGCGGCCCGATCGAGGACTCCGTCGACCAGCTCGCCGCCGCCGCCGAGCGGTGCCCGACCGCGCAGATCACGTCGCCCGACATCGGGCAGGCGACCGTGACCTTCGAGAGCCTGCCGGTCGACGACCTGGGCGACGGCTCGGCGATGCTGCGGTACACGACCGTGGTCAGCGCCCCCGACGGCACGCAGATCTCGGTGCCCGCGCTCATCGGTGCGGTGCAGGACGGCGACCGGCTCCTCATCCTCATGAATCTCGACACCGGTGCGGCCGGTGGAGCCGGCGCCGCCACCCCGGCGCCGCCGCAGGACCCCGTCGCCTTCGCCGACCTGCTCGCCCTCGCCTACGAGGCCCAGGCGGAGGCGCTCGACTGAGCACCTGACGGCTCGCCTACCGCGGGGGGTCGACGATCGGCCGGTCGGCGTCCACACCGGCTCCACCGATCCACAGAACGGCCCGCCCGACCCCGCGACGGTCCCGCCCCGCCCAGGGTCGTCGGCATGGATGCCTGGGCAGTTCCCGACCGTGGTCCGATCGACGTCCGGATCTCCGAGCCCGGTGAGATCGCCGCGTCGCTGCCGCACCTGCTCGGTTTCCGGCCCCGGGAGTCGGTCGTCCTGATCAGCCTCACCGGCTCCAGCGGGAGGCGGGTCGGTCTGACGGTCCGGGCCGACATCCCGGCAGTGCGGGACGCCGGCGCCGTTGCCCGGGTGCTGGCCCGGAGCGTCTGCACCGACCGTCCGCGCGGGGTGCTCCTGGCCGTGGTCTCCGAGGCGGCGGACGTCGACGTGGAAAAGGATCGCGACCTGCCGCACCGCGCGCTGGTGCGGGAACTGGTGACGGCACTCGCCCGACAGCCCGTCCCCGTGCCGGAGGTCCTGCTGGTCCGCGGTGGCCGATGGTGGTCCTACGACTGCCCGCACGAGTGCTGCGCGCCGGACGCCGGGACGCCGCTGCCGGGCGGCGTGCCCCAGCTGCAGGTCGCCGCGGTCGCCACGGGCATGGTCGTCGAGGCCGACCGCGACGACCTCGCCGCACGGATCCACCCGCCTGCCGGGTTCGACCGCGGTGCCATGGTGGCCGCGTCGGTCCGCGCGGCCACCGAGTGCTCCGCGGCCGTCGCCGCGGACGGCAGGGACGCGACGGCGGAGGCGTCCTGGGCAGCCGTCACCGCAGCGGTGGCGCGGTGCCGTCCCGGGAGGCCGTCGGCACCCCTCACCGACGACGAGACCGCCCGCATCCTCTGGGGCCTGCGCGACGTCCACGTCCGCGACCGGGCATTGCAGCTCGCCCTCGGCCCGGACGCCGCGGCGGCGGAGACGCTCTGGACGGCGTGCACGCGGCGCGCCCTGCCGCCGCTGGACGCCGCTCCGGCCACGCTGCTGGCCGTCTCGGCCTGGCTGCGCGGGGACGGTGCGATGGCGAACATCGCCCTCACCCGCGCCCTGGACGGTGACCCCCGCTACCGGCTGGCCCGCCTGCTGGCGCAGGGTCTCGCCGCCTGCCTCACCCCCGCGGAGCTGCGGCGGATGATCCGCGGGACCGTCGACGACCGGGACGTCCTCGCGCACCTCGATGCGGAGACGTGGGGCTGACCCGGTGGTGGCCGGGTCAGAGCAGCTCGGGCTGCTGCCACTCCTCGCCGAGGACGTGCTCACCGAGGAAGGCGAGGACCGTCTCGTACCAGATCCTCGAGTTCCCAGGCGTCAGCACCCAGTGGTTCTCGTCGGGGAAGTACAGGAACTTCGACGGGATCCCACGCTTCTGCAGGTCGTACCAGAGCCGCAGCGCCTCGCCGATCGGGACCCGGTAGTCCTTGTCGCCGTGGATGACCAGCATCGGCGTCCGGATGGCGTCGGCGTAGCGGTGCGGCGAGTTCTGCTGGTAGCGCTTGGTCTCGCGGAGCGGGTCGCCCCACTCCTTCTCCCAGTAGTAGGCCGCGTCCGTCGTGCCGGTGAACGCGTCGAGGTCCCAGAGACTGGCGTGCGTGACGATCGCCTTGAAGCGGTCGGTCTGGGTGGCCACCCAGTTGGCCATGTAGCCGCCGAACGACCCGCCCATCGCCGCGGTCCGGGTCCGGTCGATCTCCGGCAGCTGCTCGGCCGCGTCGACCGCCGCCATCAGGTCGGTGTAGGGGGCGCCACCCCACTCACCCCAGCCACGGCGGACGAAGTCCTGCCCGAAGCCCTGCGAGAGGGCCGGGTTGGGCATCAGCACGGCGTATCCGCGGGCGGCCAGCACCCAGGGGCACCACCGCCACGACCACGAGTTGTAGCTCATGAGCGGGCCGCCGTGGATCCAGAGCACCAGTGGTGCCGGCGACTCGGCCGACGCTCCCTCCGGGAGCACCAGCCAGCACTGCACCCGCGCTCCGTCGGCGGCGGTGGCCTGCACCTCGCGCACGGTCCCGGGCAGCGGGCCCAGG
>NZ_SPQM01000327.1 GCF_004570345.1 Blastococcus sp. CT_GayMR20 | reverse complement strand
GTTCCCGGTCCTGCTCAAGCCGAGTGCCGGGGGTGGCGGCAAGGGCATGCGGGTGGTGCGGTCGAAGGAGGAGCTGCCCGACGCGATCGCCGGCGCCCGCCGCGAGGCGACCAACTCCTTCGGCGACGACACCCTGCTGGTCGAGCGGTACGTCGGGAACTCCCGGCACATCGAGGTGCAGGTCCTCGGCGACGCGCACGGCAACGTCATCCACCTCGGCGAGCGCGAGTGCAGCCTGCAGCGACGGCACCAGAAGGTGATCGAGGAGGCGCCGTCCCCGCTGCTGGACACGGCCTCGCGCGCGTCGATGGGCCGGGCGGCCGTCGACGCGGCCAAGGCCGTCGGCTACACCGGCGCGGGGACGGTGGAGTTCATCGTGGACGCCGACCGGCCGCGCGACTTCTTCTTCCTGGAGATGAACACCCGGCTGCAGGTCGAGCACCCGGTGACCGAGTGCGTCACCGGGCTCGACCTCGTCGAGCAGCAGATCCGGGTGGCGGCGGGGGAGCGGCTGCCGATCGACCAGAGCGACGTCACCCTCGACGGGCACGCGATCGAGGCGCGGCTCTACGCCGAGGACCCGTCGCGCGGCTTCCTGCCGCAGGCCGGGACCGTGCTCGGCCTGGTCGAGCCGTCCGGGCCGGGCATCCGGGTCGACAGCTCGCTGGCCGTCGGCGGCGTGGTCGGCACCGACTACGACCCGATGCTGGCGAAGATCATCGCCTGGGCACCGACGCGGGAGACGGCGCGGGCCCGGCTCGTCGGGGCGCTCGGGCACACCGCCGTCCTGGGCGTGACGACGAACGCCGCGTTCCTTCGGTCGCTGCTGAACGATCCCGACGTCGTCGCGGGAAGGCTCGACACCGGGCTCATCGAGCGGCGCGGCGAGGTCCTCACCCT
>NZ_SPQM01000326.1 GCF_004570345.1 Blastococcus sp. CT_GayMR20 | reverse complement strand
GAGTCCGTCGCGCGCCCACACCGGCAGGCCCCGCCACCTGCTCCACAGTCCGGACATGGCGGGAGCGTAGGGCGGCACCGGCGTTGCGGACGTCTGTCGCTCGGCCGATCACCCGTCTGCCGGACGGCGCGACGGTTCGGCCGCCGGACGGACGCGGAGGACGCGTGGTCCGGCGAGCGTGGACGGCGTCCGGCGCGACGGTCGCGCCGACCGAGGAGGAACCGACCATGACCACCACCGCTCTCCCGGAGGCCACCGGCCGTCGTGTCCGGTCACCGCTCCCGGCACTGGCCGGCCTCGGCGCGCTCGCCGCCTTCGCCGGCGCCGTCGTCGTCTTCAACGACCTGCTCCGCGGGGCCGAGACCCCCGAGGAGGCGGCGTCGGCGATGGAGGGCGCACCGCTCGGCCTGACGGCTGTTCTCGTGGGGACCTACGCGCTGCTGGCCATCGCCGTCAGCGGGATGCTCGCCGCGCGGCTGGCCCGCGGCGGCGAGACTGCGGCGATCCGGCTGCTGCCGCTGCTCGGTGCCGGGCACGTGCTGCTGCTGACCGCGGCGTTCACTGCCCCGGCCGCCGCGGTCGCCGTCGGGACGATGGTGTTCGACGGGGGCGTCACCCCGGGCGCGGCCGAGGTGGCGCTGGTGCTGATGAACGTGGCGCACCCGATCGCCGCCTGGGTGGGTGCCGGGTTCCTGATCGCGGTGGCCCTCGCGACGAGGGCGGCGGGTGCCTCGCGGATGCTGTTCGGCGGAAGCGCCGTCCTCGCCGTCGGGCTGCTGCTGCCGCCGGTCGGCTGGGCGGTCACCTACCTGATGGCACTCTGGTTCGCCGGCGTCGGCATCTGGCTCTGGCGTCGCGGCTGACCGGAAACGTTCCCGCGGGAACGGGGTCAAGACCTCAGAC
>NZ_SPQM01000036.1 GCF_004570345.1 Blastococcus sp. CT_GayMR20 | reverse complement strand
GGAGCTCGTCAACTCCGACGGGCAGACGTCCTCCGCCCTGGAGGACGCCCGGAACCGGGCCCAGGACATCGGGATCCTCACCGGCACGGTCGCCGCGGCAGGCCCCGGCCTCGTCCTGACGATCCGCGACCCCGGGGACGACGTGCAGGTCACCGACATCATCGACACGATCCAGGAGCTGCGCGGGGCGGGTGCGGAGACCATGCAGATCGACGGCGTCCGCGTCGGGGTCTCCACGGCCGTCGCGGGCCGCCCCGGGGCGCTCGAAGTGGACGGGCAGCCGATCGAGACCCCGTACGAGTTCGTCGTCATCGGGTCGCCGCAGAACATCGAGACCGCGATGAACATCCCCGGGGGAGTGGTGCCGCACATCGGCAGCCGCGGTGGCTCGGTCAGCATCGAGACGTCCCCCCGGGTCGTGGTGGACGCGTTGCGGCCGCTCGACACGCCTCAATACGCTGCGCCGGACACCGACGACTGACGCGGTCAGCCGCCTTCCCGCTCCCTGCCGCAGACCAGGAGACCCGCCGCATGGCCACCCCAGACGACCGCCGTTACACCGACCAGCACGAATGGGCGCTGGTGCAGGGCACCGACGGGACGGAGGCCACTGCGGGAGCACGGACCATCGTCAGGGTCGGCATCACCGACCACGCGCAGGACGCCCTCGGGGACATCGTGTTCGTCCAGCTGCCGGAGGTGGGGGACGACGTCGCGCCCGGGACGCCGATCGGTGAGGTGGAGTCGACCAAGTCGGTGTCCGACGTCTACGCGCCCATCGCCGGCGTGGTGACGGCGGTGAACGAGAAGCTCGCCGATGCGCCCGAGACCATCAACGCCGACCCGTACGGCGAGGGCTGGCTGGTCGAGATCAGCGCGCCGGGCGAGGGTGGCGACCCCATCGGCCCGCTGATGGACGCCGCCGCCTACCAGGCGCTCGTCGACGCCTCCTGACGGCCCGCCGTCGGGCCCGGCGGCACGCCCGTCACTATGATCGCGCTGGGGTGCCCGAAGCCGTGGTGACCAGCACGGAAACCGCGGTTCCCACACCCTGAACGTCCGGTTGACCCTCGGGTCCGCCGACTGGTTCCATGACCCACGGTCCGCCGACACGCGGCGGCCGACCCGCGTCGGGCCGACCGGTCCGACGTCCGCCGGCCGCACGCGGCCTGTTCGAGACTCGCGGCGGGCCTTCGCCCAAGGAGGAGACAGACGTGCACTGCACTCGATGTGGACACGAGAACCCCGAGGGCAGTCGCTTCTGCGCGCAGTGCGGCTCGGCGCTCTCCCAGGAGCGGGTCGGAGAGTCGACCTCGGTGATCCCCAAGGTCGGCGGCGAGGACTCCGCCGAGCAGCCGGAGATCGCGGAGTCGGCCGCCGACGCGCACGCCGGCGCCGTGGAGTCGCTGCCGTCCGGGTCGGCGCTGCTGGTCGTCAAGCGCGGCCCGAACGCCGGCAGCCGTTTCCTGCTGGACCAGGACGTCACGACCGCGGGCCGTCACCCCGACAGCGACATCTTCCTGGACGACGTGACCGTCAGCCGCCGGCACGTGGAGTTCCACCGCGAGGGCGGCGGCTTCTCGGTGCACGACGTCGGCAGCCTCAACGGCACCTACGTCAACCGGGAGCCCGTCGACGTCGCGACGCTCGCCGGGGGCGACGAGGTCCAGATCGGCAAGTTCCGCCTCGTCTACCTGACCGGCCCCCGCACCGGCGAGCCGGCCGCTCGCTAGTGGCCCGGCCCCGCGCGCTCCGCACGGGCGCCGACGAGACGAGGACGTGACCGCCGTGCCCGAGCGCGACAGTGCGCTCGGGGACGCCGCGGACCAGCGCGCGCCGCGGCTCACCATCGGCGAGGTGCTGGCAGTTCTTCGCGACGACTTCCCCGACGTCACGATCAGCAAGATCCGTTACCTCGAGTCCGAGGACCTCGTCCATCCGCAGCGCACGCCGTCCGGGTACCGGAAGTTCTCCCGGGCCGACGTGAGCCGGCTGCGGTACGTCCTGGCCGCCCAGCGAGACCAGTACCTCCCGCTGCGGGTCATCAAGGAGCACCTCGAGGCGCTCGACCGCGGCGAGCCGTTGCCGGCCGGCGCCGGCGGGCCCGGAACTGTGCCGCCGCCTCCCGCCGCCGGCGACGACGAGGCCCGCGTCCCGCCCCTGACGCCGGAGCAGTTCGCCCGCGCCGCCGGGCTCGAGCCCGAGCAGCTCGCCGACTGCGTGCAGTTCGGGCTCCTGGCCACCGACGCCGACGGCCGGCACCCCGCGGCCGACCTTCCGGTGGCCCGGGCCGCCGCGGGGCTCGCGCGGCACGGGATCGAGCCGCGGCACCTCCGGGTCTACCGCAGCGGCGTGGAGCGCGAGGCGGGACTGGTCGAGCAGCTGGTCGCGCCGGTGCTGCGCGCCCGCTCGGAGGAGGCCCGCACCCGCGCCACGGAGAAGCTCCGGGAGCTCGCGACCCTGTCCGCCCAGCTCCACACGGCCCTCCTGGAAGCGCGCCTGCGGGAACTCCTGCGCCCCTGACTCCGGCGTACCGTGAACACGTCGCAACGCGACCGACGAGACCGACCCACCCGCGCCATGTCACTACCGCCCACCCACCCCGACCGGGCGCAGCAGCTGAGGAGCCGCACCGTGCAGGAGCTTCGAGTCGTCGGCGTCCGGGTCGAGCTGCCCGGGAACCAGCCGATCCTGCTGCTGAAGGAGACGCAGGGGGAGCGGTACCTGCCCATCTGGATCGGCGCCGTCGAGGCAGCCGCGATCGCCTTCGAGCAGCAGGGCGTCCGCCCGGCCCGGCCGATGACCCACGACCTCCTCCGCGAGGTGGTGCGGGCGCTCGGCGCGACGCTGGAGGCCGTGAACATCACCGAGATGCGCGACGGCATCTACATCGCCGAGCTGGTGTTCGGCGACGAGCGCGTCGTCAGCGCCCGGCCGTCGGACGCCGTCGCCCTCGCCGTCCGGACCGGTGCCCCGATCTACGGCGCCGACGACCTGCTCGACGAGGTCGGTATCGAGATCCCGGACGAGCAGGAGGACGAGGTCGAGAAGTTCCGCGAGTTCCTCGACCAGATCTCGCCGGAGGACTTCGGGGCGGGATCGGGCTCCGGAGGGGCCGCCTGACGACAGCTCCGGGAGCATCGCAGCGACGAGCGGACGGGGGCGCGGAGTCAGGCCGAGGAGCCGCCTGAGGGTCTACCTCAGGGGCAGGAGGACATCCTGGGGGTATCGGCAGCACCGCGCATACCTCCACTCGAAATGATGAGCGCGACGACACGCCGCCCCGCTCAGTTGACCCACCCCCTGGCCCGGCTTACGGTCGGCGAACAACAACGGTGTGACACCTGAGGTCAGTGGGTGCAACGCCGTCGACCCGGACCGCGCGAGCGGCACGGGACCAGAGGAGGACGCTGGACGTGAGCGACCAGAGCAACGGCTCCCAGGGTCAGCTCTTCAGCGATGCCGCTGTCGGCGCCCCGGCGTACGACGAGGTCGACACCGACCTCGTCGGCTACCGCGGTCCGACGGCGTGCGCCGCTGCGGGCATCACCTACCGGCAGCTCGACTACTGGGCCCGTACCGGCCTGGTGGCCCCGTCGGTCCGCACCGCGACCGGCTCGGGCACGCAGCGGCTGTACTCCTTCCGCGACATCCTGGTGCTGAAGGTCGTCAAGCGGCTGCTGGACACCGGCGTCTCCCTGCAGAACATCCGGAAGGCCGTCGACCACCTCCGCAACCGCGGCATCAAGGACCTCGCCAACGTCACGCTGTTCTCCGACGGCGCCACGGTCTACGAGTGCACCTCGGCCGAGGAGGTCGTCGACCTGCTCGCCGGCGGTCAGGGCGTCTTCGGCATCGCCGTCTCCGGCGCGCTCCGGGAGCTCTCCGGTGAGCTCGCCGAGCTGCCGGCCGAGCGTCTCGACGGCGCACCGATGCACTCGTCGGACGACGAGCTGTCCATGCGCCGCCGCAAGCGCGTCGCCGGCTAGTAGGAACCGCACCGGAGCATTTCCGGTGCACCGAGTCTCGGGTTGCTGTCGTCATCCCTCCTCCATGAGGACAGCGGGCCGACACTCGCGGGAGGTCTCCCACCCTTCGTCGCGCGGCAGGAGCGCCCCGGCGCGCTGGTAGCGTCGCGGCAATGGGATCCGAGACCCTGCCGCCCCTTCCCTCGCTGCGTTCGCTGGATCCGGCGGGATCGTTCGCCGCGCGGCACATCGGACCCCGGCCCGCGGACACCGAGGCGATGCTGGCCGCGATCGGCCATCCCAGCCTCGAGGAGCTGGTCGACGCCTGCGTCCCCGAGGGCGTGCGCGACCGGACCCCTCTCGACCTGCCGGCCGCGCTGGACGAGGCCGCCGTCCTGGACCTGCTGCGCGAACGCGCCGAGGCCAACGACGTCTACACCTCGATGATCGGGTTGGGGTACTACGGCACCGTCACCCCGGCCGTCATCCAGCGGAACGTGCTGGAGAACCCGGCCTGGTACACCGCCTACACGCCCTACCAGCCCGAGATCAGCCAGGGCCGGCTCGAGGCGCTGATCAACTTCCAGACGATGGTGGCCGACCTGACCGGCCTGGACGTCGCCGGCGCCTCGATGCTCGACGAGTCCACCGCCGCAGCCGAGGCGATGACGCTGGTCCGCCGCGCGGGCCGCGCGAAGGCCGACGCGGTCTTCGTCGTCGACGCCGACACCCTGCCGCAGACCCTCGGCGTCCTTCAGACGCGGGCCGAGCCGCTCGGCATCACCCTGCACGTGACCGACCTGTCCCAGGGCTGGCCCGCCGATCTGCCCGAGGCCGGCGCGTTCGGAGTCCTGCTGTCCTACCCGGGTGCCAGCGGCGCCGTACGCGACCACCGCGCGCTCACCCGGGCGGCCCACGACGCCGGGGCCTCGGTGGTCGTCGCCGCCGACCTCCTGGCCCTCACGCTGCTGGAGGCGCCGGGGGAGTGGGGTGCCGACGTCGCCTGCGGCACGACCCAGCGCTTCGGCGTCCCCATGGGCTACGGCGGGCCGCACGCCGGCTACCTCGCCGTCCGCGAGGGCCTGGCCCGTCAGCTGCCGGGCCGTCTGGTCGGGGTCTCGGTCGACGCGGACGGCGGCGTCGCCTACCGCCTGGCGCTGCAGACCCGGGAGCAGCACATCCGCCGGGAGAAGGCGACCAGCAACATCTGCACGGCCCAGGTGCTGCTCGCCGTCATGGCCGGCGCCTACGCCGTCTACCACGGCCCCGAGGGCCTGGCGGCGATCGCGGCGCGCGTGCACCGCAGCGCTGTCGCGCTGGCCGGCTGGCTGCGCGCCGGCGGGCTGGAACTCGTCCACGAGCACTTCTTCGACACCCTCGAGGCGACCGTGCCCGGCCGGGCCGCCGAGGTCGTCGCCGCGGCCGCCGAGCGACGGATCAACCTGCGCCTCGTCGACGCCGACACGGTGGCCGTCGCCTGCGACGAGACGACGACGCCGGCGGTCCTCCGCTCGGTCGCCGATGCCTTCGGCGTCCCGGCGGACGACGCCGCGCTGGACGACGGGGGTGCCGATGCCCTGCCGGCCGACCTGCGCCGCCGGACCCCCTTCCTGACCCACCCGGTCTTCTCCGCGCACCGGTCCGAGACGGCCCTGCTGCGCTACCTGCGCATGCTGAGCGACAAGGACCTCGCGCTCGACCGCACGATGATCCCGCTCGGCTCGTGCACCATGAAGCTCAATGCGGCGACCGAGATGGCCGCCATCACCTGGCCGGAGTTCGCGAAGCTGCACCCGTTCGTGCCGGTCGAGCAGGCGCGCGGGTACGCCACGCTGATCCAGGAGCTGTGCGACGCGCTGGCCGAGGTCACCGGCTACGCGGCGGTCAGCGTCCAGCCCAACGCCGGGTCCCAGGGGGAGTTCGCCGGACTGCTCGCCATCCGCGCCTACCACCACTCGCGCGGTGACCGGCAGCGCGACGTCTGCCTGATCCCCAGCTCCGCGCACGGGACGAACGCCGCGAGCGCCGTCATGGCCGGCATGCGGGTCGTCGTGGTCGCCTGCGACGAGGCGGGCAACGTCGACGTCGCCGATCTGCACGCCAAGGTCGACCAGCACGCCGACCGGCTGGCGGCGATGATGATCACCTACCCGTCGACCCACGGCGTCTTCGAGGCCGACATCCAGGAGATCTGCGGCGCCGTCCACGACGCCGGTGGGCAGGTCTACGTCGACGGCGCCAACCTCAACGCCATGGTGGGCCTGGCCAAGCCGGGGCGCTTCGGCTCCGACGTCAGCCACCTGAACCTGCACAAGACCTTCTGCATCCCGCACGGCGGCGGCGGTCCGGGCGTGGGCCCGATCGGTGTCCGCGAGCACCTCGTGCCCTTCCTGCCGGGGCACCCGCTGGTCGACACCGGGACGGAGGGTCCGGTCGTGTCCGCGGCTCCCTGGGGCTCGGCCGGCATCCTGCCGATCTCCTGGGCCTACGTCCGGTTGATGGGACCCGACGGTCTGCTGGCGGCGACGGAGCACGCCGTCCTGGCGGCCAACTACGTCGCCACCCGGCTGCGCGAGCACTTCCCGGTGCTCTACACCGGCGCCGACGGGCTGGTCGCCCACGAGTGCATCCTCGACATCCGGCCGCTGACCAAGGCGACCGGCGTGACCAACGACGACATCGCCAAGCGGCTGATCGACTTCGGGTTCCACGCGCCGACCATGAGCTTCCCGGTGGCCGGGACGCTGATGGTCGAGCCGACCGAGAGCGAGGACAAGGCCGAGCTGGACCGGTTCGTCGAGGCGATGATCACCATCCGCGGCGAGATAGAGAAGGTGGCCACCGGCGAGTACGACGCCACCGACAACCCGCTGCGCAACGCCCCGCACACCCTGGCGATGCTGGCGGGGGAGTGGGAGCGGCCCTATCCGAGGACGACGGCGGTCTACCCGGTCCGGGGCCTGCAGGGGCGGACCTACCTCAGCCCGGTCCGGCGGATCGACCAGGCCTACGGCGATCGCAACCTGGTCTGCGCGTGCCCGCCGCCGGAGGCGTTCGCCGAGCACGACTTCGGCTCCGAGAGCAGCGAGAGCCCCGAGCGCAACGGGCACGTGCCCGAGCGGGACGCGGGCGCCCCGGACGACCTGGGGACGACGGCCGACGTGGTGGGCGCCCGCGCCTGAACGCGGCCCGCGGGAAACGTCGGTGCCGCCTGGCAGGGTGTCGACCATGACCGACCCCGGTGCGAAGGCCGACCTGCAGCGCTACCTCCAGTCAGCCCGCGACGCGCTGCTGTGGAAGCTGGAGGGGCTGTCGGAGTACGACGTCCGGCGGCCGTTGACGCCGACCGGCACGAACCTGCTGGGCCTCGTCAAGCACCTGGCCTACGTGGAGCTCGGCTACTTCGGCGAGACGTTCGGCCGGCCGGAACCCGACGCCACCGCCTGGATCGAGGACGACGGCTCCGACCCCAACTGGGACATGTGGGCGGCCGCGGACGAGTCCCGCGACCAGATCGTCGGCCTGTACCGCCGTGCGTGGGCCACCGCCGACGCCACGATCGAGGCGCTCGCGCTGGACGCTCCCGGTCGCGTGCCCTGGTGGGACGGCGACCGCGCCTCGGTGACGCTGCACCGCGTGCTCGTGCACGTCATCGCCGAGACGAACCGGCACGCAGGCCACGCCGACGTGGTGCGCGAGCTGGTCGACGGCGCCGCCGGCCTGCGGGCCGGCAACGTCAACCTGCCCGAAGGCGTCGACGGGACCTGGTGGTCCGACTACCGCGAGCGGCTGGAGCAGACCGCGCGGAAGGCGGGTTCCTCCTCTTAGGCGGGGGCGAGCCAGGTGTGGTGGTCGGGCACCGCCCGGCCGTCGGGGAGCAGCTCACCGTCGTCGTCGAAGAGGACGACGCCGTTGCAGAGCAGGCTCCATCCCTGTTCCGGGTGGCTGCTCACGACCGCGGCGAGGTCGCGGGCGTCACTGTCGACATCGGGGCAGGGCGTCACGTGGTGGCACATAGCGGTTCCGTCCGTTCGGGTTCCCGGCGGGGCCGCCGGGAGTCACTCAAGGTGCTCGTCCGATTACCGGATTCGGCAAGTGTGCGCGGATACTGAAGAGTCGGGTCGTGACGCCGGTCACCACGTCACCCCAACGAGTCGTCAGGTACTGCCAACGACTCTGGTGACGGTACGGCGTCGTGCCAGGTCGGTGCGGCGTGTCGGCCGCCGATCCTCAGAGCTTCCGGAGGAGCACGCGGCGGACGGAATGGTCCGCCGACTTCTGCAGCACGAGGCGGGCGCGGGAGCGCGTCGGTGCGATGTTGTGCCGCAGGTTCGGCCCGTTGACAGCTGCCCAGATGCCGAGCGCGGTCTCGTGCGCCTGCTCGTCGGTGAGGTCGGCGAAGCGGTGGAAGTAGGCGGTCGGGTCCTGGAACGCCGTACGGCGCAGGGCGAGGAACCGTTCGACGTACCAGCGTTGGATGTCGGCCTCCGCGGCGTCGACGTACACGGAGAAGTCGAAGAAGTCGGAGAGGAAGACCTCCGGCGCCGTCCCGTCGGTCCGCCGTCCCGCCTGGAGGACGTTGAGGCCCTCGAGCACGAGGATGTCCGGCCGGTCCACGGCCTGCCGTCGGTCGGGGACGATGTCGTAGGACTGGTGGTCGTAGACCGGGGCGTACACCTCCTCGCGACCGGACTTCACGTCGGCGACGAAGCGCACCAGCGCGCGCCGGTCGTAGCTCTCCGGGAACCCCTTGCGGCCGAGGAGGCCGCGTGCCTCCAGCGCCGCGTTCGGCAGCAGGAAGCCGTCGGTGGTCACCAGATCGACCCGGGGCGAGCCGGGTCCGGCCGACAGCAGCGTCTGGAGCAGCCGGGCGGTCGTGCTCTTGCCGACGGCGACGCTGCCGGCCACCGCGATCACGAACGGCACCTTCGCGGTCGTGTTGCCGAGGAACTCGCTCTGCGCGGCCCACAGCCGCCGGCTGGCCGTCACGTGCAGGCTGAGCAGCTCGGCCAGCGGCAGGTAGACCGTCGCCACCTCGTCGAGGTCGATCCGGTCGCCGAGCGTCGCCAGGTTCCGCAGCTCGGTCTCGTCCAGCGGCAGCCGCGTCCCCTCCGCCAGGGCTCGCCACGACGCGCGGTCGAACACCGCGTAGGGCGAGAAGGAGTGCCGCGTACCGACCGTCACGGCACCATCGTGCCGTCCGGGTGGCCTCGGGGGTTCGTGCGGGTCACCCGCCCGGGTGGGCAGCGTCCACGGACGGACCCGGAACGGCATCGAGCGGAGCCCACGCGTCTAGGGTTCTGGCTGTGCCGACCCGCCCGGGGCTGCTCGACTGCATCGAGCGCTACTTCGCCGCCGCGCCGCTCCCGGACGCGCGGATCGAGTCCGTCGGCGGGCTCGACGTCCCGATCGGCGACCCGGTCTGGCCCTATCCCGCGCGGCCACGCGCCGGCGGCGGGCCCGTGACGGCGGACGACGTCCGGGCGGCGGTCACGCTGCAGGAGGAGTCGGCACTGCCCCCGGCGCTGGAATGGGTGCCCGAGTGCTCGCCGGACACCGCCGCGGCGGCCCGGGGCGCGGGGCTGACCGTCGAGGAGCTGCCGCTGCTGGTGGCCGTCGACCCCGTCGAGCTGCTCCTCCCGGCCGGCGTGCGGCTCTACGTCGTCGGGGCCGACGACCCGCAGCTCCCGCACTACCAGCGGGTCGCCGCGACGGCCTTCGCCACCCCCGGCGGCGCCGCGGACGTCGGTGACGTCCCGCTCGACAGCTCCGCCGAGGCCCGGGCGCGGACGGCCGTCCTCCGCGAGCGCATCGCGGTCGGCCGCACCGTGATGATGGTCGCGGTGGAGAACGGCCGACCGGTGGCCGTCGGCTCGCACCAGCCGGTCGACATCGACGGGAACGAGGTGAGCGAGGTCGTCGGCGTGGCCACCCTGCCGCGCCTGCGCGGACGCGGGCTCGGGGCCGGGATGGCGTCGGCGCTCGCCGCGCACGCCACCGAGACCGCCGACATGGTCTTCCTCGCCGCCGGTGACGACGACGTCGCCCGCATCTACGAGCGCGTCGGGTTCGCCCGGCTGGCGACCACCGCCGTCGCCGACCTCCGCCCGCCCTGCTGAGCGGGGTGCCCCGTACTCAGGAGTGCCGGGGTGGCGGCAGGGCGGCGGCCGCGGCGGTCAGCGCCGCGCTGGCCGCCTCGTAGCTCACCGACCTGGGCGCCGCGCTGAGCAGCACGACCACCCGGTGGCCGATCACGCCGACCGAGTGCAGGTGCCGCTGGCCCCCGATGCAGCACATCCAGCCCTGCTTGACCGCCGTCAGGGGCGGCGCGGTGCCGAAGAGCCCGAACCGCTGCAGGAAGCCGTCGGCCGCGACGGGCGTGGCGGTGCGCATCCAGACCATGAGGGCCCCGGCGTCGGCGGGGTGGGCCACCACCGGCAGCAGGCTCAGGAACCGCGCGAGATCGCGCGCCGTCGTCATGGTCGATCCCCACTGGCCGGGCGACGTCGGGGGAGTGGTGCCCGCGAGCCCGTAACGGGCGGCGACGTCGGAGACCATCCGCCCGCCGCCGTACCGCACCCAGAGCGCCGAGGCGGCCGGATCGTCGGAGTGCCGGATCATGGCCTGGAGCTGCGCGAAGTCCGCACGCGTCAGGCTGAGCAGACCCACCCGCGACCGGTGCAGGATGTCCTCGGCCATGAACAGCTTGACCATGGAGGCCGTGGGGATCGGCGTCGCGGCCGGGGCACCGTTGTCCGCCGACCACCCGGCCGCGCGGATCCGGCGGGCCTCGTAGCCGCGGACCGGTTCCCCGGACGGGCGCTCCTGCTGGCGGGCCACCGCCACGGCGATCGTGCCGTCCTGGCCGTAGGCCGCGACGACCGCCGGGACCACCTCCGACGCCCATCTGCCACCCGCCGCCGCCCGGCGTTCACCCGGGAGCGCCACCTCGGCGAAGAGGACCGCGAGCAGCGTGAGCGGGAGGAGCACCAGCCGGGACGAACCCGGTCGGCGCACCGTGACCGTCGCCATGCCTCCATGGTGCGCCGACCCAGCGGCGATGAGCTTCGGCGCTGCACGAATTTCTCGTGGCGGGTCTAGTCCTCCTCGTACGTGGCCACCAGGGTCGCGCGGGCCAGGGTGTGGAAGAACAGGTTGAAGCCGAGGACGGCGGGCGTGGTGTCGCCGGTGACGTCGAGGGTCTCGGTGTCCACGGCGTGCACGACGACGAAGTACCGGTGGGTGCCGTGGCCGGACGGGGGAGCGGCACCCACGTAGCCGGTGAACCCGCCGTCGTTGCGCAGCTGCACCGCCCCGTCGGGCAGCTGCGGGGCGTCCTTGTCGCCGGCCCCGCCGGGCAACTCGGTCACCGAGGCCGGGATGTTCGCCACCGCCCAGTGCCAGAACCCGCTGGCGGTCGGCGCGTCCGGGTCGTACACGGTCACGGCGAAGCTCTTCGTGCCCTCGGGGAAGCCCGACCACGACAGCTGCGGCGACCGGTCCTCGCCGCCGGCCCCCATGACGCCGCTGACATGCGGCGCGGCGAGGGTCGCGCCGTCGGCGCAGTCGGTGCTCGTGACGGTGAAGGTCGGCACCTGGGGCAGGAAGTCGTACGGGTTCGGGGGCGTCGGCCGGTCGGCCATGGTCGTCTCCTCTGCTGGGACGGACGGCGGTATCCGCGACCGACCCTAGGCAGCACCGATGGGCCGCGCCCGTCGGCCGCGATCCGGCGTCCGCCAGGTCGATACACGACTGCAGCCGTTCCGACACGTGCCGACGGCCCGCCGCCGGTAGCGTTCCCCCGTGCCAGCTCCCGGGCCCCTCGGCCTCCCGGATTCGATCCGTGTCTGCCTGTTCGACCTCGACGGCGTCCTGACGCGCACGGCGACGGTGCACTTCGCCGCCTGGAAGCGGACCTTCGACGAGTTCCTGCAGCGCTTCCATCCGGACCAGCCGGAGTTCAGCCAGCTGGACTACAACCGCTACGTCGACGGCAAGCACCGCGCCGACGGCGTCCGGGGGTTCCTGGCCAGCCGGGGCATCACGCTCCCCGAGGGGAGCCCCGGTGACCCGCCGGAGGCCGCGACGGTGCAGGCGATCGCGACGCGGAAGAACGACATGGTGCTGCGCGAGCTCGAGGAGCACGGCGTGGAGGTCTACCCGGGCTCGGTCCGCTACCTGCGGAAGGTGAAGGAGGCCGGGCTGGCGACCGCCGTCGTCACCGCCTCGGCGAACGGCGAGAAGGTCATCGCCGCCGGTGGGTTCGCCGACCTGATCGACGTCCGGGTGGACGGCCTCGTCGCCGCCCGGGACGCGCTCCGGGGCAAGCCGGAGCCGGACACCTTCCTCGCCGCGGCCCGGCTGCTCGGCGCCGAGCCGGCGGCCGCGGCCGTCTACGAGGACGCCATCTCCGGGGTGCAGGCCGGCCGGGCGGGCGGCTTCGGCTACGTCGTCGGGGTGGACCGCGTCGGGCAGGCCGAGGCGCTGCAGGCAGCCGGTGCCGACGTCGTCGTCACCGACCTCGAGCAGTTGATGGGGGAGAACTCGTGACGGAGGGACGGGCGACGTTCCCGATCGAGCCGTGGTCGCTGACCGAGGTCGGGCTCGACCACGCGTCGCTCGCCGTCCACGAGTCGGTGTTCGCCCTGACCAACGGGCACATCGGCATGCGCGGGTCGTTCGAGGAGGGAGAGCCGGTGGTCATCCCCGGCACGTACCTCAACGGCTTCTTCGAGGAGCGGCCGCTGCCCTACGCCGAGGCGGGCTACGGCTTCCCCGAGCAGGGCCAGACGATGGTCAACGTCACCGACGGCAAGCTGATCCGGCTACTGGTGAAGGACTCGCCGCTCGACCTCGACTACGGCGAGATCATCGACCACACGCGCAGCCTCGACCTGCGCGCCGGTGTCCTCCGGCGCTCCACCGAGTGGCGCTCGCCGGGCGGCCGGACCGTGCGCGTGACCAGCACCCGGCTGGTGTCCCTGTCCCGCCGGTCGATCGCGGCGATCGAGTACAAGGTGGAGCTCACCGACGACCTCGGGGACCTCTACGTCGCACTCCAGTCCGACCTGCTGGCCAACGAGGCCGTGCCGACGGACGACGACGACCCCCGCGCGGCCGCGGCGCTGGCCAAGCCGCTGCACTCGGAGCTCGCGGTGGGCCGCGGACGGCGTGCCGTCCTGGTGCACCGCACGAAGCGCAGCCACCTGCGCATGGCCGCCGGGATGGACCACGTCATCGAGATCCCCGACACCAGCACCGAGGACCTCGAGGCCATGGGCGACCTGGCCCGGTACACGCTGGCCGCGCGGATCCCGCCCGGTGGGTCGCTGAAGCTGGTCAAGTTCCTGGCCTACGGCTGGTCGTCGCGGCGGTCGAGCCCGGCGCTGCGCGACCAGGTCGAGGCGGCCCTGGCCACGGCGAAGCTCGCCGGCTGGGACCGGCTGGTGCGTGAGCAGCGGGAGCTGCTGGACCAGCACTGGGACGAGGCCGACGTCGAGATCGAGGGCGACGACGAGCTCCAGCAGGCCGTGCGGGTCGGCATGTTCCACGTCCTGCAGGCCGGTCTGCGCGGTGAGCGGCAGCCGATCCCCGCCAAGGGGCTGACCGGCCCCGGGTACGACGGGCACACGTTCTGGGACACCGAGACCTACGTGCTCCCGGTCCTGACCTACACGGCGCCGCACGCCGTCCGTGACGCGTTGCGCTGGCGGCACTCGACCCTGGAGATGGCCCGCGAGCGGGCCCGCGTCCTCGGCCGGAAGGGCGCGGCGTTCCCGTGGCGCACCATCCGGGGTGAGGAGACGTCGGGGTACTGGCCGGCGGGGACGGCCGCCTTCCACATCAACGCCGACATCGCCGACGCCGTCGTCCGGTACTGGAACGCCACCCTGGACGACGACTTCGACCGCGACTTCGGCGCGGAGCTGCTCATCGAGACCGCCCGGCTGTGGGCGTCGCTCGGACACTTCGACGCCGAGCACGGCTTCCGGATCGACGGCGTGACCGGGCCGGACGAGTACACCGCCGTGGTCGACAACAACGTCTACACGAACCTCATGGCGCAGCGGAACCTGCGCGAGGCGGCCGAGGCGGTCAAGCGCCAACCCGACGTCGCGGGGCGGCTGGACGTCGAACCCGACGAGGTGGACACGTGGCTGCGGGCGGCGTCGCTGATGGCCGTGCCCTACGACACCCAGCGCGGCGTCCACATGCAGTCCGACGCGTTCACGCACCACGAGGAATGGGACTTCGCGAACACGCCGAAGGACCACTACCCGCTGCTGCTGCACTACCCGTACTTCGAGATCTACCGCAAGCAGGTCGTCAAGCAGGCCGACCTGGTCATGGCGCTGCACCTGCGCGGTGACGCCTTCACCCTCGAGGAGAAGATCGCCAACTTCGCCTACTACGAGGCGCGGACGACGCGGGACTCCTCGCTGTCGGCGAGCCAGCAGGCCGTGGTCGCCGCGGAGACCGGCCACCTGCAGCTGGCCTACGACTACTGGGCCGAGGCGGCGCTGACCGACCTGCAGAACCTGCACCACAACTCCGGCCACGGTCTGCACATCGCGTCGCTCGCCGGGGGCTGGACGGTCGCCGTCGCCGGCTTCGGGGGGATGCGGGACCACAACGGCGAGCTGACCTTCGGTCCACGGCTGCCCGAGCGGATCACCCGCATGCGGTTCCGGGTCGTGTACCGGGGGCGCAGGCTGACCGTCAGCGTCACGCCCACGCACGCGACCTACCGGCTGGAGGACGGCGAACCGCTCGACATCCGCCACCACGGCCGCCAGGTCACCGTCGACCACTCGGACCTGGTGCTGGAAATCCCGCCCCCGCCGCAGGTCGAGCCGGTGACCCAGCCGGTGGGCTGCGAGCCGCGGCGCCGCGCGCGGAAGTAGCTCAGGTCAGCAGCCAGTAGCCGCCGAGGAGCAGCGCCCCGACGTCGACCAGCAGGAAGAACCCGACCCACAGGAGCGCCGGTACCCGGGTGAGCCGGGCGAGCTGGTCGGCGTCGGAGTCGGGCGCCCGGCGCCGGCGCCGGGCGCCCTGCAGCTCGACGACGGTCCGGGGTGCGGCGAACAGCAGGAACCAGGTGGCGACCGCGGCGAACGCGGCCTGCCCGTCGGGCGGCAGCCACCAGGTCGCGGCGAAGACGACGGCCCCGGTGACCAGCACCGACCGGAGGCCGTACCAGTTGCGGATCTGGACGAGCAGCAGCGCGAGCAGGAGCAGCAGCGCCCAGAGAAGGCCGACCGCGTGCCCCGACGCCAGGAGCGCGGCGGCGCCCAGGCCGAACAGCCCCGGGCCGACGTAGCCCGATGCGCAGGTCAGGACCATGCCGGGTCCCGTGGGCCGACCGGCCGAGACCGTGAGGCCGGACGTGTCCGAGTGCAGCCGGATGCCCGACAGCCGCCGCCCCGCTGCCAGGGCCACCAGCCCGTGGGCGCCCTCGTGGGCGATCGTGACCACGTGCCGGGTCGGCCGCCAGAGCACGGGGGAGAGGACGAGGACGGCGGCGACCGCCGCGGTGCCCAGCAGGACCTCCGTCGGCAGCTCCGGGACCGGTGCGGTCACGCGCGCCCAGAACCGGCCGAGGACCTCCACGGCGCCGAGTCAACCGCACCGACCTGCGGATTCCCGGCGACCGCGCCGATGGTCGGTCGACCGTGGGGAGGGGGTGCGAGCATTCCCGCGTGGACGTGCTGTCGTCGCTCGGTGCCTTCGTGCTCGCGGTGCTGCTGATCTCCGCGTCGCCCGGGCCCGCGATGGCGCTGATCTTCCGGCGGGCTGCACTCCGGGGGCTCCGCGGCGCGGTGCCGACGGTGCTGGGCCTGGAGCTCGGGCTCTACGTGTGGGCGCTGTTCGCCGGGGCGGGGTTCGCGGCGCTGGTCGCGGCGTCGGAGATGGCCTACGTCGTCCTGCGGGTGGTAGGCGCTGCCGTCCTGCTGCTGCTCGGGTTCCGTGCGCTGCGCACCGCCTGGCGCGGTGAGGCAGCCATCGTCGGGGAGCCGGTTCCCACCGGCCGTCGGTGGTGGGGCGCGTTCGCGGAGGGCGTCGTGGTCCAGCTGGCCAACCCGAAGGCCGCCGTGTTCATGATCGCCTTCTACCCGCAGTTCGTGCCGGCCGACGGTCCGGTGTTCGCGACGACCGCCGTCCTGGGGCTGGTGCAGATCACCCTCGAGACCGTGCTCTACCTCGGTCTGGCGGCCGGGGTGGCACGGGCCGGCACCTGGTTCCGCCGGCCCAGGATTAGGCGCCGGCTCGAGGCGGTCAGCGGGACCGTGCTGGTGGGGCTGGGGCTGCGGGTCGCTGCGTCGGGCCGGTGAGTCAGTTGCCGGGCTTCACGGCCTTGCCGCGCTCCTGCTCCGCGTCGTCAGCCTCGTAGGCACCCGGTACGGCGGTCGGCCGTCCCGCGTCGTCGCCGCCCGGCGTCACCGGCGTGGCGGTCAGGTCGTCCGGGCCGGGCGACGGCGTGCCGGCCGGGTCGTTGCGCTCGTCGGTGTCGGGACGCTGCTCGGTCATGCCCGAGCGCTACCCGGCCGCCGGACGGGGAACCGTCGACCGGCGCGCCCGACTCCGTTCCGTCCGGGGGGTCGCCGGGTGTGCAATGGACGATCCGACGGGGTGGAAGGCCCGTCCCGGCGGGCCGGTTCCGAGTAGGTGGACCATGGCTCTCCGCAGACTTCTCGGCGTCCTGACGGTCCTGGTCCTGTGGGGGGCCGGACTACCTGTGGCCGGCGCCGCGGACGGCGACCTGACGTTCAACGGGCGGGGCTTCGGTCACGGGCGGGGCATGAGCCAGTGGGGCGCCTACGGGTACTCCGTCGACCTCGGTGCCGACTCCCGCGCGATCCTCGACCACTACTACGGGGGCACCTCGCACGCCACGAACGCGGGCAACCCGCAGATCGGCGTGGAGCTGCTCGGACTCCGGTCGCGGGAGACCCTGCTGACCGGACCCGGCCTGACGATGAACGGCATCGCCCTCGGCCGGGACGCGGTGCGGATCCGCGGGGTCGCCAGCAACACCTTCGAGGTGCTGGTCGGCGACACGTGTGCCGGGCCGTGGACCGTCTGGACCGGCACCGCGGGTGGCCGCGTCGGCTCGGGAGCGACGGTCGGCGGGGAGCTGCGGCTGTGCGAGCCCGGTTCGATCCGCGCGTACCGCGGCACGATGGGAATCGTCGACGGCGGCGGGTTCCAGACGACGGTCAACACCCTGGCCATGGACGACTACCTGCGCGGCGTGCTCCCGCGGGAGATGCCGGCGAGCTGGGGATCGGCCGGCGGTGGCCGGGGCATGGAGGCGCTCGAGGTGCAGGCGGTGGCGGCGCGCAGCTACGCGCTGTCGTCGCAGTGGACGCCGTACGCGAGGACGTGCGACTCGACCGCGTGCCAGGTCTACACCGGCGCCTACACCCGACCCGACGGCGGAGCCGTGTCCTGGATCGAGGACGGCCGGACCGACACCGCGGTCTTCGCCACGACCGGTCAGGTGCGCCGGCGGGCCGACGGGTCGGTCGCCCGGACGGAGTTCTCCGCCTCCAGCGGGGGCTGGACCGCGGGCGGCGAGTTCCCCGCCGTGGAGGACCGCGGCGACAACACCGCGGCCAACCCCAATCGGTCGTGGTCGGTGACGCTGACCCAGGCGCAGGTCGCGGCCGCCCTGGGCGTGGCGTCGGTCAGTGCAGCACGGGTCACCCAGCGGAACGGGCTCGGCGCCGACGGCGGCCGCGTGCTCCAGATCGTCTTCGACACCTCCAGCGGGCAGCGGACCCTCACCGGGGAACAGGCCAGGACGGCGCTCGGCCTGAAGAGCTCCTGGTTCACGGTCGGCTCGCTGTCGACGGCCCAGGCCCGCGCCTACGCCCGGTCGCTCTATCTCGACGTCCTCGGCCACCCCGGTGACGAGCCAGGGATCGGCTACTGGACCGCCGTCCTCCTCGGGGGCGCGGACCGCCGCTCCGTCGCCTACGGCTTCGCAGCGTCGGACGAGCGCTACCGCCAACTGGTGCACACGACCTACGTCTGGGCGCTGCGCCGCGCGCCGGACGCGGGTGGGGCGAACGTCTGGGTGAACCTGCTCGCGCGGGGCGGCACCCTCAACGACCTGAACGCCGGCATCTACGGGTCCGGCGAGTCGCTGGCCGCCCTGGGCGGCGGCGACGTCCGGCTGTGGGTCGAGGGCCTCTACCGGGGGGTGCTCGGGCGCGGCGCGAACCCCGACGAGCGCAACTACTGGGCCGGTGTCGCGGCCGGCTCCGGCCGGTCCGCCGTCGCCATGGCCGTCTCCCAGTCGGCCGAGGCACGGGACCGGCGGCTGGGGGAGTACTACCGCGTCCTGCTGGGCAGGGCGGTGGACGAGGGCGGCCGCAGCACGTTCTCGCCCATGCTGGCGGGCCGGGGTGACTTCGACGTCGTCGCCATCGTCGCCGCGAGCGACGAGTACCGGGTGCGGGCCGAGGGCCGGTTCCCGGACGGCTGATGCGTCACTGTGACGTAATGCCGGGTATGCGGGTCATAGCTGCTGGGTGAGGTTCGGGACGTTGCCGTCCGGGTCCTTGATGTGGGCGACCCGCTGGCCCCACGGCATGTCGTCGGCGGGACCGGGGTGCCGTGCAGGCTCGATGTCGCTGATCCCGATGATCGGCCGGATGGACGCGGGCACTCGGGTCTCCTCGGGTCGAGGGGTAGGGGAGAAGGAGGCCTCCTGTCGAAGGGACGTCGGGACGCCGCGAATTTCGTCGGTGGCGGCGGCATCATCGAGTCGGACGAAGGGGGAACGCAATGGTGCAGCACGACACCGCCGAGGAGACCGCCAGTGCCGTCGACCGCGCGCTCGGGCGACTGAGCCCCGGGGCGGTCCGGGAGGGCACCGGGCGGGACTGGACCGACTGGCTGGACCTGCTGGACGCCGCCGGCGGGGCGGGCTGGGACCACCGGGGGATCGTGGACTTCCTCGACCGCGAGCACCCCGAGGTGTCGCCATGGTGGCAGCAGTCGCTCGCCGTCGCCTACGAGCGCGCCCGGGGCAAGCGCGTCCTCGGTCAGACCTCGGACGTCGGCTTCCAGATCGGGGCCCAGCGCAGCGTGGCCGCCTCGCCGGGGCACGTGTGGGAGGTGCTCGTGACACGGCCCGAGTTGTGGCTCGGCGCCGGGGCGACGGTCGTGTTCGAGCCCGGCCGGGCGTACGAGGTGCCACCGGGGGAGTCGACGTCCGGAGCCTCCGGCGAGATCCGCGTCGTCAAGCCCGGCGACCGCATCCGAATGACCTGGCAGCCGGTCGACTGGCCGACGCCGGCGACGCTCCAGATCACGCTCACGCCGGCGGCGCCGGGGAAGACGCGGCTCAACGCGCACCTCGAGAAGCTGCCGAGCGCCGAGGTCCGCGAGGCGATGCGGGAGCGGATGAAGGCGGCGATGGAACGGGTGGCCTCGGCGGCGGAGTGACGGGTCGGGAATGTCGGTGGGTGTGCCTACGATCCGCCCAGGAGCCCAGACGAGGAGATCGCTGTGACGACGCTGCCGGACCGACCGCACACCGCCCTGATGGTGATCGACGTCCAGAAGGGGGTGGTCGGCGAGGCGCACGAGCGCGAGACGGTCGTCGCCAACATCGGCGCGCTCGTCGACCGGGCGCGTGACGAGGGCGTCCCGGTCGTCTGGGTCCAGCACTCCTCGGCGGACATGCCGAAGGGCAGCGACGCGTGGGAGTACGTGCCCGAGCTGGTGCAGCGGGAGTCGGAGCCCGTGGTGCACAAGACGTACGGCGACTCGTTCGAGGGCACCGACCTGGAGGACGTCCTGGCCCGGGCCGGCGTCGGACGCCTCGTCGTCGCGGGCGCCCAGACCGACGCGTGCATCCGGTCGACCATCCACGGTGCCTTCGCGCGGGGCTACGACGTGACGCTGGTCGGCGACGCGCACACCACCGAGGACCTCAGCGCCTGGGGTGCGCCGTCACCCGACAAGGTCATCGCGCACACCAACCTGTACTGGGGGGAGCAGGCGGCACCAGGTCGCACCGCCGGCGTCGCCGAGGCCAAGGACGTCACCTTCATCGGGTGAGGTCGGCTCCCTCCAGATGAGTTGACATAATGTGCATTATCGGCGCTAGGTCGCGAGCGGCGACGTGGCTGGCGATCGTGATTCTGGAAGCCGCCGGCCTGACGTCGACGTCAGCGTGTCGCCGCCGCGCCAGGTATGCGTGCCTGCTCGCCGCACTTCAGTCCATCCGCGCCGCCCCAGGATCCCGTTTCTGCGACTCCCCGTAAGTCGATCTTGACTCTGTCGATCTTGAAACAGAGATGGGACGACATCGATCGAACCCCTGAGGCGCTCTCGGCGCCCCGCGGCCGTCGCTCCCCCCATCCAGCCACTCCGCCCTCCTAACGTCACTGTGACGCTAGGGCGGTGATGTGGGCGGCTCGACGGGCGGCGACGCCCAGCTCTTCGTAGGGTCGACGCATGGAGATCCGACGTCCGATCGCCGCACTGTTCACCGCCCTGGCGCTCTTCGGCGGAGGCGTCACGATGACCGCCTGCGAAGCTGCCGGCTCGGGTCAGAACGACGGGACCACCGACGACAGCGAGAACACCGGCGGCAGCAATCCGGAGGACGAGTCGCAGGGCAACGTGCCGGACAACAGCAACCAGGAGCCGAACGACGAGGACGACGGCGACGACCAGACGGACCCTGACTGAGCCGGTCAGGCGGAGCGTTCGCTGACCCAGAGCCGGTCGAGGCGGCCCGTGGAGCGGATCAGCTCGGCCAGCTGGCGCTCGAGTTCGGCCTTGGTCGGGCGCTCGGTCAACAGCGTCTGCGCGTCCTCGAGTGCACACCGCAACTGGTACAGCCGGTCCTGCAGCCCGTCGAGCTCCGAGCGCGAGACCAGGACGACGTCACCCGGCAGTCCCGCCTTGGCCGTCGCGGAGCGCTGCTCGTAGGCCCGCTGACGGCAGGCCTGGCCGCAGTAGAGCCGGGGGCGGCCCACCGACCCCTGCTCCGGCAGGACGCGGCGGCACCAGCCGCACCGGCGCTGCTCGCCGCTCCCCCGGTTGGGGATCGGCGAGACGGGAAGCTCCGCCGTCGTGCCGGACACGTGTCGTTCTGCCACGGAACGGCACGTTAGACGTCCGGGACGACAGTGCCCGGGGACACGCCAGGAGAACGCGATGAGGAGGCTCATCCCATGGCCGCTCCCGAGTACGAGGACGAGCCGCTGACGTTCGACGGGCTCACCGAGGACGCCCTGCGGACGGGAGGCAGCCTCAAGTGGACCCGCTACGGCTCTGCCATCGGTGCCTTCGTGGCCGAGATGGACTTCGGCACCGCCCCCGTCGTCCGTCGGGCCCTGCACGACGCCGTGGACGGGGGCCGGCTGGGTTACCTGACGACCGAGGCCGCAGCCGACATGGCCCGAGCCTGTGCGCGGTGGCAGCAGGAGCGCTACGGGTGGACGGTCCCCGCGGAGTGGATCACGCCGCTGGCCGACGTCGTGGCGGGACTCCAGGCGGCCATCGAGCACTTCACGCCGCCGGGCGGTGCCGTCGTCCTCCCCACCCCGGCGTACATGCCGTTCCTGAAGGTCCCCGAGGCGCTGGGCCGGGAGCTGATCGAGGTCCCGATGGTCGAGCGCGACGGCCGGATGACCTACGACCTCCACGGCATCGCCCGCGCGTTCGCCGCGGG
Organism: Blastococcus sp. CT_GayMR20; assembly: GCF_004570345.1. The sequence goes on along the minus strand of NZ_SPQM01000036.1, from coordinate 16,419 downwards.
CGGCCGGCTGTTCGTCCACGTGAACCCGCACAACCCGCTGGGACGGGTGTTCGACGTCGAGGAGCAGCTGGCGCTGGCTGAGGTCGTCGACGCCGCCGGCGTCCGGGTGTTCTCCGACGAGATCCACGCCCCGCTGGTCCACCCCGGCGCCGTGCACCGGCCGTACGCGTCGCTCTCGCCGCTCACGGCGAGCCACACGGTGACGGCGACGTCGGCGTCCAAGGCGTGGAACCTGGCCGGCCTCAAGGCGGCCCATCTGCTGCTCTCGAACGCCGACGACGCCGCCACCTGGTCCGAGGCCGGCTTCCTGTTCGGGCACGGCGCCTCCACCCCCGGGGTGCTCGCCAGCACGGTCGCCTACGACCAGGGCGGCCCCTGGCTGGACGGCGTCCTGACCTACCTGGACGGCAACCGGCGGCTGCTCGCCGACCTGCTGGCCGAGCGGCTGCCCCGGGTGCGCTACCGACCTCCCGAGGGCACCTATCTGGCCTGGCTGGACTGCCGGGAGCTCGGCCTCCGGGAGACGGCCGGGACCTTCTTCCTGGAGCAGGCCGGCGTCGCGCTGGTCGACGGGCCGGAGTGCGGATCACCCGGCGCGGGCCACGTGAGGCTGAACTTCGCCACTCCGCGGCCCGTGCTGACGACCATGGTCGACCGGATGGCCACGGCGGTCGCCGGGGCCGCCCCGCAGTCCTACTAGCGTGGCGACGTGCCCGGTTCGCGCTTCGCCTTCCTCGACGGGCCCACCCCCATCGCCATGGCGCACCGTGGCGGCGCGATCGAGCACCTCGAGAACACGATGCCGGCCTTCCAGGCCTGCGTGGATCTCGGCTACCGCTACCTCGAGACCGACGTCCGGGTGACGGCGGACGGCGTCCTCGTGGTCCTCCACGACGGCACGCTGGGGCGGGTCACCGACCGCACGGGTCGGATCGAGCACCTGACCTGGGCCGAGGTGTCGGAGGCCCGGATCGGCGGGCGGGAGCCGATCCTGCGGCTCGAGGACCTCCTGGGCGCCTGGCCCGACGTCCGCTTCAACCTCGACATCAAGGCCGCCGGTGTGCTCGCGCCGCTCGTGCGGACCGTCCGCCGGCTCGGCGTGGTCGACCGCATCTGCGTCGGCTCGTTCTCCGACGCGCGCGTCGCCGCCGCGCGCCGGCTCTTCGGCCCGTCGCTCTGCACCTCCCTGGGCCCGCGGGGCGTCGCCGCGCTCCGGCTGTCGTCGTACTCGCCGCGCGCGGCAGGTCTGGTCCGCATGCAGGCCGGCTGCGCCCAGGTGCCGCTGCAGCTCGGCGGGCGCGCGCTGGTCGACGAGCGGTTCATCGCCGCCGCCCACGCCCGCGGTCTGCAGGTGCACGTCTGGACGGTCGACACCCCCGAGGAGACCACCGCGATGCTGGACCTGGGGGTCGACGGCATCATGACGGACCGGCCCGCGATGCTCCGCGAGCTGCTGGAGAAGCGCGGCGAGTGGACCCCCCGGTGAGCCGACTCGGCGCGCGGCTGCGCGACTGGCGCCCGACGGCCCCACCGCTCCCGGACGACCTCGCGCGGCTGGTGAAGCCCGACGACCCCGAGTGGTTCGCCCGGGAGATGGCGATCGCCGTCGCGCCCCCGTGGTGGTTCTGGCGGTTTCTGCTCCGCAACTTCTCCTGGCTGGTGAGCATCTTCGGCCGCGTCGAGGTCACCGGCGGCATCCCCGCGGAGCTCCGGGACGGGCCGCTGCTGTTCGCCACGAACCACATCGGCGACTTCGACCCGTTCGTCATCGCGGTCGCGCTGCACAAGGCCGGCGCGATGCCCCGCATCATGGCGACCGGCGGCATCATCTCCGCGCCGATCGCCGGCCCGCTGCTCGAACGCACCGGCGCGATCCGCGTCGAGCGCGGCACCGAACTCGCCCGCCACGCCGTGCGCGTCACCGAGGTGGCCCTCGTGCAGGGCGGGCACGTCGTCGCCTATCCGGAGGGGCGGGTGGGGCTGACCCCGGACGGCTGGCCGGAGCGCGGCCGCACCGGCATGGCTCGGCTCGCCCTCGGCCTCGGCGTGCCGGTGATCCCGGTCAGCCAGTGGGGCGCGCACGAGGTGCTGCAGTACGGCAACGACTGGGGGAAGCTGCGCACCGTCCTGCGGGCCGTCATCCGCCGGCCGGCCCTCAAGGTGCACGTCGGTCCGCCGGTGCAGCTCGACGACCTGCAGATGGGGCGCGTCGGCGACGCCAACCGCGCGCGCTACCGGATCACCGCGGCCATCACCCGGGGCCTGGTGCCGCTGCGCGCCGACGAGCGCGACCGCCCGCACTTCGTCGACCGGACGCGGCCGACGACCGCCGTCGCCGCCTTCCCGGGCGGCGTCGTCCCGGACGACGTCCCGTGAGGCCCCCGGACGGAGGACATGCGGGCATCGAGACCCCCCGGTGCTGGACCGGCCGTGCGGCGGCTGAGAACCTGCGGCCGTGACCACCGCGCCGCCCACCGCCGGAGCCGGGCCCGCCGTTCCGCCCGTCGACCGCGACCTGAAGCGCGAGCGCTTCGGCTGGTACTCCTACGACTGGGCGATGTCGGTCTTCAACACCTCGGTGACGACCGTCTTCCTCGGTCCGTACCTGACCGCGATCGCCGAGGACGCCGCCGGCCCCGACGAGCGGCTGTCGTTCCTCGGTCTGTCGATCGCCGCCGGCAGCTGGTTCTCGTACGTGCTGTCGGCGTCGGTGCTGCTGCAGGTGCTCTTCCTGCCGCTGGCCGGCGCAGTCGCCGACCGCAGCGGCCGCAAGCGCGAGCTGCTGGGCGGCTTCGCCTTCCTCGGCGCGCTCGCCACCACCGCCCTCTACTTCGCCGGCGACGGGCGGTGGCTGCTGGCCGCCGTCCTGTTCGTCGTCGCGAACATCAGCTTCGGCGCCGCCACGGTCGTCTACTACTCCTGGCTGCCCGACCTGGCCGGGCCGGACGAGCGCGACGCCGTCTCCAGCCGCGGCTGGGCGTTCGGCTACGTCGGCGGGGCGCTGCTGCTCGCCGTCCACCTGGGGATCGTGCTGTCGGCGGAGTCGCTCGGCCTGACCACCGGCGAGGCGGTCCGGATCTGCCTGGCGACGGCCGGGTTGTGGTGGGGCGCCTTCACCGTCTTCACGGTGTCCCGGCTGCGCAACCGCCCGGTCCGCGAGTCCGCCGGCCGGTCGCGGAGCAGCTTCCGCCAGCTGGCGCGGACGATGCGGGAGATGCGGGCCTTCCCGCTCACGCTGTGGTTCCTCGGCGCCTACCTGCTCTTCAACGACGGCGTCCAGACGGTCATCTCGCTGTCGGCGACCTACGCGACCGAGGAACTGGGGCTGGAGCAGTCGGTGCTCACCGGCGCGATCCTCATGGTCCAGGTGGTCGCGATCGCCGGGGCACTGGGCCTCGGACGCCTCGCCGGTCGCTACGGCGCGAAGCGCGTCGTCCTGGGCGCCCTGGTGGCGTGGATCGGCGTGATCGGTGCGGCGTTCTTCCTCCAGGAGGGCGCGGTGGCGCAGTTCTACGCGCTCGCCGCCGTCATCGGGCTGGTGCAGGGCGGCACGCAGGCGCTGTCCCGGTCGCTGTTCAGCCAGCTCATCCCGGCCGGCAAGGAGGCCGAGTACTACGGCTTCTACGAGATCAGCGACCGCGGCACCAGCTGGCTCGGGCCGCTGGCGTTCGGGCTGACCTTCCAGCTGACCGGTTCCTACCGGCTGGCCATCGTCAGCCTGGTGATCTTCTTCGTGGCCGGGTTCATCGCGCTGGCGCTGCTGCCCATGCGCCGAGCGGTCGTCGCGGCCGGCAACGTGCCGCCGGAGCGGCTGTGACGCCGGTCGACCCCGCGGAGCCCGTCCCGCTCGACCCGGCGCCGAACTCCGTGCCGGCCTCCGGCGACCGGCGCCGGTACCCCGCACCGGCGCACCTGCGGTTCTTCCACGGTCCGATGGACTGCGGGAAGTCGACCCTGGCCCTGCAGGTGGACCACAACCAGGCCCGGCAGGGGCGGCACGGGCTCCTGGTCACCCAGGGCGACCGCTCGGCGGAGCCCAGGATCAGCTCGCGGGTCGGGCTCTCCCGCGACGCGGTCGAGATCGACGCCGGCACCGACCTGCGGTCGCTGGTGCGCGGGCGCTGGGCCGGCGGGCACCGGGTGGACTACCTGATCGTCGACGAGGCGCAGTTCCTGACGGCCGGGCAGGTCGACCAGCTCGCCGGCCTCGTCGACGGCTGGCACGTCGACGTCTACGCCTTCGGGCTCACCACCGACTTCCGCGCCCGGCTGTTCCCCGGCACCCAGCGGCTGCTGGAGGTCGCCGACGACGTCCAGCGGATCCAGGTGGAGGTCCTCTGCTGGTGCGGCCTCCCCGGGCTGCTCAACGCCCGCGTCGTCGACGGCGCGATGGTGCGGTCCGGCGAGACGGTCGTGGTGGCCGACACCGCACCCGCGGAGCTGCCCGGGACGGGGGCGGGGTCCTCCCCTGCCGTCCGCTACCAGGTGCTCTGCCGGCGGCACTACGTGCGGGGGGAACTCGGCCCCACGCCCGCGGGCCCCGGCCAGCTCGCCCTCCCCTGACCTGCGCTCTCACCCCTACGGGGGGCAGTCCGTCCGGCGATCTGATCCCATGCGATGATGAACCACTGTTTCGACGGAATCCTTCTGCGATTTCTGTCGTTCTTCACGGTGACTCCCTGGTGCGTGGGTATGGGCCCCATGGCCGGACTTCGAGCCACGACCGACATACGAACGAGAGGACGGTGTGCCATGGGCGAGCGTTCCCTGCGCGGCAGCCGACTGGGCAGCGTCAGCTACGAGACCGAGCGGAACACCGCACCGATCGAGCGGCAGTACGCCGAGTACCGGTGCCCGTCCGGCCACCTGTTCACCGTGCCCTTCGCCGACGACGCCGAGCTCCCCGACACGTGGGAGTGCAAGTTCGACGGTGGTGCCGCCAAGCTCGTGGGCGGTGCCGAGCCGGCACCGAAGAAGGTCAAGCCGCCGCGCACCCACTGGGACATGCTCCTCGAGCGCCGTTCCGTGGAGGACCTCGAAGAGGTGCTCGCCGAGCGCCTCGACGTGCTCCGCGGCCGGCGTACCCGCGCCAGCTGAGAAAGGACCCCTCTGCCCCCCACGCCTCGCAAGCTCGGCGCGGACCCTGCAGAGGGGCAGCAGAACGGCCCCGGTGGATCTCCACCGGGGCCGTTCCGCGTGTCAGGGGGGCCGCATCAGGGGGCCGCATCAGGGGGCCGCATCAGGGGGCAGGGCGCTCCGGCGGGGTGTCGCGGACGACCTCGCCCTCGATGACCAGCGGTGCGGCCCGCGTGCTGCCGCTGCCGTAGCCGCCGACCTGCTCGACCCGGACGCTGCGGGCCCGCACCGGGCCACGGAACCGGTCGGGTAGCCGCGCGAGGACGACGGACGTCAGCGCCCCGCGGACCAGCGAGCGTGTGCCGGGCAGCAGGCACAGCAGCCCGACGACGTCGCCGATGAACCCGGGCAGCACCATGAGCAGACCGCCCGCGGCCACCAGCCCGGCGTCCCCGAGCTCCCGGCCGGCCGGCTGCCGCGAGCGCGCCCGGTCGCGGAGGTCGGCGAGGGCGCGCGTGCCCTGGCGGGCGAGCAGGATCCAGCCGATCACGCTGGTGGCGAGGGTGGCCAGGATCGTCCAGCCCAGCCCGATCCAGGCGGCCACGAGGACGAACACGATCAGCTCGGCGAGCACCAGCAGGCCGGCGAACAGCCGCACCCGTCGTCCGACGACGTCACTCACGAGGTCTGCCTCTCTGCGCGCCGGGACGGCGGACCCTGCCCGGCAGCCAGTCGGCCAGCCGGTCCTGCAGACCCCACACGGTGACCCGTATCCATGCCTCCCCAACGATCGAGCCGCTCATCTTGCTCCTGCCGAACGTGCGCTCGGAGAAAGTGATGGGCACCTCGGTGACCCGGGCACCGGCGCGCACCGCCCGCCAGGCCCAGTCGACCTGGAAGCAGTACCCCTGGCTGGCGACGTCGTCGAAGGGCAGCCGGTCGATCAACTCCGCCCGTGCGGCCCGGAAACCTCCGGTCGCGTCGCTGAGCGGCAGGCGCAGCGCCCAGCGGGTGTAGCGGTTGCCCGCCCGCGACAGCAGCAGCCGGTGGGCCGGCCAGTCGGTCACCTCTCCCCCGGGCACGTACCGCGACCCGAGCACGAGGTCGGCGTCCTCCAGGGCGGCGAGCAGGTGCGGCAACTGCTCGGGGGAGTGCGAGCCGTCGGCGTCCATCTCCACGACCACGTCGAAGCCGTTGGCCCGCGCCCAGCGGAACCCGGCGATGTAGGCCGCCCCCAGCCCGTTCTTCGCGGTCCGCCGGAGCACGTGCACCCGGGGGTCGGCGGCGGCCAGCTCGTCGGCCAGTTCCCCGGTGCCGTCCGGTGACCCGTCGTCGACCACCAGCGCGTGCGCACCGGGGACGCTGGCGTGCAGGCGGTCCAGGATCCGCCCGAGGTTCTCGATCTCGTTGTACGTCGGCACGATGACCAGCACGCGGTCGCTCATCGCGGCGCCGCCGTGCGTCGCCGCGCCAGCCGGGGCACCGCGGCGACGAGCAGGGCGCCGGTGCCGAGCGCGGTCAGCGCCCACTCCGGTGCGGCCCCCAGCCGGAGCGCGATCGTCCTCGAGTCGCGCGAGGCGATCTCCTCGACGAACACCGCCGGCTCGAAGAGCTCCGTCGAACGGACGACGGACCCGTCGGGGGCGACGACCGCGGAGATTCCGCTGGTGGCGGCGATGACGACGCTGCGGCCGTGCTCGACGGCTCGAAGCCGGCTCAGGGCGAGCTGCTGCTCGCTCTCGTCGGTGTAGCCGAACGTCGCGTTGTTGGTCTGGACGACGATCATCCCGGCGCCGCCGTCGACGACGTCGTGGGTGAGTCCGTCGTAGACCACCTCGAAGCAGATGAGGTCGCCCAGCCGCACCCCGCCCACGTCGAGGACCCCGACCTCGTCGCCGGCGGCGAAGTCGCGCCGGACCAGATCGACCTTGTCGCTGAACAGGCGGAAGAACGCACGCTGCGGGATGTACTCGGCGAAGGGCACCGGATGGCGCTTGACGTAGGTGTCGCCCGGGCCGTCCACGGGGTCCCAGACCACGGCGGTGTTGCTGATCAACTCGCCCGGACCCTCCACGACCGCGCCGACGAGGATCGGCGCGTCGACGGCCCGGGCCGCCCGGTCGATCTGCCGGGCCGCGTCGGCGTTGGTGAACGGGTCGATGTCGGAGCTGTTCTCGGGCCACACGACCACGTCCGGTCGGGGCTGCTCCCCCGCTGCCACCCGCTCCGCCAGCTCGAGGGTCCGCTGCACATGGTTGTCGAGGACCGCCCGGCGCTGGGCGTTGAACTCCAGCCCGGCCCGCGGGACGTCGCCCTGGATGATCGCGACGGTCGACGTCGGCCCGCCCTCGGTCAGCGACGGCCCGGGCAGCGGCAGCCACGCGAGCGCGCCCGCCAGCGGCACGGCCAGAGCGACGGCGAGGGCCGCCGCCGCCGAGCGCAGTCCGGGGCCGCGCGAGGGGGCGGACCAGGCACGGAGCAGGGCGAGGACCCCCGCGGCCAGCAGCGTGCCGATCAGGGCGACGGCGAAGCTGACGAGGGGGACGCCGCCGTAGGCCGCCAGGGCGAGCAGCGGGCCGTCGGTCTGGCTGAAGCCCAGCCGTCCCCAGGGGAAGCCGCCGAACGGGAACCGCCCGCGCAGGGCCTCGGCCGCGACCCACAGGGACGCCGTCCACAGCGGCCACCACCGCAGCCGCGACGTCAGCGCGGAGGCACCGCCGAGGAGGGCGAGGTAGGAGGCCTGGAAGACGCCGAGCGCCAGCCACGGGAAGGAGCCGACGTAGGTGCCGCTCCAGGACAGCAGCGGCACGAAGAACGCGAGACCGAAGACCAGCCCGAGCCACAGGCCGGACCGGAACCGCTCGCCGCGGACGGCGAGGGCGAGTGCCGCGGGGCCGAGCACCGCGAGGAACGGCAGCGACCAGCCGGGGAAGGCGAGGACCAGCACGAGCCCGCCCGCCAGCGCGAGCAGCGTGCGCCAGGGACGGCGCCGTCCGCCCCGGACCGGGGGCGGGGACGACGAGGGGCCGGCCGGCCGTGGGAGCGTGCCGGTGACCGGCCCACCATGTCCTGCCGGCACGCACAGCCTCCCGGAACCGCCGCCCCGTGCCGGTCGGACGGGGTCCGGACCGCCGCGCCACTGCCGCGGTCCCGACCCAGCATCCCACCTCGGTATGGCCGCGTCCCGGGTCCCACCCTGAGCGTGCGAAGGGTGGGGAGGACGGGGTCCTCTCAGCGTCGATCCCCCAACCGGGTCAGCGCCGGCGGACGCCTCGCGGAATCGCCGCATCTTCGGGCCGGACGTCCGGTCGCTGGGCACGACCGGAGCGACCGTTGTCTGATGACACGGATCCTCGACGGGCTCCGCCGGAATCGCCGGTCCGCCTCCCCCGGGCAGGCCGCCGCCCCCTCGGTCCGGTGTGACCGGGGGCCGTACGACTCGATCCGGAGGAGCGCGCGCCGGTGCTCCCGGATGGAACTGCAGCGACTGTAAGAACCGTCCGCGTCGGCGTCGGCACTTACGGTGACTGCGGGAGCTACTGTGACTGAATCGTTATTGCCCCGTCAAGGCCCGGGTACGACGAGGGTCGCGGTCGCCTCGACGACCGGCAGCGGCGGCTCGAGGACCCGGGCGGCGGACGGACCGCGCTCCGGCTCGGCGCGGGCCACGACCTGCGCGGTGCAGCGCAGCTCACGGCTGCGACGGCCCACGCGCACCACCTCGACGGTGGCCTCCAGGACGTCGCCGGCACGCACCGGACCCAGGAACCGCACCTCGGAGTAGCCGGCGAGCAGGCCCTCGTCGCCGTCCATGACGATCGCGACCTCGGTGGCGACGTCGCCGAACAGGCCGAGCGTGTAGGCGCCGTCGACCAGCGCTCCGCCGTAGTGGGCGTGCGCGTAGGGCACGTAGCGGCGGTGGGTGACGGTGAGGCCCAGACGTGGGTCGGTCATGCGGAGCTCGCTTCCGGTAGGAGGGCGGAGATGAGGTAACTGGCGACCTCGCCGGGCGTCGTCCCCCGGCCGAAGACCTTGTCGACACCGAGCTCCGCGGCCATGGCGGGCTCGAAGCGGGGGCCGCCGACGACCAGCAGGGGCCGGGACTCCCCCATCGCCTCGCGGAACGCGGCGGCGAGCTCGCGGGTGTTGCGCAGGTGCGCGTCCTTCTGCGTGACGACCTGGGACACGAGGACGGCGTCGGCTCGGGCGGTGCGCGCCCTCGTGACCAGCTCGGGCACCGTCACCTGGGCGCCGAGATTCGTCACCGCCATCTCGCGGAGGTACTCCAGGCCCTTCTCCCCCGCGAAGCCCTTCACGTTGAGGATCGCGTCGATGCCGACGGTGTGGGCGTCGGTGCCGATGCACGCCCCGAGGACGACCATCTTGCGGTTGAGGCCTGCCCGGATGGCGCCGTTGATCTCCGACGAGGACAGCAGCGGGTAGGCGCGCTCCTCGACGACGACGGCGTCGAGGTCGACGAGGTGCTTGACGCTGCCGTAGACGACGAAGAACGTGTAGCCGGCGTCGATGGCGTGGCTGTGCACGACCATCGCCGGCTCGATGCCCATCTTGTTCGCCAGCTGCAGGGCGGCGCCCTCGGCCCTCGGGCCGGCCGGCACTGGCAGCGTGAACGACGTCTGCACCATGCCGTCGCCGGTGGTGTCGCCGTAGGGCCGGACGATGCTCCCGTCAGGCATCTGCGGTCTCCTTCGCCTCGAGCAGCTCCAGCGCCGGGTTGAACGCGTCGGGCCCGGTGGCGACGACGCCGTCGAGTCCCTTGCCGCCGTCCGGGGGCCGCTTGGTGATGCCGAAGGTGCCGTCGGCGATCGCCTGGATCAGCCCCTCGGGGTGGTCGGCGATGCGGCCGAGCAGGTCGACGGCCTCGCGCAGCACGGTGTCGGCCCGCCGGTCGATGAAGCCGCCGGGTGGCGGCGCGAAGTCCTCGGCCAGGTTGCCCGCGGAGTTCAGCACGTAGCGGACGTTGCGCAGCGCCAGGTCGCGGTCGGACAGCCACGGGGTGACCACGGCCTCGGTCATCATCCCGACCAGCAGGATCCCCTGGCCGGTGAGCGCGCCGGCGAGGTTGAAGAAGCCGTCGAGCAGGTAGCCGCGGAAGACGTCGCCGGTCATGTGCTTCGTCGGCGGCATCCACTTCAGCGGTGCGTCGGGGAACAGCGACCGGGCCAGCAGCGCGTGCGCCAGCTCCAGCCGGAAGGACTCCGGGCGGTCGGGATCGATCTCGAAGGCGTGCCCGAGACCGAGCTGCCAGTCCTCCAGGCCCGCCTCCTTGGCCAGCGTCTCGTTGAGCAGCTGGCTGACCGTGACGGTGTGCGCCTCGTCGACGGCGTCGGCGGTGGTCAGGTAGTTGTCCTCGCCGGTGTTGATGATGATCCCCGCGCGGGCGTGCACCATCCGGCTGAACCGCTGGTCGACGAAGGTGCGCCGCGGGTTGATGTCGCGGAAGAGGATCCCGTACATCGCGTCGTTGAGCATCATGTCCAGCCGCTCCAGCCCGGCCAGGACGGCGATCTCCGGCATGCACAGTCCGGACGCGTAGTTGGTCAGCCGGACGTAGCGGCCGAGCTCGGCGCTGACCTCGTCCAGCGCCGCCCGCATGAGCCGGAAGTTCTCCTGGGTGGCGTACGTGCCGGCGTAGCCGGTGCGGGTGGCGCCCTCGGGCACGTAGTCCAACAGCGACTGCCCGGTGGACCGGATGACGGCGATGACGTCGGCCCCGGCCCGCGCGGCGGCCTGGGCCTGCGGGATGTCCTCGTGGATGTCCCCGGTCGCGACGATGAGGTAGATCCAGGGACGGCGGGGCGGGTCGCCGTGCCTGGACACCAGCTCCTCGCGCCGGCGCCGGTTGGCGTCGATGCGGGCGATGCCGGCGGCCGCGGCGTCCCGGGCTGCCTCGCGGGCGCGGTCGGCGTCGGCGCCCGTCGGGATCTCGAAGCGGGCGGTCCCGGCCCCGACGTCCTCGGCCAGTCCCTGCAGGGACTTCCCCGACGCGAGGGCGTGCCAGACCGGCAGCGCGACGCCCGACTCCAGGCCGACCTGGTCGCGGACGGCGTCGACCACGCGATTCACCCAGGGCACGCGGTCCACTGGGTTGCCACCCACCCCACCGACCCCGGGCGCACCCTCCCCCGTCACCGGGTCGGTGCCCGTCAGCCCGGCGAGCCGCAGCACGGCCCGCTCGACGGACACGGTGGTGTGCCGGTGCGCCAGGTCGATCACCGGCCGCGCGGCGAGCGCAGCGAGCTGCCGGGCGCGGGCGACCAGCGCGGGATCGAGCGACAGGGTGGTCATGGGAGGTCTCCGATCGGCTCGCCGTCGACGACGAGCAGGCGGCACGCGGGGCGCGACCGTTCGTCCAGGAGGCCGGACAGGGTGTCCGCGGTGGCCCAGAGCGCGAGGTCCGCAGGGGCGCCGACGGCGAGCGGACCGTCGGGGTGCTCGGCCCGGGCGGCGTACCAGCCCCCGTGCGTGGCGGCGTCGAAGGCGTCGAACGGGCGCAGGGCCGACGAACGGGTGCGGTGGTCGACCGCCGCGTGCACGCCGCCCCACGGGTCCAGCGGGGTCACGGGTGCGTCGCTGCCGAGGGCGACCGCCACACCCGCGTCGACCATCGCGGCGAACGGGTTGGTCGCGAGCGCCCGGTGGACGCCCAGCCGCTCGGCGTACATGCCGGCGTCCCCGCCCCACGCGGCGTCGAAGGCCGGCTGGACGCTCGCGACCATGCCCAGATCGGACAGCCGCTCGATGTCGGGCCGGTCGATCATCTCCACGTGCTCCAGGCGGTGCCGGCACGCTCGGACGGCGGGCCGCCCGAGCTCGGCGGCGACGGTCTCGACGGCGAAGATGACCTGCGCGACCGCGGCGTCCCCGATGACGTGGAACCCGGCCTGGATGCCCGCGAGCGTGCAGGCCCGGACGTGGTGGGCGAGCTGACCGGTCGCGAAGCGGAGTGTGCCGGCGGTGTCCGGCCGGTCGGCGTAGGGACCGTTGCCGAGTGCGGCGGTGTGCGAGCCGAACGCGCCGTCGCAGAACAGGTCTCCCCCGGCGCCGGCCAGCCCGAGCTCCCCGACCAGCGCCAGCCCGCCGCGCTCGGCGAGCTCGCCCCAGTAGCCGAGCACGCGCGGTCCCGGTCCGGCGGCCAGCTCGAGCAGGGCGGCCAGGTCGTCGGCGCTGGAGACCTCCGGGCCGGCCATCTCGTGGACGCTGCCGATGCCCAGCGCGGCGGCGGTGTCGAGGGTCGCCCGCTGCGCCGTCCGCCGCTGCTCGGGGCCGATCGCCCCGTAGGCGGCCTGCCGGGCCGCGTGGTGGGCGTCGAGCCGGAGCTGCCCCTCGGCGGACCAGCCGGGCAGCTCGGCAATGCCGGGGACGAGGTCCAGGAGGGCGGTCGAGACCGTCGCGGAGTGGACGTCCACCCGCGCCAGGTAGGCCGGCCGGTCGCCGACGACCGCGTCGAGGTCGGCCCGGGTGAGTCCCCGTCCCTCCGGCCAGCCGGTCTCGTCCCACCCGGTGCCCAGCACGATGCCCGTCGGGGTGCGGCGGACGTGCTCAGCGACGGACGTCGTCGCCGCAGCGAGGCTCGAGCTCGAGTGGAGGTCGAGCCCGCTGAGGGCCAGCCCGGTCGCCGTGGCGTGCACGTGGGAGTCGACGAACGCCGGGGTGAGCAGCGCCCCCTCCCCCGCGACCACGCGGTCGGCGGCCGGTGCGTCGGCGGCGTCGCCGACCCACGCGATCCGGCCGTCGACGACGTGCACCGCCCGGCCGGAGCGGTCCCCGATGGTGATGTCGGAGATCAGCATCCGGTCACGCGCGGATCGACGAGGGCCCGGACGCCGGGGTTCGAGCGGTAGAGATCCAGGGCGAGGGCGGCGTGGCCGGGCGTGTAGCCGTTGCCGACCAGCATGGTCACGTCCGCCGCCATTCCCTCCGCACCGAGTGCCGCCGCCGGGAAGGAGGTGGCCATGGAGAAGAAGACCACGGTGCCCCCGTCGGCCGTCGCGAGTACGGCGCCGTGTTCCGCGCCGGGCACGTCGACGCAGACGACGGTCAGGTCGGCCGGGGTGCCGACGGCGGCCGCGACGGCCAGCGGGTCGGTGGCGTCGGCGACGACGACGCGGTCCGCCAGCCCGGCTGCGCGCAGGGCGGCGGCCTCGGACTCGTTCCGGACGAGACCGGTGAGGTCCTGGGCCCCGGCGGCCGCCGCGGCGGCCAGGCTGAGGCAGCCGGATTTGCCCGCCGCCCCGAGGACGGCGACCGACCGCGCGCCGGTCCGCTCGACGACCCGCGCGGTGAGGGCCGGTGCCCCGCACACGTCGAGGACGGCGAGCGCCACCGCGTCGGGCAGGTCGTCGGGCAGCACGGCGGCGATGGAGCGGGCGAAGAGGATCGCCGTGCCGTGTGCCGGCACCTGCTCGGACCGGCCGTCCCACCGGTCGAGGCCGTCGGTGATCCACAGCGGGGTCAGGCTCAGCGAGACGAGGGTGGCCACCCGCTGGTCGACGACCAGCCCGAGAGGCGACTCCGGGCCGACGGCATCGACGACGCCCATGAGCATGCCGCCGGACCCGGTGACCGGGTTCTGCATCTTGCCGCGAGTCCGCACGATCTCCAGGACGGCGGCCCGTACGGCGTCGCCGTCACCACCGTGCGCCTCGGAGAGCTGACGGAAGGACGCGGCGTCGAGGTTGAGCCGCTCCACGGCGATGCGGACCTCGTCCAGCGCGATCGCCGGGTCGGCGTCGAGCCGCTGGGCCGCCTGGGGCAGGACGCCCGGGGGGTCGAGCACGCGATGCACGCCGAGTGCCCGTTCTGCCGCTGTGCGCACGCGTCTCTCCCGTCTCACCCGTTCGGTGCAGAAGAACCTATCGCGTCGAGCGCGAAATGCCGAAGATTCTCCCGTAGGCTCACCCGTGGTGCGGAGAACCGCAGCGCCGAGCCAAGGAGGGGAGCACCGTGCTCGAACAGCCCTACGAGTATGCGGCGCGCGAGCTCGTCGAGCCCGACTGGCGTCGGCTGCCCGGTTTCGCCGAGGTGACCGGGGAGCAGTGGCGCAGCGCCCAGTGGCAGCGCACCAACTGCGTGAAGAACCTCCGGCAGCTCCGGGGGGTCTACGGCGACCTGCTCGACGAGTCCTTCTACGCCGACGTCGAGGCCGACCAGGCCGGCCGGGCGACCATGTCACTCCTGATGCCCCCGCAGATGCTCAACACGATGGTGCCTGCGCACGTGCCGACGACGGCCGCGATGCTCGCGGACCCGGTGCGCCGCTACATGCTGCCCGTGGCGTCGGACCGGCTGCCGGGCGCGGCGGCGAGCCACCCGTACGCCGCGCGCGACTCGCTGCACGAGCACGAGATGTGGGCCGTCGAGGGGCTGACCCACCGGTACCCGACCAAGGTGCTCGCCGAGCTGTTGTCCACCTGCCCGCAGTACTGCGGCCACTGCACGCGCATGGACCTGGTGGGCAACTCGACGCCCGCCGTCCCCAAGCTGAAGTTCGAGCTCAAGCCGGTGGACCGGCAGGCGGAGATGCTCGCCTACCTGCGGGCGACCCCCGGCGTCCGCGACGTCGTCGTCTCCGGCGGCGACGTCGCCAACCTGCCGTTCAAGAACCTGGAGGCGTTCGTGGCCGGCCTGCTGGAGATCGAGTCGGTCCGCGACATCCGGCTGGCGTCCAAGGCGCTGATGGGTCTCCCCCAGCACTGGCTCCAGGACGACGTCGTCGAGGGCATGACACGACTGGCCACGACCGCCCGGGCCCGCGGCGTGTCCCTCGCCGTCCACACGCACGTCAACGCCGCCCAGTCGGTGACGCCGCTGGTGGCCGAGGCCGCCCAGGCGATGCTCGGCGCCGGTGTGCGCGACGTCCGCAACCAGGGCGTGCTCCTGAGGGGCGTCAACGACTCGGCGACGCAGCTGCTCGACCTCTGCTTCGCGCTGCTCGACGGTGCGGGGATCACCCCCTACTACTTCTACATGTGCGACATGATCCCCAGCGCCGAGCACTGGCGGGTCTCGCTGGCCCAGGCCCAGACACTGCAGCACGACGTCATGGGCTACCTGCCCGGGTTCGCGACACCTCGGATCGTCTGCGATGTGCCCTACGTCGGGAAGCGCTGGGTGCACCAGGTCGCCGAGTACGACCGCGAGCGGGGCATCAGCTACTGGACGAAGAACTACCGCACGGGGATCGAGCGCACCGACGAGGCGGCGCTCGACCGGCGGTACACCTACTACGACCCGATCGCGACGCTGCCGGCGAGCGGGCAGTCGTGGTGGGCCGAGCGGGAGCACGATCCGGTGGCTGCGGAGCTGAAGGCCGCGTCGTCCCGGGCAGCGTCGGCGGCGGACCTGCTCAACTGAGCGGTGCCGTGTGGTCCTCGCCCGGTCCCGGGGTAGCCACCGGCGATGGAGGAGCTGCGCACCGCGCGGCTGCGCCTTCGGGCGTGGACGACGGCGCCCGCGGATCTCGCCCGGCTGGCCGATCTCTACGGCCGGGACGAGGTGAGCCGCTGGCTGGGCGGGACGCCGTCCGTTGCGCCTCCTGAGCTGGTCGCCCGGTGGGCGCGGGTGCACGATCTGGACGCGCGGTTCGGCTGCTGGGCGATCGAGCTCCCGGACCGCGTGGTGGCCGGGACGGTCCTGTTCAAGCCGCTGCCCCACGGCGTCGGCGAGGTCGAGGTCGGCTGGCACCTGCACCCGGACTGCTGGGGGCACGGGTACGCGACGGAGGCGGCTCGCGCGGTCATCGAGCGCGGCTTCGACGCCGGGCTGCCGGAGGTCTACGCCGTCGTCCGACCCGGCAACGCGGCGTCCCTGGCGGTCTGCGCCCGGCTGGGCATGCAGCCGCTCGGCCTCTTCCGTCGCTGGTACGACGTGGAACTGGAAGCCTTCCGGCTGATCGCGCCGGCCGTGGTTGAGTGACCCGCGTGAGCTGGCAGATGACCGCGGTCGGCCTGTTCCTGCGGGTGACCCGCAAGCGCGTACGCGACACCCGAGCGGGGACGACGCCGGATCGCCGCGCCCAAGGTGGAGGCCCCGCCGCCGAAGAAGCTCACCACCCGGCACGACGTGACCTGCCGGGCCGTCGGTGGGTTCCCGGTCTGGACCGTCCGGCCGTGGACGGGCTCGGGCCGTGCGGCGGTCTACCTGCACGGCGGGGCCTACATCAGTGGCATCGCACCGCAGCACTGGGCGCTGATCGGGCGGCTGGCGGACGCCGGCGTGCGGGTGGAGGTCCCCCTGTACGGGCTGGCGCCCCAGCACACCTACCGGGATGCCAATCCCTTCGTGCACGAGGTGTACCGGCAGCTGGCCGTCGAGGAGCCG
>NZ_SPQM01000325.1 GCF_004570345.1 Blastococcus sp. CT_GayMR20 | reverse complement strand
ACGCCGAGGCCATCAAGAAGTTCACGATCCTCGGCACGGACTTCACCGAGGACAACGGGATGCTGACGCCGAGCCTCAAGCTCAAGCGCTCCGTCGTCATGAAGGAGTTCGACGCCGACGTCGAGGGCCTCTACGCCCGCTGAACGAACCGGCCGAGCCCCGTCCCGCGAACCGCGGGGCGGGGCTCTGCCGTGTCCGGACTCATGGCTCGTCGAGCAGGTCCTCGAACGTGGCGGCGATCGTCGTCCAGGACCAGCGCTGCTCCGCCCAGGCGCGGCCGGCGCGGCCCATCTCCCGTGCCCGGCCGGGATCGTCGAGGAGGCGGGCCAGGGTGTCCGCGACGGCGCCGGGTGACCGCGGCTCCACGACGTGCCCCGTGACGCCCTCGCGGACCGTCTCCGGCGCACCCCCGCTCGTCCCGGCCACCACCGGCCGGCCGCACGCGGCGGCCTCCAGGAAGACCATGCCGAGGCCCTCGACGTCGAGGCCGGCACGACGGGTGCGGCAGGGCATCGCGAAGACGTCGCCGGCCGCGTAGTACGCCGGCAGTTCCTCGACCGCGACCGGCCCGGCGAACACCACCGACTCCCCCAGTCCCCGGCCGGCCACGGCGCGCCGGAGCGCCGCCTCGGCGGGGCCGCTGCCGACCAGGAGCAGCCGTGCGCCGGGGTGGCGCTGCAGGACCCGGTGCCAGCCGGCCACCAGGACGTCCTGGCCCTTGCGGGCGACCAGCCGGGAGACGCACACGACGACCGGGGCGTCGCCGAGGCCGTGCCTCTCCCGCACCGTCGCGCCGTCGGCGTCGGGGGTGAACCGGTCGACGTCCACCCCGGGTGACAGCTGCGCCATGCGGGTGCGGTCCGCGAGCGCCGGCGCCAGCCGGCCGCGGGTGTACTCGCTGATGTAGGTGAGGACGTCGAGGTGCCCGGCGAT
>NZ_SPQM01000324.1 GCF_004570345.1 Blastococcus sp. CT_GayMR20 | reverse complement strand
TCACCGTGCCGGACTCGGTCGCCGAGCAGGGCTGGAGCGTGCAGGTCTTCGACGAGACGCTCGAGGAGCGGCTGGGCACGGTCGACGTCGACCAGGGGACGACGACCTACGACGAGATCACGACGTCCGACGTCGTCCCGCCGGCCTTCTACCTCGTGGTCGTCGAGGACAAGGGCGGGGACTGCGGCGAGTTCTCCGGCGCCTGGCCGGTCGGCTTCATCCGCGCCGGCGGTTAGGCCCGGTCCAGGGCACCGCCCCGAGCGTGCGAGGGGTGGGGAGGACGGGGTCCTTTTCAGCTCTCCAGGTCGGTGGCGACGGCGCGCAGCACCGACGCGACCTTGCGCGACTCGGCGCGGTCCGGGTGCCGGCCGTGGCGCAGCCCCTCGCCGACGTCGTCCAGGAGCTTGATGAGGTCCTCGATGATCGGCACCAGGTCGTCCGGCTTCTTCCGGGTCTGCGCGGCCACCGTCGCGGCCACCGAGGGCAGCGGGTCGAGGATGCGCACCTGCAGGGCCTGGTCGCCCCGCCGGCCGGCCACGATCCCGAACTCCACGCGCTGACCCGGCTTGAGCTCCGACGTCCCGGACGGGAGGGCGTCCTTGTGGACGAAGACGTCCGGGCCGTCCTCTCGCGCGAGGAAGCCGAAACCCTTCTCCGGGTTGAACCACTTGACCTTGCCGGTGGGCACGTTGATCCCTCGGTTGCTCGTCTCCGGCACGGGGCCGCTCGCCGACAGGTTAACCGCCGGCCCCCGACAGGGGACGCGGAGATTCCCCCGGGCGGCCTCAGGCCGCGCTGGCGCGCGGGACGACGTCGAGCCGGTCGAGCAGGTCGAGGAACACCACCGCGAAGTCGTTGTCGGCCACGGCCCGGGACACCTCGGCCCAGTGCACCTGCTCGCGCAGGGCCCGGGCGACCGGCAGCATCCGCGAGA
>NZ_SPQM01000035.1 GCF_004570345.1 Blastococcus sp. CT_GayMR20 | reverse complement strand
CCTTCCTCCGGGCGCCTGAGGGCCTCCGGCTGCGACAGCGGCGCGCGCTGGCCGAGGCGGACGTCGTCTTCGCCGGCGGGCGCTCGCTGCACCGGTCCGTGCGGTCCCACCGGAACGGGGAGGTCCACCTCTTCCCCAGCGGCGTGGAGACGGCCCACTACGCGAGGTCACGGAAGCTGCGCGACCGGGGCCGTCGGCGGAAGGTGGCGGGTTACGTAGGCGTCCTCGACGAGCGGTTGGACCTCGGGCTGCTGGAAGGACTCGCCTCGGCGCTCCCGGACTGGACGATCCGGGTCGTCGGCCCGGTGGCGAAGATCGACCCTGCCACCCTCCCCCATGCGCCGAATCTCGAGTACCCGGGCATGGTCACCTACGACGAGCTGCCGGCCGTGATGGCCGGGTTCGACGTGGCCCTGATGCCTTTCGCGCTCAACGAGGCCACCAGGGCGATCAGTCCCACGAAGACCCTCGAGTACCTCGCCGCGGGCCTTCCGGTCGTGTCCACCCGGGTGCCCGACGTCGTGGCCGACTACGACGGCGTGGTCCACCTGGCGGACGACGCCGCCGGCTTCGCCGCCGCCTGCCGCCACGTCCTCGGCCACTCCCGCGCGGAGCGGGACCGGCGGCTCCGGCCGATAGCCCGGCGGCACGAGTGGGACGTCATCGCCAGGGAGATGGCCGCCCTGATCGAGGCAGGCACCACCGGATCGGTCGCCTCGTCGGGTATCGGGACCCCCGCATGACCGCTGCCGACGGCCCTCCGGCACCCCCGGCTCTGCCGGAGGATCTGGAACGGGCCCACGGATACGGCGTGGACGCGGCCCTGGCCGGCTTGCAGGACCCGGCCCTCGGCCGGCTCAGGCTGACCGGCCCCGGTGTCCTGCAACTGGCCGAGGCCGCAGTCACCTCCGCCACGCCGTTCCTGAGGGCGCCGCTGCTGGGGCGCATCTCCGCGGCCATGCTGCTGCATCCCCCGACCGGGGACGGCGAGGAGCGCTGCCCGACCTGCCGCACCGAGGCGCCCTGCCCCACCGCCCGGACGCTGCGCTCATGACCGCGCGGTGGGGCGACCCCGACCTGATCGTCGTGGGATCCGGCCTCTACGGGCTGACGGTCGCCGAGACGATCAGCCGCACGATGGGCAGACGCGTGCTGGTGCTCGAGCGGCGCAGCCACCTCGGCGGCAACGCCTGGTCGGAACGGGAGCCCACCACGGGCATCGAGGTCCACCGGTACGGCGCGCACCTGTTCCACACCTCGAACCGGCGGGTGTGGGAGTACGTCAACCGGTTCACCGATTTCACCGGTTACCAGCACCGGGTGTTCACGGTCTTCAAGGACCGCGTCTACCCCATGCCGATCAACCTGGCCACGATCTGCGAGTACTTCGGCCGCCACCTGTCACCGGAGGACGCCCGCGCGCTGGTGCGCGAGCAGTCCGCCGAGGTCGCTGGCGCGCAGGCCGCGAACCTGGAGGAGAAGGCGATCTCGCTCATCGGGCGGCCCCTCTACGAGGCCTTCGTCCGGGGCTACACCGCGAAGCAGTGGCAGGTGGACCCGCGCGAGCTCAGCGCGGACGTCATCACCCGGCTGCCCGTGCGGTACACCTTCGACAACCGCTACTTCACCGACACCTACGAGGGGCTGCCGGTCGACGGTTATGCCCACTGGCTGACGCGGATGGCGGAGTCGGACCTGATCGACGTGCGACTGGACACCGACTTCTTCGAGGTGCGCGAGGACCTGCCGGCCGGCGTGCCGGTGGTCTTCACCGGGCCGCTCGACCGCTATTTCGACCACTGCGAGGGGCCGTTGTCGTGGCGGCCGCTCGACTTCGACCAGGAGGTCCTGCCGATCGGTGACTTCCAGGGCACGCCGGTGATGAACTACGCCGACGAGGACGTGCCGTGGACCCGCATCCACGAGTTCCGGCACTTCCATCCCGAACGGGATCACCCGTCCGACCGGACGGTGATCCTCCGCGAGTACTCCCGCAGTGCCGGTGTCGGCGACGAGCCCTACTACCCGGTGAACGCCGCCGGCGACCGGGAGCGGCTGACCCGTTACCGGGAGCTGGCTCGAGCGGAACGCGGTGTCTGGTTCGGCGGCCGGCTCGGCACGTACAAGTACCTCGACATGCACATGGCGATCGCCTCGGCGCTCACCCTCGTGGAGAACGAACTGGCTCCCGTGCTGGGCGACCGGCACTGACGGGAGGGGTCACGATGCGGGGATCCGTCCAGCGAACGCCCAGGAATCGGAACGGTGCGATCATGGTCCGATGACCTGGCGGCCCCACGCGGCGGACGGCGCGTGAGCGACGACGCGACGCAGCCCGTTCCCGTCCCTCCCCGGGTGCCCCCACCGGGTCGTCGCAGGGCATCGCGCGGCTTCGGCTCGGTACTCGGCCTGACCGCGCTCGGTGCGGTCGTCCCCGGCACGGCCTTCCTGGCGGCCGGCCGCCGCAAGCTCGGCGCCGTCACCCTCGTGGTCTTCCTCCTGCTGGTCGCCGGCGGCGTGTGGCTGGCCACCGGCGGACGTCGATCTGTCCTCCGGGCCTCGGTCGACACCGGCTGGCTGTTCTGGATCGTCGGCGGGATCGCCCTCGTCGCGCTGCTCTGGATCGTGGTGGTCGTCGCCGGGTACCGGATGCTGCTGCCGCCCCGGGTGTCGCGCGGCAGACATCTGCTGGGCGCCGTCGTCGTCGGCCTCCTCGTCCTGGCGATCGGCGCCCCGGCGTTCATGGTCGCCCGCGTCGCGGCCACCCAGCGCGACCTCATCGCCGGGGTCTTCTCCGACGACGGCGAGTCGGCGACCGTGGTCGACAGCCCAAACCCGTTCGGCTCGAAGGAGCGGGTCAACGTCCTGCTGCTCGGCGGGGACGGCGGCGAGGGACGCGAGGGCGTCCGCACCGACACGGTGATCGTGGCGAGCATCGACACCGAGTCCGGCGACACGACACTGGTCAGCCTCCCCCGCAACCTGGAGGACCTGCCGTTCCCGGCCGACAGCCCGTTGGCGGAGGTCTACCCCGACGGCTTCGAGGCCGGTGACGAGAGCGAGAGCCTGCTCAACGCCGTCTACCGGAACGGACCGGAGGCCTACCCCGACATCCTGGGCCCGACCGACAATCCCGGCGCGGACTTCCTCAAGCTCGGCGTCGGCGAGGCGCTCGGGCTGGACATCGACTACTACGTGCTGGTCAACCTCGACGGCTTCAGCCGGCTGGTCGACGCCCTCGGCGGCATCACGGTCAACGTCAACTACTACGTCCCGGTCGGTGGTGACCCGGGCACCGGTTCGCTGCCGGACGCCTACATCGCGCCCGGACCGGACCAGAAGCTGGACGGCGCGACCGCCCTCGCCTTCGCCCGTGGGCGGTTCGGGCTCACCGACTACGACCGCATGGCCCGCCAGCGGTGCGCGATCGACGCGATCATCGACGCCGCCGACCCGGTGACCCTGCTCCGGCAGTACCAGGAGCTCGCGGCGACGA
The DNA here is from genome assembly GCF_004570345.1 of Blastococcus sp. CT_GayMR20. The sequence goes on along the minus strand of NZ_SPQM01000035.1, from coordinate 35,037 downwards.
CGCAGGACATCGTGCGCACCGACATCCCGCGCTCGGCGCTCGACGACTTCGTGGACCTGGCGTTCATCGTCCAGGAGGCCGACGTGCGGAGCGTGGTCTTCGACGCCTCGGTGATCGACCCGGCGTACCCGGACTACGACCAGATGCGGCAGATCGTGCAGCAGGCGATCGACCCCGCGCCGGCGAGCGCACCACCGGCCGGGGAGAACGGGGGGACGGCGGAATCGCCCGCGCCCGGCACCACCGACCCCGCCGCCCCGGCGCCCGCCGCCGACCCGGCGACGGACGTCGGGGACGCCTGCGCCTACGACCCCGCGCAGGCCGAGGCGGCCCTGGCCCAGGGCGAGCCGGAGACGCGCGACGGCTGACCGCTACTGGGCGGCGATCAGCTGCCCGTGGCGCGCAGATAGGTGACCACGGCCGCCACCCGACGGTGGAGCCGCGGCTCCTCGGCGAGGCCGAGCTTCGCGAAGATGGCGCTCACGTGCTTCTCGATCGAGGACTCCGACAGGAACAGCGTCCCCGCGATCGCGGTGTTCGACATGCCCTGGGCCATGGCGCGCAGGACCTCGAGCTCCCGCTCCGTGAGGTCCGCGAGCCCCGAGGAGCGCTCGAGCCGGCGCCGGCCGACCAGGGCGTCCACCAGGACCGGGTCGATGACCGATCCGCCCCGGGCGGTCTCCCGCAGCGCGGACACGAGCTGGTCCCGGTCGCCGATCCGCTCCTTGAGCAGGTAGCCGAGGCCCTCGGCGCCGTGCTGGAGCAGGTCGAGCACGTACCCGGCATCGGCGTGCTGGGAGAGCACGACCACTCCCGTGCCGGGGTGCGACGAGCGGATTGCGTGCGCCGCTCGGATCCCCTCCGTCGAGTGGTCGGGAGGCATCCGGATGTCGGTGAGCACCGCGTCCGGGAAGAGCTCGTCGACAGCGCCCACCAGTTCGTTCGCGGTCGGGACGGCGGCCAGTACGGCGACCTCTCCCGTCGACTCCAGCAGTCGACGGACGCCCTCCCGGACGAGGTAGTTGTCCTCTGCGATCACCACCCGCAGTCCACCGGAGGCATCACCCACCGGCACGGCCCACCGCGGGCAGCAGCGCGCGGAGCGTCGTCCCCGTGCCAGGACGGCCGTCGACGTCCAGCGATCCGCCCGCGGCGGCGACGCGGTCGCGGAGCCCGAGAAGTCCCGTGCCGTCGACCGGCCGGTCGAAGCCCCGGCCGCTGTCGGCGACGGTGACCCGGAGCACGTCGTCGGTCGCGTCGAGCCTGACCCGTACTTCCGCGTCGCCGGCGTGCTTCAACGTGTTGGCCAGCCCCTCCAGGACCACGAAGTAGGCCGCACCCTCGACGGCGACCGGGAAACGTCGGCCTTCGACGCCGGGCGTGACCGCCAGCTGGGCCGGTACGGGCAGACGCCCCAGCGCGGAGCGGATGGCCTCGGCGAGGCCGTGGTCGGTGAGCGTCGCCGGGTAGACGCCGCGGGCCAGTTCCCGCAGCTCCCGGTGCACCGACCGGAGCTCGGCGGAGATGCCCTGCAGTTCCACGTCGAGTGCACCACCCCCGTCGACCCCCCCGCGGGCCAGCTCCACCCGAGTGAGAAGGGCGAGGATCCGCTGCTGGGCACCGTCGTGCAGGTCGCGTTCGATGCGCTGTCGCTCCGCGTCGGCCACCTCGGCGAGGCGCGCGCGGGACGCCTCGACGGCGGCCAGCCGATCGGCCTCCTCGGTGTGCCGCAGTAGGCCGACGAGGAAGGACACCGGCAGCGCCGCCCCTGCGGTGACGAACACAGCCGTCTGCGTGCCGGGGCCCAGTGCGTCCTCCGCCAGACCGGTGGTCAGCAGCCCGGCGGCCGTGAGCGCCGCGGTGCCGATCGGCCAGCGCATCTGGGCGCGGTCCTGCTCGGTGGCGGAGGCGTAGCGGGCGAGCAGCAGGACGACGCCGGCGACCGGCAGGAGCGCGATGGCCGCAACCCCGGCCGAGAACGGGCTCAGCGCCGGCACGTGCACGGGGTTGGGGTCGCCCTCCAGGCCCAGCACCGAGGGCGCCTCCCGACCGCCCAGGACGGCGAGCGCGGCCACGACCGTCGCCAGCACCGCGGCGCTCAGGACGAGCGGGCCGACGGCGCGCCAGGCGTGCCGGCCGGTCGGGTACCGGACCAGCAGGTCGAGCAGTGCGACGAAGCCCAGGGCGTAGAGGACGGCTGACGCCTCGGCGACCAGTACCGCCGCGACGCCGGACACGCGTGTGCCCAGCAGCGCCCCGCTGATCGCGGCGAGGTGGAGCACGCCGACCGCCAGCAGACCGTCGCCCACCGAATGGCCGGGCCGCAGGACCCGAGCCAGGACTCCCGCGGCGAAGAAGCTGAGGGGCAGGACGCCCGTGACGACCACATCCGTACCCGCCGGCAGGTACGAGGGCGAGAGCAGCAGGGCGAACGCGCAGCCAGCACCCACCACCGTCGCTGCCCGTGCCGGGGTCCCCACGGCGTCATTCTCGCTGTGGAACGGCTGCCGTCGACGGGATGGGCCCCCGCGTCCGTTGTGGCCGGCCACAGAGGATCGGGAGGTTGGCCGGGATCCCGGCGGACGGCGACGCGTCGAGGCTTCCGGGGATCGATCGTCCAGAGCCTGGAGGCCACCGTGTTCCGTCCCCGACCGTCCATCCTGATCACCGGCGGCGCCCTCGGGATCGCCGCGACGACTGCACTCGAGGTCGTGACCGGCCCCTACAGCCCCGACGTCCGGGCGTTCTGGCTCAACGGACCGGTGCACGTCGCGAAGGTGCTCGCCATCCTCGCGCTCGCCGCCGGACTGCTCCCGTGGGCCCGGTCGCTGGCTCGGGATGGACAGCGGGTGCCGGCGGTCGCGGCCGGCCTCCTCGCCGCCACCACCGTCGTCGGAGCCGGCCCGTACAGCGTGGTCGAGGCGACCCTGGACCGCGGGCTGACGCCGGCGGCCGCGAGCGCACGCCTGGACAGCATCTACGCCGACCAGGCCTGGGTGATCACGGCCTCGTCCGTGGCGTTGCCGGTGCTGCTCCTGGCCCTGGTCGTCTTCGCCGTCGTCGTCCTCGGTCGCCGGCTGCTGCCCCGGTGGGCGCCGCTCGCCAGCCTGGCGTCCGTTCCGGTCGCCGTCCTGGCCGGGATCCTGACCGAGGCCGGCTGGCCCCTGCCGCACCCTCCGGCGTGGCTGTTCCTCGGACTGGCGGCCTACGGAGCGGCGCTGGTCCGGGTTCCTGGCCCCGACCGGGTGCTCCTGCCCGCCTGACCGCTATTGCGCGGCGATCATGATGAGGTTGCCGCAGGTGTCGTCGAAGACCGCCGTGGTCACCGTCCCCATGTCGGCGGGCTCCTGGGTGAAGGTGACGCCGAGCCCCTTCAGCCGGTCGAACTCCGCGTGGACGTCGGCCACGGCGAACGAGGTCCACGGGATGCCGTCGGCGACGAGCGCCTCCTTGAACGGCCGGACCGCGGGGTGGTCGCCCGGCTCGAGCACGAGCTCGACGCCGTCCGGGTCCTCCGGCGAGACCACGGTCAGCCAGCTGTGCTCGCCCATCGGGACGTCGTTCTTCTTCACGAAGCCCAGCACGTCCGTGTAGAAGCGCAGCGCCTTCTGCTGGTCGTCGACGAGGACGCTGGCCAGGTTGATCCGCATGACGGGGTCCCTTCAGTCGCCGGCGGGAGGCCAGCGCTCGGTGATGGTCTTCAGTGGCGAGGTGTCCAGGTCGTGGAACTTGTAGCGACCCTCACGGCGGGTCCTGACCAGGCCGGCCGCCTCGAGGACGTCCAGGTGCTGGGAGACGGCCTGCCGTGACGAGGTGAGTCCGTGCCGGGTGATGAGCCGGCTGCACAGCTCGAACAGCGTCTGACCGCCCCGCTCCTGGAGCTCGTCCAGGAGGACGCGCCGGGTCGGGTCCGCGAGCGCCTTGAACACGTCGCCCATGCGCACACCATAGGCAAGTGAATACTTGCCTGACAAGAGGCTCAGTCCGTCAGGACGACGTCCTCGAGCGTGGCGAGCGCCTTCCAGCCGGTGGAGACCTGACCGGGCGGCGGCGCGACCCCGGTGACGGGGGCGCCGAGCCGGTCGACGAGGGCCAGCTGGTCGAGCACCACCCCGGTCAGGGCCGCGACATCGGCGATCGGCACCTGGAACGTGCGGAAGGGGCCCAGGGGTGGGACGTGCCCCGCGGCCGCCGCCTCGGCGATGGCGCCCTGCAGGTCGTCGACCATCGGGGACTGGTCGAGCAGATAGCCGGTCGCGGCCAGGGCGCCGTCCTGGAGGAAGGCGACGACCTTCCAGAAACGCAGCGGGACCCGGACCCCGCGGTAGGGCGGATCGGTCGGTTCGAGCACCGGGCCGGCGAGGACGACGAGCCTGCGGTCGAAGCCGGCCGCGTGCTCCTGCAGGTACTCCTCCAGGCCGAGCCACAGCTCCCGGCCCTGGTTGAACGTCGCGGCCTGCGGCGCGGCGTTGGTGAAGAAGAAGGTGTCGGCCTCGGCCTTGCCGGCTTCGTCCTTGGTCGCACCCCAGGTGGAGGACGCCCGCATGACGAGGTGACCCCGGTCGAGGTCGTTGTTGGCGTAGACCGGGGGCCCGGCCTGCAGCTCGGCGGCGAGCCGCGGATCGAACTTCCACCGGTCCGACCGGTCCACGGTCAGCAGCTTGCTGCCGTCGAGGTTCAGCGCGGTCAGGGCGGCGAAGCGCCGGTCGGGGCGCATCAGGACGCTGTAGTGCAGGTAGTGGAGCAGCATCGTCGGCAGGGTCGTCGCGAGCCCGGGCATCGGGACGTCGACGCCCAGGAACCCCGGGTCGAAGCCGCGCCGGCCCTCGAGCTCCGCGGCGGAGACGGTCGACTCGGCGAACAGGTCTGTCATGGCGGAAGGCTGATCCCTTCGACGCCGACACGCCAGACGGTCGTGCGCGCTGCGCCGGGGTCTCCCGAGGCCCGAGGACGGCGGCGCGGGAGGATGACCGCCGTGGGTGTCGAGGTCCGTCCCGTGTCCGAAGTCGACGCCGTACTCCGGCAGGCCCTGCTCGCCTGCTGGACCGAGGTGACGAACGCGGGCGGCGCCGTCGGTTTCGTGCCGCCGGTGACGCAGGCCGACGTCGCGCCGGTCCTGGACCGGCTGCTCGAGGGCGTGCGGTCGGGGCGCGACGTCCTCGCGCTGCTGACCGTGGACGGCGCTCCCGCCGGGTTCGCCTCACTGGCGGGTTTCTCCAGCCCGCTGCGCCGGCACTGGGCGACGGTGCTGCGCGTGCAGGTGCACCCAGCCCACCAGGGGCGGGGCCTCGGCACGGCGCTGATGCTCGGCGTGCACGACATCGCGCGGGCGCGCGGACTGGAGTTCCTCCACCTCGGGGCGCGCGGCGGCACCGGTGTCGACGCGTTCTACCGGGGTCTGGGCTACACCGAGGTCGGCCGGGTACCGGGCGCGATCCGCGTGGCGCCGGGCGACGACCGCGAGGAGATCCTGCTGGTCCACCGCCTCTGACCGGCTGGAAGGGTGGGACGCATGCCAGCCCCCTCCCCCGCATCCGGCGACCCGCGGCGCGAGCGCCTGATCGGGCTGCTCGTGCTCGGTGTCGCCGCCGTCCTCCTGGTCTCCTCGGTGACCTGGTTCGGCACCGGGCAGACCGTCGTCGGCCTGGGCCAGCTCGTGCTCGGCGTGGTCCTGGCCGGGGTGGGCGGCTTCCTCTACCGGCGGGCCACCCGCGGCTGACCGGTCACTCGCCCGGTTGCGTCACCGGCGCCTCGGCCACGAGCGCGCCGGATCCGTCGAAGATGCGCACGACGGACGGGGTCTGCGGCGGCAGGGCCCCGGCACCGGCCCCCGCGACGAGCGGCACCGTGGTGAGCGGCACGCCCTCGGCGTCGTAGATCTCTGCCCGCATGCCCGATCCCGGTCCGCTGACCGTGACGACCTCGGCGAGTTCCACGGCGAAGACGCGGTCGAGCAGGGCAGTCCCTGCAGGAGCGACCCCGGTCGCGGTCTGGCTCTGGTAGGTCGTCGCCATCGAGGGATTGCCGAGGTCGTCCGGGTAGACGACGACGAAGCCCATGGTGGCGCCGGAAGCGAATGTGGCGCCGACGAGCAGCGAGTTGGCCGGCAGGCCGTCGACCCGCCCCCCGGCGAGCAGCGTGAGGCCCAGTTCGTCGGGATGCGATCCGAAGGCGCTGACCAGATGGCGGACCGCCGTGCGCAACTGGAACTCGTCGACCGCGCCCCGGAGGCCTCGGGGGTCGGCCAGTCCGAGCAGGCCGGGGTCTTCTGCTGCGGCCGTCCGCTCGGTGAGCCGGGGGGAGATCCGTTCCCAGTCCTCACCCCCCGGGCCGATGCGGAGCTGCGTGCTGTTCTGCAGCCAGACCACCGGGAGATCGAGGCCGAGCCACCCCGCGCCGTCGTCAATGGGCACCTGTTCCCAGCGCTCGCGGATCTCGCCGGACGCCGTCACGACGTGGCCGGTCATCACCTCTGCGGCGTCGCCGGGGAAGGCGGCCACCACCAGAACGGCCTCACCACGCACGGGGTCGGGGATGTCCAGCAGGGCGAGCGGACCAGTCCGGGGTGCGTCGTCGAGCTCCGTCAGGGTCATCTCTTCCGGTTCGGCACCCGTGGGGCCGGTGAACCACGCCTGTACCACGCGGTCGTCCCGCAGACGGGCGACGACGAGTGCCACCCGGGCCCCGGGAACGTCACCGGCGAAGGCGGTCGCGCGGACGTCGATCGACTCCTCGGAAACCGGACTCGTCGACGATTCCTCGGCCGGATCGGCAGGCACCAGCTTGCGTGCGGCGATCCCGGCCAGCCACTCCTCGTCATCGGCGAGCGAACCGCGCGGAGGCTGCCCGTAGAGAGCGCGCTCGGCCCTGCCGGGGGTCTCCTCGGCGGGTTTCGCGGTCTCCGAGCGCTGGGCGTCGAGGGTCGACGCGATCACCGGGACGCCGATGAAGAGCAGCGCCACGGCCAGCCCTGCTGCGGCGAAACGGAGCTGGGTGCGCCGCTGCCGGCGGTGCCGTGCGCGGACCGCACGGACCAGGTCTGCGGGCGCGGGCGCCAGGTCGTCGGCGCGGACCCGGAGGTCGCGGAGGCGCCCTTCGAGGTCGGCATCGAACGGCGCCATGTCAGCTCTCCTCGGGAACGGTGATCAGGGCGGTGTCGCCCAGGACGGTGCGCAATCGGGCGAGCCCCCGCACGGTCTGGCTCTTCACGGTGGCCACCGAACAGCCCATGAGCTCGGCTGTGGCAGCCTCGCTGTGGTCCTCGGCATAACGCAGGACGAGCACCGTCCGCATGCGGGCGGGGAGTGTCGCCAGTGCGGCAGCCAGCCGCTCGCGCTCGGCCACCGCCTCGGTCGGGTCGGGACCGGGCGGGTCGTACGCCGGGAGCGAGACGATCTCCTGCGTCGACCGCAGGCGCCTCCAACTGGCCGCCGTGGTGACCAGGATCCGGCGGACGTAGGGGTACGGGTCGTCCCGGCTGATCCGACCCCATCTGCGGTACGCCTTGACCAGTGCGGTCTGCAGGAGGTCCTCGGCATGACCACGATCGCGGGTCAGCAGCACGCAGGTCCGCAGCAGGTCTGCGGACCTGGCGGCCACGAAATCCTCGAAGCCGGTCTCGTCGCGAGCTGCCATGGGGCACCCCCTCGTCACTCTCCATGACGCCCGAGGGCGGGGGCAACGAACGCCGCCGCAATCGGATCAGGCGGGTGCGGCGCTCGGATTGCGGGGCGTCGTGACGCGCACCACACTCCGGGCGACGGTGCGTGGAGACGGAGGAACGGTGAAGCTCGACAAGCAGGAGTTCGTGCGGATGCTCCGGACCCAGGGCGACAACGACACCGCGGACAAGGCCGAGCGCGACCTGGGCGACGAGATCGACACCGACCGGGACGGCGCCGCACTCGACGCGCTGGGCCTGGACCGCACCCAGCTGATGGCGAAGCTGGCCGCCGGGGGTTTCGGGGGCACGATCGCCCCCTGACCGTCAGCGGCTGCGCACCCGGGCTCCGACGTCGAGGGCGTGGTCGAGGAACTCGAGCACCATCTCCGGGTCGACGTCGCCCTCGTCGGCGAACTCCAGCGCGCGGACCCGGCGGCCCGACCCGGTCAGCCGGTGCTCGGGGTCGGGTAGCTCCGTGCCCCGCTCGAAGATCAGCTGGACGCGGTCGGCGAACGGGAAGACGGCGCAGACGAAGCCCGCGGCCGGGTCGTGGTAGTTGACCGAGTGCCACCCGGTCCGGACGCGCTCGACGAGCGGCGGGTGCCCGTCCAGGAGGGTCCGGCGCAGCAGCCGGGCGATGCCGGCCACCGCGTCGGAGTGGTCGGCCAGCAGCGACTCCACCTCTGCGGTGCTCGTCATGGCGGCACCATCGCAGGTCCTGCCGACAGTTCAGCCGGAGAAGGGCCGCTCCCGGGCGAGCTCCTCCTTGGCGACGCCGCGGATGTGCACCGCGTCCGGGCCGTCGACGATGCGCAGCGTGCGGGCGCTCGCGTAGAAGCGGGCGAGGACGGTGTCGTTGCTGACCCCGGCGCCGCCGTGCACCTGGATCGCCCGGTCGATGACGTCGAGGGCCACCTTCGGTGCCGCCACCTTGATCGCCGAGATCTCGGTGCGGGCCCCCTTGGCCCCGAACTTGTCGATCAGGTCGGCGGTCTTCAGCACGTACAGGCGGGCCTGGTCGATCTCGATGCGCGACAGCGCGATGGCCTCGCGGACGGTGCCCTGGTCGGCGAGCGGGCGGCCGAACGCGACCCGCGACTTGGTGCGCTCGACCATGAGCGCCAGCGCGCGCTCGGCCATGCCGATGGCGCGCATGCAGTGGTGGATCCGGCCGGGGCCGAGGCGGGCCTGGGCGATCATGAAGCCGTCGCCCTCGCCGGCCAGGATGTTGCTCGCCGGCACCCGGACGTCGGTGAACCGCAGCTCCGAGTGGCCGTGCTGGTCCTGGTACCCGAACACCGGGAGGTGCCGGATGATCTCCACGCCCGGGGTGTCGCGCGGCACCAGGACCATCGACTGCTGCCGGTGCGGGGCACCCTCGGGGTCGGTCTTCCCCATCACGATGAAGATCTGGCAGCGCTCGTCGGCGGCCCCGCTGGTCCACCACTTGCGCCCGTTGATGACGTAGTCGTCGCCGTCGCGGACGATCGACGTCTGGATGTTGCGCGCGTCGGAGCTGGCGACGTCCGGCTCGGTCATCGCGAAGCCTGAGCGGATCTCCCCCTCCAGCAGGGGCTGCAGCCAGCGCTGCTTCTGCTCGTCGGTGCCGAACAACATGAGCGTCTCCATGTTGCCGGTGTCCGGGGCGCCGCAGTTGGTGGCCTCGGGCGCGATGGTCGGCGACCAGCCCATGATCTCGGCCAGCGAGGCGTACTCGAGGTTGGACAGCCCACCGAGCTCGTGGTGGAACAGGTTCCACAGGCCGCGCTTGCGGGCCTCGGCCTTCAGCTCCTCCAGCACCGGCGGGTGCTCGTGGTTGTCGTGGCCGCGCTCGGCCCGCCACTCGTCGTAGACCTGCTCGGCCGGGAAGACGAGCTCACGCATGAAGTCCCAGAGCTGGGCACTGACTTCCTCGGCGCGTGCGGAGAGGGCGAAGTCCATGCCTGGCAAGGTATCGGCGGACGTGACCGGCGTCGCATCGGGGGTGCGTGCCGTCGTCGGTCACGGGTGCCGGGGTGCTCCCGGATCGGCCCGGTCGATGGCCGCGCACATCCAGCACACCGCCAGGGGCGAACCCAGGATCAGCAGCATCGCGGCCACGCCCAGCGTCACGCGCGCGGGCAGCAGGAGCGCAGCGGTGAGCACGGGGAGCAGGAGCAGCGGGACGAGCAGGAACCACAGACCGGTGTGGTCGGGCGGGGAGGCCGGCTGGGGGCGCGCGCCCGGGGTGTCGCTGAGCAGCGCCGCCAGTTCGGGGTCGTCGCGTTCGAGGTCGGCGCCGAGGGAGCGGAGGACCGGGTCGTCGTCCATGCCTGGGTTCAAGGCGCACCCCCGTGGGGTCCCGGACGGGAACGTGGCTGCCTCCGGCCTCCCGCCGCGATGATCAGTCTGCTCGCAAAGCCTCCGGGCGGGAAGACGCCGGGAGCCGGGCCCCGACCACCCCGGAGGGAGGCGGGACCCGGCTCTCGCGGGCCCGGCAGGATCTGCCGGACCGGTGGGATCAGCGAGTGGTGCGGCTGTCCACGGCGTTGCGGACCGGGAGCAGCGCGATCACGAGGCCGACCACGGCGGTCAGGATGTGAAGGACGTTGTCGGCGGTGTTGATGCTGAGGAAGTCCCACTCCTTGTTGATGGCGAGCAGGCCGTAGATGAACGCGGCGCCGTAACCGACGGCGAGCAGCCAGCCGTAGGTGCGGGCGCCGGCCAGCGTGCGGCCGAGGACGAGCCCGGCGACACCGATCAGGATGTGCACGACGTTGTGCATGCCGTTGATCTCGAAGCCGAGCAGCGTCTCGTTCGTGTCGTGCGCGAAGAAGTCGTCGAAGCCGGTCACGAAGAAGCCGACGACGCCGACGAGCAGGTAGATGGCCCCGAAGGCCAGTGCCAGGATCTCCGGCACGGTCTTGCCGCGGCCAGCCACGTTGTTTGCGGCCATGTTGTCCTCCTAGGAACGCCCCGCCGGTTCCGGCGGGTCTCGGAACGGGATTACCCCGTCCCACCGGCGAAAAACGGTTGTCGCCCAAAGGGGTGGAGCACAACCGATCAGGCCGGACGGCCCCGAACCGTTCGCGGCCGGTCGGCCGCGACGAGCGTTCGCCCGCTGGCGCCGGAGCGGTTCAGTGCGCCGGCGTGGCCAGGGTGGACCTGCTGCGCCGGACGGTGAACGGTCCGATCGCGAGCAGGTCGACCGGTGCCGAACCGAAACACTCCAACGCGTCGCGCGGATCGTCGACCATCGGCCGGCCGGCGGTGTTCAGGCTCGTGTTGACCACCACCGGCAGCCCGGTGCGCTGTTCGAAGCACTCGAGCATGCGGGCGACGAGCGGGTCCTCGGCCCGGTCGACGGTCTGGATCCGTGCCGTGCCGTCGACATGGGTGACGGTCGGGATGCGGTCGCGCCACTCGGGGGCGACATCGTGGACGAAGAGCATGTAGCGCGACGGGATCGGTCCGCGGCCGAAGATCTCCGGTGCCCGCTGGGCCAGGACCATCGGCGCCACGGGCCGGAACTGCTCCCGCCCCTTGACGTTGTTCATCCGCTCCAGGTTCGCCTCGTACCCGGGATGTGCCAGCAGCGACCGGCGGCCCAGGGCCCGCGGGCCGAACTCGCTGCGGCCCTGGAACCAGGCCACGATCCCGTTGTTCGCCAGCACCTCGGCGACCGCGTCGGCGACGTCGTGCGGCTTCTCGTAGTCGATGGCGGCGGTGATGAGCCAGCTCTCGATCTCCTCCTCGGTCCAGCCTCGACCGAGGTCCGCGCCGGGCATCGGCTCGGTGCGGTCGCCGAGGTCGTGCGCGACGGAGAGGGCTCCGCCCAGTGCCGTGCCGGAGTCGCCGGCGGCCGGCTGCACCCAGACGCGGTCGAACGGGCCCTCGGCGTGGATGCGGCTGTTGGCCACGCAGTTGAGGGCGACCCCACCGGCGAGCGTGAGCGCCGTGTCCCCGGTGCGGCGGTGCAGCCAGCGGACCAGGTCGAGCATCGTCTCCTCCAGCCGCAGCTGGACGCTGGCGGCGAGATCGGCGTGCGCGTCGGTCCACTCGTCTCCCTTGCCCAGGCGGGGCGCGAACTCGGCGAAGTCGATCCGCTCGGTGCGGAAGCCGCCGTCGTCCGTGGCGTGGACGTACTGCTCCAGCTCGCCGGCGAACCGTGGCTTGCCGTAGGAGGCCATCGCCATGACCTTGTACTCGTCGCTGCTGCGGAGGAAGCCGAGGTGCTCGGTCAGGTCCTCGTAGAGCAGGCCGAGGGAGTGCGGGAGCGCCTGGCTGGCGAGCACCTCCAGGTCGCCGCCGGAGTAGCGCCCGGCCAGGTGGCTGACGGCCTCACCACGCCCGTCGAGGACGAGCACGGAGTTGGTCGGGTACGGCGCGGCGAGGCCGGCGGAGGCGGCGTGCGCGACGTGGTGGGGGACGAAGTGGACGCGGTCCTCGGACAGGCCGGGCAGGTAGTGCGCGAGGAAGGACGGCGCCTTCTCGGCGTACATCTTCCGCATGACGTCGCCCTCGTCGTACAGGCCGGTCTGCTCCGGCGAGGGCATCAGCCGCGGGTCGAAGGAGTAGGCGACGGCGTCGAGGTCCGCCGGGGTGAGGCCCGCCTCGGCGAGCACCCACGCGGCCGACAGCTCCGGCAGCTCCCAGGCGCTCCACGGCAGCGGGCGCTTGCCGTGCTTGCGCCGGCTGAAGCGTTCCTCCTCGGCGGCGGCCACGACCTTCCCGTCGACGACGAGCGCCGCCGCCGGGTCGTGGTAGAGGGCGTTGATGCCGAGGACCTTCACGCTGGGGCTCCTTGTCGCCGGACCGGTTCGGCCCCCTTACCCGGCTTCCCCGTCACATTCGCGCCCGGAGCAGGTCGTTCTCGGTGACGGCGGCGAGGCCCAGGGTCTTGTAGCCGACCTCGTCGAAGAGGACGACGAGCCGGTCGTCCTCCACCCGCATGACGACGCCCGGGCCCCACTCGGTGTGCTCCACCGGCGTCTCCACCGGGAACGGGGTGTCGTGGTCGTCGGCTCCGGGGTGGTCCTGGGCCGTGCCGGCCGAGCAGTTGTCGCAGTTGCCGCACGGCTCGTCGAGCTGCTCGCCGAAGTAGCCGAGCAGGAACTGGCGCCGGCACTCGGTCGTCTCGGCGTAGCCGCGCATCATCTCGACGCGGCTCTGGTCGACCCGCTCGTGGTGCTCGCCGAGCTCGCGGGCGGCCGCGGCGGCCTCCCCGGGGGGCGGCGCGTCGGCGGCGGGGTGCGCGGCGCCGTCCTCGTCCAGGACGACGGCGGAGACCTGCTCGAGGAGGTTGAGGTCGCGGGCCAGCGGGGTGGCCGCCCGGCCGGTCTCCTCGCGCAGGTCCTTGACGTCGACGCCGTCCTCGATGCCCGCGGCGGCCGCGGCCTGGACCAGCCCCGCCACCTGCTGCAGCTCTTCCTCCGCCGGGGTGCCGGCGGCGAAGAACCGGCGCAGGCCGAGGTCCTCCTGCCGGTAGACGAGGACGGCGAGGGCCGGTTCGCCGTCCCGCCCGGCCCGGCCGATCTCCTGGTAGTAGCTGTCGAGGGAGTCGGCGGGCTCGGCGTGGATCACGAAGCGGGTGTCCGGCTTGTCGATGCCCATGCCGAACGCGGTCGTCGCGACGACGACGTCGAGCTCGTCCTCCATCCAGGCCCGCTGGGTGTCCTCGCGGTCGGCCTTGCGCAGGCCCGCGTGGTACGGCCGGACCCGCAGGCCGCGGTCGGTGAGCTGTTCGGCGATCTCCTCGGTGCCCTTGCGGGTGGCGCCGTAGACGATCCCGGGACCGCGGCTCTCCCCGATCTCGGCGAGCACGCGATCGAGGACACCCTGCTGCTTGCCGTAGGCGTCGGCGTAGTGGTCGACCTCCAGCCGGATCTCGGGGCGGTCGAACCCGGCGACCACGACGGCCGGATCGCGCATGTCCAGACGCTCGACGATCTCGGCGCGGACCGGCGGCGCCGCGGTCGCGGTGAGCGCGAGCACCGTGGGATGCCCGAGCTGCTCGATCACCCCGCCGAGCCGCAGGTAGTCGGGGCGGAAGTCGTGGCCCCAGGCCGAGACGCAGTGCGCCTCGTCGACGACGAACAGCGCCGGCTTGGCGTCCCGGACGGCGTCGACGACCTCCGGCTTGGTCAGCTGCTCGGGGGCGAGGAACACGAAGCGGACCGTTCCGTCCTGCAGTGACTCGAGCACCTCGCGCTGGTCGCTCGCCGACATCGTGGAGTTGAGCTGCGCCGCGCGCCCGGCCCGGTCCTCGATCTCGGCGAGCCGCTCCACCTGGTCGCGCTGCAGGGCGATGAGCGGGGAGACCACCACGACCGGGCCCTCGAGCAGCTGGCCGGCCACCTGGTAGACCGCCGTCTTCCCCGCGCCGGACGGAAGGACGGCGAGGGTGTCCGTGCCCGCCACCACCGCCTGCATCGCCGCCTCCTGGCCGGGGCGGAACTCCTCGAAGCCGAGCACCTCGCGCGCGAACTCGCGGATCCTGCGAGTGCGGACCGAGGCCGTGGCGCCGGCGGGGTTGTCGTCGTCGGGCACGGGTCGGCGTGGTGGCACCGGTCGAGGCTGCCCCCGGCCGCGTGCCGCCAAACGGTGTGGCTCGCCACGGCCTCCCGTGCCGGCAGCGCGTCCGGGAAAGCGTCTGTCATCCGGTCGCGGGGGCACCTGCTTCGGCCGCGAGGCGCCGGGTGAGGTCGCGGTCGCCCACGAGGACCGCGACGGCCCAGCCGTGCCGCAGGAGGTCGGGCAGCCACGCTCGTTCGCCATGTCGGGCATGCTGCCTGGAGACGCTGACGGGACCTCGGGTCCGCTGTGGACGACGCGATTCGTCCACAGGTGCGGCTACGGTCTGGCCGTGCCTCCTTCCTATCGGATCGCCGAGGCCGCCGCGCTCCTCGGTGTCAGCGACGACACCGTCCGCCGCTGGATCGACAGCGGCCGCCTGGCGTCGTCCCGGCAGGGTGGGGGACCGTCCACCGTCGACGGCGCCGACCTCGCCCGGGTGGCGACGCAGCTCCGTGAGCCACCCGCGCCCGGTGCGACGCCGTCGTCGGCGCGCAACCGGTTGACCGGCATCGTCACGCGGGTGGTGCGGGACGCGGTCATGGCCCAGGTCGAGATCCAGGCCGGCCCCTTCCGGCTGGTGTCGCTGATGTCGCGGGAGGCGGCCGACGAACTCGGGCTCGAGCCGGGTGTCCGCGCGGTCGCCACGGTCAAGGCCACGCAGGTGAGCGTCGACGTCCCCTGAACTTCCCGAGTCGCAGATGCGGCGGTTTCGGGGGAAAGACTTGCGCGGGCACGGCATCGTGTGGCTCACTTCGCCGCAGATGCGGACCGCAAGGGTCGCGCCGTGGCCGTCGGAGGACCGGATGAGGACGCGCGCCCGGGTCGTGCTGCCAGCGGTGGCGGTCCTGGGCCTCGTCGCCTGCACCGGCTCCGAGGCGGCATCACCCGAGCCGGCCAGGTCGGCATCGGCGACGGCAGCGGAGGCCCAGGACCCGTCCGGCACGCTCACCGTGTTCGCCGCGGCCTCGCTGACCGACGTGTTCACCGAGCTGGGCGAGCACCTCGAGGAGGACCACACGACGCTCGACGTCCAGTTCAACTTCGCCGGCAGCTCGGCCCTGGCGGCGCAGCTCGAGCAGGGCGCCCCCGCTGACGTGTTCGCCTCGGCCGACGAGGCGCAGATGACCCGCGCCGAGGAGACCGGGCTGGCGGACGACGCCGAGGTCTTCGCCGTGAACCGGCTGATGATCGCCACCCCCCGCGACAACCCGCTCGGGATCGAACCGCCGCAGAGCGGACAGCCGAGCCTGGCCGACCTCGTGCCCGACGACTTCACCCTCGCCGTCTGCGCGCCCGAGGTGCCGTGCGGCGCGGCCGCCGCCGAGGTCCTCGACCGCGCGGGACTGAGCGACGTCCCCGACACCTACGAGGACGACGTGCGCGCGGTGCTGACCAAGGTGCAGCTCGGCGAGGTCGACGCCGGGCTCGTCTATGTCTCGGATATCCGGTCGGCCGGCGACACGGTGCTGGCCTTCGCGTTCAGCGAGGCGTCGGGGGCGGCCAACCGGTACCCCATCGCCGCACTGACCGACGCCCCGAACCCGGTCGCGGCGCAGGCGTTCGTCGACCTCGTGCTCTCCGACGCCGGCCGGCAGGTGCTCGCGGACGCCGGCTTCGGCCAGCCGTGACCCGGGCCCGCGAGGGCACCGGCATCCCCGCGCCGCTGCTGGTCCCCGCTGCCCTCGGCGTCGCGTTCCTGGTCCTGCCCGTCGCCGGGTTGCTCATCCGCACGCCGTGGTCGGACCTCGGTCCGCAGCTCACCGCGCCGGGCGTCGGCGAGGCGCTGCGGCTGTCGCTCGTCTCGGCCACCCTGGCCACGCTGCTCTCCCTGCTGATCGGCGTGCCCCTGGCGTGGGTGCTGGCCCGTTCCCGGATCCGCGGCCGCAGCGTGCTCCGTGCCCTGGTCACCGTCCCGCTGGTGCTGCCGCCCGTCGTCGGCGGCGTCGCGCTCTTCCTGGTCCTCGGGCGCCAGGGCATCGTCGGCAGCTGGCTGGACGACGCCTTCGGCATCACCATCCCGTTCACCACGACCGCGGTCGTGATCGCCGAGACCTTCGTCGCCATGCCGTTCCTCGTGATCAGCGTCGAGGGGGCGCTGCGCGCCGCCGACGCCCGCTTCGAGGACGTCGCCGCCACCCTCGGCGCCGACCGCTGGACGACGTTCCGTCGGGTCACGCTGCCGCTGGTCGCGCCCGGCGTGGCCGCGGGCGCGGTGCTCTGCTGGGCCCGGGCGCTCGGCGAGTTCGGCGCGACCATCACCTTCGCCGGCAACTTCCCGGGGACGACGCAGACGATGCCGCTGGCCGTCTACCTCGCCCTCCAGCGCGATCCCGAGGCCGCGATCGTCCTCTCCCTGGTGCTGCTGACCGTCTCGCTCGGCACGCTCCTCCTGCTGCGCGACCGCTGGCTGGGCCGGGCCGTCGCGTGACGCTCGACGCCTCGGTCGCGGTGCGCCGCGGCTCCCTCGACCTGCAGCTCGACCTCACCGTGGCCGACGGGGAGGTGCTCGCCGTCCTCGGGCCGAACGGGGCCGGCAAGTCGACGGTCCTGCGGGTGCTCGCCGGCCTGCTGCGGCCCGACGGCGGCTCCGTCGCCGTCGACGGCGAGCCGTGGGACGACGTCCCCGCGGGAACGCACCTGCCCGCGCACCGGCGCGCGCTGGGCGTCGTCTTCCAGGACGCGCTCCTGTTCCCGCACCTGAGCGTCGGCGAGAACGTCGCCTTCGGCCTGCGCACGCGCGGGATGCCCCGGAGGACCCGGCACGAGGCCGCGGCCGCCTGGCTCGAGCGGGTCGGGCTCGAGGGGCTGGCCGATGTCCGCCCCGCCCAGCTCTCCGGCGGCCAGGCCCAGCGGGCGGCGCTCGCCCGGGCGCTCGTCGGCGACCCCGCGCTGCTGCTGCTCGACGAGCCGCTGTCCGCGCTGGACGCCCGCACCCGGCTGGTCGTGCGGGCGGAGCTGCGACGGCACCTCGCGGCGTTCGGCGGCAGCACCGTGCTGGTCACCCACGACCCGGTGGACGCGATGGCGCTCGCCGACCGCGTCGTCGTCGTCGAGCACGGCCGGGCCGTGCAGACCGGGACGCCGGCCGAGGTGAGCCGGCGCCCGCGCACCGACTACGTCGCCCGGCTGGTCGGCCTCTCGCTGCTCGCCGGCACCGGGACGGGCGGCGTCGTGCGGCTGGACGCCGGCGGCGAGGTGGCGGTGGCCGAGGACGTGCACGGGCCGGTGTTCGCCGCCGTCCGTCCCGAGTCGGTGGCGCTGTACCTGTCCCGGCCCGACGGCAGCCCGCGCAACGTGTGGCCGGCGACGCTGGTGGGGGCGACCCCGCACGGGGTGACGGTGCGCTGCGAGCTGGCCGGAGAGGTGCCGCTGGTCGCCGACGTGACCGCCACGGCGTTCGCCGAGCTGGGCCTCGCGCCCGGCAGCCAGGTGTGGGCGACCGTGAAGGCCTCCGAGGTCGCCGTCTACGCACGCTGAGAGGCTGGGCACGTGGACTCGCCGATCGTTGCCGCCGTCGTCCTCGCCGCCGGGGGCGGACGTCGCTACGGCATGCCGAAGGCCCTGGTCGAGCACGAGGGCAGCCTGCTCGTCGAGCGGGCGGTGCGGACGGCGCGGGCGGTGTGCGACCCGGTCCTCGTCGTCCTGGGCGCGCAGGCCGTCGACGTCTGGCAGCGGGCCGACCTCTCCGGCGCAGCCCTCCTGGCCAACAAGGACTGGGAGAGCGGGATGGCGTCGTCGCTGGCCACCGGCCTCAAGGGCGCGCTCAGCTGGCCCGGGCGCGTGGACGCGGTGCTGGTCACGCTGGTGGACATGCCGGGGATGACGCCGGAGGCCTTGGCGGCGGTGCGGGCCCACGGAGCCCCGCACGCCCTGGCCGTCGCGACCTACGACGGCGTCCGGAGCCACCCGGTACTCCTCGGACGGGACCACTGGGCGGGGGTGATGGAGACGCTGACCGGCGACGAGGGGGCCCGCCGCTACCTGGCCGCCCACGACGTCACGGAGGTCGACTGCACCGGCCTGGCCGATCCGGCGGACCTCGACGTCCCGCCGCCCGGAGTACCTTCGGCGCCGTGATCGCCCAGGTGGTCGACGAGCCGCTCTCCGTCGCCGAGCACGAGCAAGCCGTGGCCGACAAGGCCGCCGGCGCCGTCGTCTCGTTCGCCGGTGTGGTTCGCGACCACGACGGCGGGCGGTCGGTGACCGAGCTCGAGTACGTGGGCCACCCGACGGCGACCGCGGTGATCGCCGAGCTCGCCGAGGAGTTCGCCGCACGGCCGGACGTGCACGCCGTGGCCGTGTCGCACCGGATCGGCCTGCTCGGCATCGGCGACATCGCGCTGGCCTGCGCGGTCAGCGCCTCCCATCGCGGTCAGGCGTTCGCGGCCTGTGCGGAGCTCGTCGACGAGGTGAAGAAGCGGCTGCCGATCTGGAAGCGGCAGGTCTTCACCGACGGCGAGGAGGAGTGGGTCGCCTGCCCCTAGGGGTGGGTCCTCCCGTGTTCCAGTCGCGCCTCGACGATCTTCGTGGCACCGGCGGCGTGCGCCTCCACGTCGTCGCACCGTTCCCGCACGCGCGCCAGCATCTCGGTGTCGCCCAGCGGCATCGTGGCCAGCAGGCGGTCGGCGGAACCGACGTCCGGGTGTTCCAGCACCGCGTCGACGAGGCGGCTGTGGGTCCCGGCCGGCAACTGCCCGGACTCGACGTGCAGGTCGGAGTGGACGACGCCGGCAGCGTCCGTCCGGTGCACCTCGGCGGTGGCCAGGGTCCGGCCGTCCGTCTCGATCTGGATGGAGGCGTGGTCCGGGGAACGGGTCATGGGTGTCTCCGCTGCTTCGGTGGGTCGTGGAAGGAGCTGAGGGACGCGCGGCACTGCCCGTCGCCGACCACCCTCCCCGACCTGGCCGGCGACAGGAAGCCGGTTCACCGCCACGCCGGGCGGGCGCCGCGCTACGGGGTGGTCACATCGCCGGGTGTTCCCCTGGCGGTCGCCTGTCCTTGAGCAGGGCACCGGCTGGCCGCGGCGCCGGTTCGGGGACCGGCGGCGGTTCGAGTCCGGCCGCCAAGAGCGTGCTCAGCATCCGCGCCACCATCTCGACCACCGGCAGATCGCGGGCGGCACTGCGCGGCTGCGCCCGCGACGCCAGGCCGCAGACCGTGCCGAAGAGGCCGCCGTCCGTGCCGAGGACGGGCACCCCTGCGTACGCGGCGATGCCGCGCAGGGGGCCGGTCACCCGGCCGGCGTAGGCCGGGACGGCGGCCGTCACCGTGGCCACGCGGGGAGCGTTGCCCTCGTGCATCTGCCGGCAGAAGCTGGAATCCCATGCCAACTCCGTGCCCAGCTCCACCACGGACGACGGGTGGGCGCGCAGGATGATCCAGCGGTTCCCCTCGATCCGGGTCACGAGCCAGACGTCCCAGCCGAGATATCCGTGCAGGAACCGGACCCCCGCGTCGGCCGCGGACGACCAGTCGCGCCACGGGGTGACGTCGGCGATTCCGTCCGGAATCATGCCGGTCATCATCCCCCTGATCGACGGGGGTGACCGCTGTTCGGGCTCGGTCAGCCGGAGAACTCCCGGACCGGCAGACCGGCGATCCCGACGTCGGCGCGGAACAGCGAGCCGGCGAGCGGGTCGTCGCCGGGTCCCATCCCCTCGCGGGACGTGGTGATGAACAGCTGCTCGAGACGCGGCCCGCCGAAGGTGCAGGCGGTCACCTGGGCGCTCGGGACCTCCACCACCTCGTCGAGGACGCCGTCGGGGCGGTAGCGGTGCACGGCGCCGCCGCCGAACAGCGCCACCCAGACTCCGCCCTCGGCGTCGACGGTCAGGCCGTCGGGATTGCCGTCGTCCGGGAACTGCACGAAGGGACGGCGCCCGGTCAGCCCGGCGTCCGGGTGGTAGTCGAAGACGTCGGTGCGGTGGGTCGCCGTGTCGTCGTAGTAGGCCAGCGATCCGTCGGGGCTCCACTCCAGACCGTTGGAGACCGTCACGCCGTCCAGGACGCCGTGCACGGACCCGTCGGGGTCGAGCCGGTAGAGGGCAGCGCCGCCCGGTCGCTGGTCGTAGGCCATGGAGCCGCACCAGAAGCGGCCGTCCGGGTCGCAGCCGCCCTCGTTCATCCGGACCGAGGGGTCGGTCCAGACGGGGTCCAGCGTGGTGAGGTTCCCGTCGGGGTCCTCGAGCGCGAATCCCCGCTCGACGGCGATCACGGCACCTCCGCCGCGGCGCGGGCGGACGACAGCCGCGACGTCGCCGACGTGGGTGCGGCGGACCGATCCGTCACACCCCAGCGAGAGGACGTCGCCGGCGAGCATGTCCACCCAGCGCAGGCCGCCCCAGCTCGCCGACCACACGGGGCCCTCCGCGTGGAAGGCGACCGCGTCGGTCACCTGCTCGGCGCGCATCGGCGAAGGGTCAGCGCGTGCCGGCGAGACCGTCGTCGTCGCGGCGGCGCTCCTCGCGCTCGAACTCTTCCTCCTCGGCCTCGGCCTCCAGCACGTTGGCCTCGCCCGCCACCGAGGCGGCGGCGTCGCCGTGGCTCTCGCCGTAGACCTGCTCGGCGCGGCCCAGGAGCTCCTGCGCCTTGACCTTGACCTTCTCGAAGATGCTCATCGGCCCCTCCTCTGCTCGAGCGCCGTCCGACCGGTGCGGACCGGAACGGCCATCCTCCAGGGTCCCGCGCCGAGCTTCCGGGGCGTGGGGGAAGGGTGGTCGTCCTTCATCCGCCCGCGAACGGGGGCAGGACGTCCACCACCGCCCCGGGTGACAGCGCCAACGTGCGGTCCCGGGTGGAGGTTCCGTCCACCAGGAACGAGCAGGCGGTCAGCACCCGGCCGAGCTTCTCCCCGTGCTCGTCGACCATCTGGCCCACGAGCTCGTCGAGGGTCCCGGCCTCGCGCGCCTCGGTGTCCACCCCTGAGGCCGCCCGCGCCCCGGCGAAGTACCGGACGGTGACGGTCATCAGCGACTCAGCCGCCGATCGCCGACATCGGCCGGCTGGGCTGCAGGAAGCTCGGGTCGTCGATGCCGTGACCGGGCAGCTTGCTCAGCGTCGCGATCCGCCAGCGGTCGGCCAGCTCCTCGTCGGTGGCCCCCTCCCGCATCGCGGTCCGCAGGTCGGACTCCTCGCGGGCGAACAGGCAGTTGCGGATCTGGCCGTCGGCGGTGAGCCGGGTGCGGTCGCAGGCCCCGCAGAAGTTCCGGGTCACCGACGCGATGACCCCGACCGTGGCCGGTCCGCCGTCCACGAGCCACCGCTCGGCCGGCGCCGAGCCGCGGGCCTCGGTGTCCGGCGTCAGGGTGTGCGCCGACGAGAGCCGCTCCAGGATGTCCTCGGCCGTGACCATCTCGCCGCGCGTCCAGGCGTGGTGGGCGTCCAGCGGCATCTGCTCGATGAAGCGCAGCTGGTAGCCGTGCTCCAGGCAGAAGTCGAGCAGCGGGAGGGCGTCGGCCTCGTTGATCCCCCGCAGCAGGACGGCGTTGACCTTCACCGGCGTGAGGCCGGCCGCCTGGGCTGCGGCGAGACCGGCGACCACGTCGTCCAGGCGGTCGCGGTGGGTGAGCTGCTTGAAGCGGTCCCGGTCGACGGTGTCGAGGCTGCAGTTGATCCGGTCCAGCCCGGCGGCGGCCAGGGCCGGCGCGACGCGGGCGAGGCCGATGGCGTTGGTCGTCAGGCTGACCTCGGGGCGTGGGGAGAGAGACGTCGCGGCGGCGACGATGCCGACGAGGCCCGGGCGCAGCAGCGGCTCGCCTCCGGTGAAACGGACCTCGGTGATGCCGAGCTGCTCCACCCCGATGCGCACCAGTCGCGAGATCTCCTCGTCGGTGAGGACCTCGACCTTCGGCAACCAGTCCAGCCCCTCCGGCGGCATGCAGTACGAGCAGCGCAGGTTGCAGCGGTCGGTCAGCGAGACGCGCAGATCGGTGGCGACCCGGCCGAACCGGTCCACCAGCCCGCCACTCCCCGGGGTGGCGTCCACGGTGGGGCGCACCCGCGGATCGGGCAGTGGGCTCGATGAGGTCACAGACCGAATGTAGTGCCCGAACGCGATAATCGGTCCGGGAGCCGGTGATCCGCCGTTAGGCTCGCGCTGCCACCCGAGAGACCGGCGGAGCACCACCGCACTCGCTTGTGGCCAGAGAGCGCGAGAGAATCCGTGTCGCCCCGCACGATCTTCAGTCCGTACGTCCGGCTCTTCGCCGTCCCCGGTTCGTCGGCCTTCTCCTTCGCCGGCTGGCTGGCCCGCCTGCCCATGCCCATCCTCGGCCTCGGCGCCGTGCTCCTCGTCGAGGGCGAGACCGGCAGCTACGGCCTCGCCGGTGCCGTGGCCGGCACGCTCGCCATGGCCATGTCCCTGGCCAGCCCGCAGTGGGCCCGCGTGATGGACCGGCGTGGCCAGAGCGGCGTCCTGCAGGTCGCCTTCGCCGGGTATCTCGTCTTCGGGATCGCCTTCGTCGCGGCCGTCTCGGTGGGCGCGCCGCAGTGGTCCTGGTTCGTCTTCGCCGGGCTGACCGGAGCGAGCGGCCCGAACGTCGGCTCGGTCGTGCGGGCGCGCTGGGCGGGTGCACTCGACCCTGACAGCAGGCAGACGGCGTTCGCCTTCGAGTCGGTCGTCGACGAGGTGGTGTTCGTCATCGGGCCGCCGCTGGTCACGCTGCTCGCGACGCTGATCAACCCACCCGTCGGGTTCCTCACCGGCGTGGTCATCGGCTTCTGCGGCGGGATCTGGCTCTCCCGACTGCGGGACACCGAGCCCCCCGTGGAGCCCGTGGAGGTGGACGCCCCCCGGCGCCGCCCGGTCCTGCGCAACGTGACCGTGCTCCTCGTGGCGATCGTGTACCTGGCCGTCGGGTGCGTCTTCGGCGCCATGGACGTCGTCGTCGTGGCCTACGCCGAGGCGGAGGGCGCTCCGGCGCTGGCCGGGCTCGCGCTGGCGGTCTACGCGTTCGGCAGCCTGGTCGCGGGCCTCGCCTACGGCGTCGTGCACCTTCCCGGCAGCCTCGGGGCCAGGTTCATCGGCTGCGCCGTCTTCTTCGCGGTCGCCGCGCAGCTGCTGTTCGCCGTGGACTCACTGGTCAGCCTCGTCCCCGTGGGGTTCGTGGCGGGACTGGCGATCGCGCCGGTGCTGGTGGCCGGAACGTCCTTGGTGGAGTCCCGGGTGCCGCGATCAGCGTTGACCGAGGCGCTCACCTGGGTGGTCACGGGCGTGACAGTGGGAGTGACGATGGGGTCTGCCGTCGCCGGCGCTGCAGTCGACGCCTGGGGAGCGGAGACCGCCTTCGCCGTCCCCGCGGTGGCCGCAGCCGTGGCCGGGGTGCTGGCCCTGGCCGGTGGGCGGCTGCTGCGCGGACCGGCGGTGCCATCCGTCGAGCTTCCGCAGGAAGGCGCCCGGGTAGCTGACCGGAAGGCCGGGTAGCCGGTCAGCCGGACAGCACATGCCGGCGGATAAGAACCGCCGTCCCGGCGACCGCCGTGAAGGCGACGGCGGTCCCGAGGGCCACAGCGGCCGGGACGCCGGGGCAGAGCTGGCCGACGAGAGCGGACGCGCCGCCACCGATCAGCGAGACCGCGGCCCCGAGCAGCAGGGGCCCCAGCACCGGCGCGTACCCCGAACCCAGCCCGAAGGCGGCCGCGGCCAGCGCAGACGTCGTCACGGCACCGGGACCGCTGGCGGCGATGGGCACGCCGAGCGGGCTCACGAGGAAGGCGACGACCTCCAGGACGGCGAAGAGGCCGAGGCCGGCGGTGGCGACCGAGGTGGACCGGACGTTGCCGGGCAGATGCCGGCCGACGAGGAAGGTGGCGGCGAACGTGAGCGTCACGAGCCCGACGGTCAGCCACCGGGCGGTCGCCCCGACCGCCCAGCAACCCGCGCTGGTCACCTGCACGGCCGCTTGCAGGGCGGCAGCCGCGCCGATCAGCCCCAGGACGATCTCGGCCGCACGGCACGAGACGTGGGTGGCGACACCCACGAGGATCCCGAGTCCCGCGCCGGCGGACGGGTCCCCGGTGACGCTGCCGGTGGCGAGCCCACCCAGGGCCACCACCAGCAGTCCGACCGACCCGGTGAGGCCAGGGTCGGCGTAGCGCCGCAGCGCGCGCGGCCGGTGGGCTCCCGAGCGGCCCTCGCCGGTGCGGGGGCGGGCGCCACGCACCATGAGGCCGAGCGCAGCCACGAGGATCGCCATCACGAGGAGCAGGGACAGGACGTCGGCCACAGAAGGGACCGCCTTTCAGCAGCAGGGACAAGGGCGACGCGGGGCCTGCGGGAGCACGGCAGGCCCCGCGCCGCCGGCTCGGTCAGGCGCTGGGCGCCGCGGAGGGGGACGGGGGCAGGAGCAGGTGGACCTGCTCGTCGCAGGCCTGGGCGAGGTTGGGGTGCGGGCGACCCCGCCCGACGACCTGGACCACGTGCAGCCCGGCGGTGCGGAAGCGGTGCGCAGCGGCGGTGAAGATCCCGTCGCCGGAGGCGATGACCAGCCGCTGGTACGCGCGAGTCGTGAGCTCGGCATCGGCCATCTCGGCGAGGAGCGCCAGGTCCCCGCCGTTCACTCCGTGGCCGAGAACCCGCCGGATTCCCTGGTGGGGCAACCGGAACCACGCCACGGCGGCCAGCGATGGTCCGCTGCCGACGATCACGTGGTGCATCCGGTCGACGCCGAGCGCCGCCGAGTAGGTGTCCCACACCTGGGCGGCGTCGTCGCCGGTCCGGACGTCGCCCATCAGGTTCTCCAGGTCGACGACGTGCAACGTGCGGACCTCGGGCGCGCGGTGCAGTCCGCGGGGGGAGGCGGTGCGTACGGCGCGAGCGGGGCGACGGGGCGTCGCGGCGGCGGCGGTCATGGGTGGTCCCTTCGATGGCGGCCCGTCCTGTGCGGGCCGTGCGAAGGGCGCAGCGGTTCTCCCGCCGCCGGGACCGGAGCGCCACCGCCGTGCGGGTGCGGCATACTCCGGCGCGATCACGAGTTCGGCCGCGGGGGGACGACGGGACATGTGGTGGCTCGAACGTCCCGACGGCACGCAGGTCGACCTGAGGTTCGAGGGCCTGAGCCGCAATGACCTCATCGACGCGTGGCTGCGGCGTCCCGCCAACACCGCCGGTGTCAATCGCGGGGTGCTGACGAAGCAAGTGCGGGCGAGCGTGTCGGGGCTCGCCCGTCTGGAACCGGTGCGCGCGCGTCTCGGGGACGCGGTCGCGGCTGCCGCGCGCAAGGACGTACGCCGGCCCCTCCACGACTCGGATGTGCTGGAGGGGCTGGCGCGGCTCCTCGAGGACCTGGCCGGGCCGCTGGCTCGGTACAGCGTCCACACCGGGCGCCTCATCTTCGAGCGCCACCTCTGCCCTGAGGGCCTGCCGACCGCGGTCCGGCGAGAATTCGAGAACGACTCGCGCGACCGGCTGGCGTCAGCGGTCCGGGAGGAGCTGCTCTCCCGCGGACCGGCCCTCGACGTCGCCTCCCTCGTCGAGGGAGAGATCGAGCCGGCGCTCGTGGAGGCCGTGCGCCACCAGCTCGGTGACTGGGTCCTGACCTTCGCCGGGACGGAGCCGTCTCCGGACGCGCGGGCCGTGCTCGTCGATCTGGCCTACGAGATGAATTCAGGCGCCGTCGCCGCGGTCGACCCTCGTGACGTCGTCCCGGAGGACGAACAGGCGCGACTGCGGAGCCTCCTGGACGAGGCGCACCGCGAGGTCGGCCGGGGGCCACTCTGGGGTCGGTGGGCGCGCACGGACGCCGAGGAGATCCTCCAGGAGGCCGCCGTCAAGACCCTGCGGCAGGCGCTGAGGGCCACCGCTGCCGGCAGCCGGGTCGAGAAGCTCTTCGGCCTGCTCTACCAGAACATCGGCTTCGTGCAGCGTGACCACGACGACCGTGCCCAGGTCCGCGGACGACGCGAAACCCTGACGGACTTCACGGCCCCCGGCGCAGCGGGTGACGCGGGCCGGGCGTCACCCGGGCCGGCCGCCGCCGACCACGCGTGGGCCCAGCTGCGCTCCGGACAGCAGCGGGCCATCCTGGCGCGGGTCGCCGGCAGGCTCGAGGCCAAGGGTTCGTGGGAGGCGATCTGCGCGGCGGTCATCCTGCGCAACCCGACGACGGACGAGATCCAGGCTGCGGTGTCCGACGTCGGCCGCTGGCTGAGCGAGCGGGTAGCGGGCTGGCCGCCGAACACGGCACTGGACGTGATCGCCGACGGCCCGGCCACGGCGGGCGTCGAAGTGGTGCGGCTGCTCCGGGAGGCGCTCCTCGCAGAACCGGATCTCTGGGCTTTCCTGGGGATCGGACCGGGAGAACCGCTGTGAGAAGCGATCGGCCAGACGTGTCGACGGAGGAGGGAAGCAACCGGTGACGATGGCTCGACGCAACCTCGGCGGGCTGGTCGAGACCGAGGGCGGGGGCATCGCCTGGTGGTCGTACCGACCGCCCGCGGTGGCCCCCGGTGCCGTACGGGTGGCCGACGGGATCGCCTTCCAGGTGGACGGCGGCGATCCGCAGCGTCTCGTGGCGTGGTCGGCGGCGTCCCCCGGGCAGGTCGCGGCTCTGGTCCCGTTCCTGGGGCCAGGGGAGTGGACGGGCGAGGTCGAGGCCTTCGTGCAGTCCGGCGATCGTTCGCCCCGACGTCTGGTCATGCCGACCGTCCCCGACGGTGCGGCGCGGCTCGGCCTGGTGGCCGCTGTGCGCCGGTGGTTCGTGCGACCCATCGACGAGACCCTCCTGTCGATCGACGAAGCCCTGGCCTGGCATGCGGCCGGTCATGACGCGGAGGCGGCGCGACTGCTGTCCCGCAGCACGTCGGTACTCGTCTCGTACGGCGACCAGGTCCTCGACGGGCTCCTCCCCGGACCGGTGTGCGACCTCGTCGGTACGGCGACCAGTCTGGCCGCGGATCTGCTCCCCTCGGGCCACCCGGACCGCGCCGAGGTCCGCGAGATGGCCGTCCAGATGTCGGCCAGGGCTGCCCTGGCCGATCTGCAGGTGGCCTGGACCAATGTCCTGCCGGACTCCGCCGGCGCGATGCGTTCCGGCCGTGCGGTGTCGGCGACGGCCGTGGATCTGTCCCTGGTCCCCCCACGGGTGCTCGCGTGGCGCAGCGCCCGGGAGCCGGAGATCCTGTCCGTCCACCTCCAGGAGCAGGACCTGCTCGAGGTGACCGTCCCGCTGGCGCAGGGTGTGCGCACGACCGACGGTGACGTGCGCGACCTCACCGTGTCCGTCACGGATCCCCGGACCGGTCGCCAGTGGTCCGCCGCAGGTGTGCAGCCGGACGCGTCAGACCGTGGGCTGGTCGCGCGCGTGCCGTTGTTCGGCCGAGGCCCTGATTCGCTCGTGGTGACGCTGCACAGCCCCGAGCGTGACCCCGGCCAACGGGGGACGTCGCGCGGGCAGGACCTCGCCATGGCCGAGCGCCTGGTCGTCGAGAGCTGGAGCTGGCAGCGGACCGGCGCGGTGTTGACCGCCGCAGAGCTGTGGGAGGACGCGGAGGAGATCCAGGATGCCGCGCGCAGAGCGGCAGAAGACGCACTCGTCCGGCTCCAGCACCTCCGGGACCACGGTGTTTCGCTGGGGACGCCGGACGGATCCTGGGGTGACGTCGGTATGCCTGGAGCCCTCGCCGTGACGGCAGGCGTCGTCGACGCGGAGACCGTGCAGGCGGCGCTGGAAGCCGTGGAGGAGTGGCTGGACCAGCCGGCGCGAGGGCCCGAGAGTGGTCCGCTGCTCGCCGAGTGGGACAGCGTCCTCGGCGGTCAGGAGGACTGAGGCGCGGCGGCGGTGACCGACCGGTCGGCCCCGATCAGGCAGGGACGACGTCGATGGTCGCGATCATGAGTGCCTTCAGGTCGCCGTCCACCGTGAACGAGCACTCGCAGTGCAGCCGGTCCTCGACGCGCCGGAGCACGCGCGCCTCGACGGCCACCGAACCGCCGGTGATGTTCTCGAGGAGACGGACGTCGAACTGCGCCATCCGCGTGCCCTCGCCGTCGGCGCAGAGAGTGGACGCCGCGAAGAAGAGTGCCTGGTCCCCCAGGGCGGCGATCCAGCTGCAGATGACCGCCCCCTCGAGGTTGAGGTAGGCGTCGTCCACGAGCCAGTCCAGGAGGACGCGACCAGGCTCCACCGAGCGCAGCCACCGGTGGGTTCTGTCCAGACCCAGCGTGCGGATGCCCGACGGGGGCTCGGCCTGTTCATCGCGGATCGCTCGCACGAGCGCCATGCCAGTGACCACGGAGCTGCTCCTCACGCGAACGGGATGCGCGAATGCTAGTTGGCCGCCGTGCGAACGGGCTCCAGGCACGTTGCCTGGAGCCCGTCCGCCTGCGTCAGCCCTGCGCGCACTCCATGTCGGGGTCGACCGACGCAGGGTCCCCGTAGAGGACGTCGACACGCCGGTTCTTGGCGGCGGCGGCCTCGTCGTGCACTCCGTCGACCCACTCGGACTCGACCGGACGGGTCGCGCCGTAGCCCAGGGCGACCAACTCCACGGACTCCGGGACCCCGAGGTCTCGCAGGACGCGGACGACGGCGTGCGCCCGTGCCTCCGAGAACGGCACCTGTCCGTCAACGGGCCCGTAGTCGGCCACGTGACCCGAGACGACGGCGACCCACCCCGGGTGCTGGGTGAGCGTGGCCGCCACCTGCTCCAGGCCGGCGGTCGAGACGACCTCCGTGCTGTTCGGGCCGAAGACCGTGCCGCTGGGCAACCGGAAGCAACTCGCCCCGGCGCCCTCGAGGTGGAACGGCTCCTCGCTCGGCATCGGGTCCTCCGGCAGACCGTCGAACCCTGCCGTCGCCCCCGCCTCGGAGCTCTGGAACCGGCGGTCGAAGGAGGCCGTGCTGCCCGCGGCCGCCAGCACGTGGGTCCAGAGCGTCTCGAGACCTGCCCGGGCAGCCTCGGACAGCGCCAGCGTCGTCTCCCCCAGGCCCGCCCAGAGCACCGTCGCGCCGCCCAGGCGCGGCAGCACGCCGGCCGACGACAACGCCGCGGCGACCGACGCGGCGTCGGAGTCGTACCCGATGGCAGCGAGGTCCATGAGACGACTGCTGCTCACGCCGTCCGAGATCACCAGGATCTCCTCGGGCTGCTGACGACCCGCCGCGGCCAGTGCCGCCAGCTGATCCGACCCGGTTGCCGTCGGAAGCAGTCCGTCGTCCTCGATCCACGTCTGGACACAGTCGAGGACGAGCGTGCGGACGTCGTCCGCACGGCGCGAGGTCTTCTCCGGCATCGGATCCAGCGGGAGCGTCCGGCCCAACCGGGGCTCGATGCCGGGGCCGTCGACCCCGATGAGCATCAGCGTGCGATCGGCCTCCTGAGCCGCACGGAGCCGTTCGACCACGGCCGGCGGCATCGCTCGGGGGGCTTGGCTGGCCGTGCGGTCCACGATCAGCACCTCGTAGCGCCCGTCGGGCTCCGGGTCGTACCCGGCGACCGACTCGCACCGGGCGGCGCTGGGGCCCGGCCCGACGCCGTCGTCCGGCTGCGTGGAGCCGGTGCACCCGGCCGTCAGCAGGACGGCCACCGCGATGAGGAGCGCGATGAGTGCCCGGCGCTGCCACCGCGTGGTGGACCGGCCGGTCGTGCTGTGCGCCTGCGGCGCTCGTCCATCCGTCGACATGACGGAACCCCTTCCAGGGTCGTTGGGGAGGACCCGTCGTCCGCCCGCTGACCTCGTCAGCGGTTCTCCCAGGGGTCCGGAGGCGCCGGAGGGGTTCGCTACCTTGCTGGTTCACCTCGCTCGGAGGCGTAGGCAGGAGACCTGGTGCCGCAATCCGTCGACTTCGTCGTCACGCAGGCGTGGCGCGGCACGTCCGTCCACGTGGTGGCCCAGTGCGCCAGCGTGGGGGATGCGGAAGTAGAGATCTCGGTCCAGTCGATGAAGGCGGAGATCCAGGCGGCGGTCGCGCTGCTGGGGGAGACGGATTCCTTTCGAGCCATCGGTGAACTGGGAAGGCGCCTCGGGGACGTCCTGCTTCCCCGTGGCGAGGTCCGGCAGCTGTTCCGGAAGGCGGTGGATGACCGCGGTCCCGACGACTGGGTCCGGCTGCGTCTCGTTCAGGTCGTCCCCCGCGGTGAGGAGGACTGGCCGCGCCACCTGCCATGGGAGTTCGCCATGCTCGCGGAGAGGAATGCAGTCTCCACGTGGCTGCTCGACGAGGACCGCGTCGCCCTCGTTCGGCATCCGCTCTCGAACAGCGCGCCGCGCAGCCTCGTCGCGCACAGCGAACTGCGGGTCCTCAGCGTGCTGAACGGCAAGGTGAGCGGGCACCGCGAACTGGGGGGGCTCGAGCCCGCGATCGCCGGCAACTCCGCTCCCGGCGTGGCCGTGGTGTCCAAGGTGCTCCGTGAAGCCACGTCGGAGGACTTGGACGACGCCGTCGACGAGTTGCGCAGGATCGACATCTTCGAGTTCTCCGGCCACGGGTCGGACGGCGGTGCGGGTCTGGTGTTCCACGGCAAGGGCAGGCGCGGCGCCGCGATCCTGGACGAGCGGGACCTCAAGGGTCTGCGACGGGACGTCCAGGTGATGCTGTTGAACGCCTGTGACACGGCTGCGGCCCGTGAGGGGGCGCAGAGTCTGGCAGAGACGCTCGCCCGGAGCCGGGTCCCGGTCGTCGTCGCGATGCAGCTGCCCGTGGCCAACGGGGTGGCGCAGCATTTCGGGCGTGCGTTCGCAACGGCACTGCTCACGGGCTTGTCGGTCGACCAAGCGGTGAGTGCAGGTCGTACGGCGGTGCGGCGCGACGAGGACCCTCGGGCCTGGCTCACCCCGGTCGTCTACACGCGGACGGCCGATGGCGTGCTGCTCGCTCGTGCGCAGTACGAGGGCGGGCAGCCCGGGTCGTCGGCCCCTGTCACCGGAGAATCGTCTCCCCCCGCCGAGATCCCCCCGTCGGCCCAGCCCGTCTCCCCCGCCGAGGTCCCGCCGTCGGCTGAGCCCGTCTCCACCGCCGAGACGGCCCCTGCGGTCACCTGGGACACCGATCGTCAGCCCTTCGCGTCCGTGACCCATCCCGGGCCCGTCGCGCTCTTCGAGGCTCGCGGGCGCCTCCTCGTGGCCTCGCTGGAGGACACCGCGATCGTGCTGCGGGATGCAGACGGGCGTGTCGCACAGCGGCTGCCGACGTCGCTGGACCGGCCGGTCGCACTCCTGGCCGGTCAGGACCGTCGGCTCCTCATGGCCGTCGGGGACGACGCCGTCAGCTACGTGCAGCTCGACCCGGGACCGGGTTGGCCCGCGACACCACTGCCGGTGGGACTTCCCGCGATAAACCTGCGGGTCCTCGCATTCCGCGCGTCCGGCACGGGTCTCGCGCTCGCCGTGGCCGAGCCGTCGTCCACCCGCGTCCTCCGGCTGAGCGCCCGCGGCCGTCTGCTCGACGCGGGGCAGCCGATCGGCGGGCCCGCCGTCTCCGCGGCGCTCGCGGACGACGGCCTGCTCAGCGTGTCGACCGACGGGACGATCCTTTCCGACGGTCCCTCGGGGGCGGTGCCCGGACGGCTCGGGGCTCTCCTCGGCTCCCTCCCGAGGGACGGCTGGCAGGGGGTCGACGTCGACCGAGGCGCCCCGGGAGGTGAGACGATCGCGCTCGTCCGCTCGACCGCCGGGGGTGCCGAGCTGTTCGTCGTCGACGCCGCCGGCGTCCGATCCGCCGTCCTGGGCGTGCCGGTGCACCGCGTGCAGCTCGTGCGGGCGCTGGCGCCCCAGGCGAGCGTCGGCCTGGTGGCCACCTGGACCCCCGAGGGCGTCCACGTCTGGCCGCTGGCCGACCTCGAGCCGTACCTGGAGGACCAGACGTGAGACGCGCGCCGCTCCTGGCGGAGATCAGCCGGCGCATCGGCGACCGCCAGCTGGTCTGGTTCGGCACGCGCGGGGACGACGTCGAGTCCGCTACCGAGCTCCCGCAGTTCTCCGCTGCCTTCTCGATCATCAACCGGTACCGGCGACGCACCACCGTCGAGAGCATGGCGCTCGAGGACGCCACCGGGATCCGGCCCGACCTCGACACCTTCGACCTCGACAGCCACCCGCGGGACGACGCCGTCATCGCGCTGCGCCAGGCGATGCTGCGCATCCTGGCCCGCCCGTCGGTGCTGTTCACCTACCGCCCGTCGGCCTTCGTATCCGCTCTCGGATTCGCGCGGCACGATCGCTGCGAGTACGTCGGCGTCTTCAGCGACCATCAGTCGGCTTTCGAGCACAAGCCGTGGGTGGAGAGCGCCGTGGCCGGGATGGGGCTCCCGCACATCCCGTGGACCTACCTCGCCGACGACGACCGGCTCGAAGCCCTCCGGCAGCTGCAGCACGGCCCGATCATGCTGCGCCGGAGCCGCACGACCGGCGGCGTCGGACTGGTCCGCCTGGACGACGGGGACCGGCTGGCGGAGGTGTGGCCGGACGAGGACGAGGCCTTCGTCAGCGTGGCGCCGTTCATCGGGGATGCCGTCCCGGTCAACGTGAGCGCGGTGGTCTGGCACGACGGGGTCACCCTGCACCCGGCCTCGATCCAGCTGATCGGCATCCCGGGGGTCACGACCCGGCGCTTCGGCTACTGCGGCAACGACTTCGCGGCGGCCGAGGGTCTGGGCCGTCCCGTGCTCGACGCGATCCAGGACGCGGTCACGAGGATCGGGACGTGGCTGCGGTCGCGCGGGTACATCGGTGCCTTCGGTGCGGACTTCCTCGTCCGTGACGGGGTGCCGCTGTTCACCGAGGTCAACCCGCGGTTCCAGGGGTCGACACACCTGTCCTGCAGGATCTCCGTCGAACTGGACGAGAGCTGCCTGCTCACCGAGCACCTCGCGGCCTGCCTCGGAATGTCCGCACCCGCCTCCCGCTCACTCTGGGAGCTGGCCCGAGAGGCGCCGCGCCTGTCGCACGTCGTCGTGCACGTCACCGACGAGCGGCCGCGGACCGGCGGCGCCGGGGACCTCGTCGATGCCGTCGAGGGCACGGGCCTGCTGCGGCGGGTGGACGTGACCGTGCCGGCCGGTGTCGTCGCGGAGCCCAGCGCCACGGTGGCGCGGCTCACGCTCGGCGGCCAGGTGACCGAGGACGGGTTCTCGCTCCTGGACGTGGTTGCTGACGCCATCGGCGGGTGGGCCCGCGGCGACGTCGAACGCCGAGCCGGCTGATCCGGAACGACGGCGGGCTAGCATCCCCGCCTGGTTCCACATTCTCCGACGGGGGTTCCGACGCATGCCGATGAACTCGAGCTATCGAGTCTTCCGGGATCCCCATCAGCGATTCCGGGACCGGAACGAGTACTTCAACAAGGACCGGGCCACCAACGTACCGCGCTTCTGCCACGTGATGCAGCGGTCTGCGGACGCCCTGCGCCTGCTGAACGGCCGCCGGCGGACCCCCGGTGGCGCGGAGTGGGACGGTTTCCCCTGGTTGACCATGATCTTCGGATCGGGAGCCCTGCGTCTGCCCGACGAGTCCGGGGTCACCGCTGAAGCGCTCGCGTCGGCGGTCGAGGGGGCGCTGGCCAAGAGCCCGGTCTGGCGCGTCCCCACCTACAGCGAGCAGGCGCAGCGCTTCACCAAAGCCCTCGTGTACGCGCGGACGGGAGAGAAGCCGGGACCGGGGACCTCTGCGACGGACGAACTCTCGGTGGAGCCGCGGGCGGCCGAGCTGGTCTGCATCGCGGCCATGCTGACGCGGCTCTTTCACCTGGTCCAGGCGAACGGTGACGCGCCGGTCGGACGCTGGGACGACGAAGAGGCCAGCTTCGGCAACGCTGACGTCCAGCGCTGGGAGAAGGCCCGCCAGGTCGAGGTCGACGAGCTCGTCGAGGACGCTCAGACCCTTCTCGAGCACCTGATCGGCGAGCTCTCCCCGGACCCGGACGGGCAGGACGGGGCCATCGCCTCGGCCGTCCACTCCCTCGTCGTCGCGGTCGCCGACGGGCTCAACCCGCGAGGGCGAGCAGCTCTGCGCAGCCTCCGGCTGGACCGGGTGCGGTTGCTGACGGAGGTGGCCTGGTTCCACCTCTCGCGGCACACCCCCATCTACCCCGGCTGGACCGACCTCCTGCTCACCCTGAGCCTGCAGGGCAACACCGGTCCGGAGGGCATCCGCCGTCCACGTCCGTCGTTCCCCAACCTCCGGCAGTTGCCGAAATCGGTCGAGGAGATCTACCTCCCGCCGACGGAGCGGTCATGGCAGGTGAGCGCCCAGGGGGAGAGTTCCGCACAGGAGCGGTCCACGGGCGTGACCGCCGAGGTCGTCCGCCGTGACGACCTCTACGAGAGCGCGGCCGAGGTGCTCTGGGCCCAGGCGGCGGCCAACGCCGGCCGCAGGGTGACCGACCAGCTGCCCCCGGCCGCCGCCTTCGTCACCTCGTTCGACGCCGAGCTGGACATGGCCCTCTGGGTCACCGGCAAGGACCGGTTCTTCCGCGTCGTCGTGCCGGTGCACCTCGTCCAGCCGCACGAGTCCAAGGAGGCCGAGCTGTGCTGGCTGATGGGCGAGGTGCACCCGGACCACGACGCCTCGTCGCACGAGCAACTCGCCCAGCTGCGACGGCCGATCAACTGGCAGCTGCTGACCCCGCAGTTCGACGCCACCGAGTTGCGCCGGGTCCCCATCGTGATCCACCTGAGCGGCTGTCCGCTGTTCCGCCTGCCCGACCCCGACCGACCGGCGGACCGGGCGGACATCTCGGGACTGATCGCGGCGCTCAAGGACGTCGGCGTGACGGTGCTGCCCGGGCAGGCCAAGTTCGAGCACGCGGTGACCGTGGACGAGTACCTGGCGCTCCGGCAGTCCGAGGCCGAGCTGCTCTGGCTCGGTACGGGTAGCAACCGCGTCA
>NZ_SPQM01000323.1 GCF_004570345.1 Blastococcus sp. CT_GayMR20 | reverse complement strand
CGCTTCCTCGCGGTCGCGGCGGCTCCCGGCGACCCGCGGGCGGGGGCTGGGAGTCGGGCGGGCGGCGCCGGGGCGTGGGCGCGGCGTGGGGCGCGGGCGGTCGTCGGGTGCGTCAGTCATTGCCCGGCCCCGTCCCCTTGATGCCCGACAGCAGCCAGCGGTCCTCGACCCTCTCCAGCGTGACCTCGATGCGGTAGCGGATGATCTGCGCCTGCGGGTTCGCGGCGCTCTCCTGCGTGGACTGGATGACGAGCAGGACGGTGGCGTCCTCCCCGTTCGCGCGGGTGACGCCCGCGCCGACGACCTCGGTGTTCACGACGGCCTGCAGGTCGGTGATCTCCTGCCGGCGCTCGTCGAGCTCGGCGACGGACTCCTCGCGCAGGTCGCCGGTGGTGACCCGGCGGGCCTGCTCGATGTCGTCGTCGAGGGTCAGGTAGTCGAAGGACGTCAGGTCCACGACACCGGACCGGGCGGCCTGCAGCGCCTCGGCGTAGTCACCGGTGCGGACGGCGGACTCGCCCGGCCGGGTGAACCAGAGGAAGGCGGCCGCGCCGAGGAGGAGCACCAGCAGCACCGCCAGCGTCGGCACGAGCGGGATGGCGGGCCCACGGCCGCTGGCCGGTGCGTCTCCGCCCACGTCGTCCCCACCGCCCCGCCGCCGCCGGGACCGCCGGCCCGGCCCGGGGGTGCCTGCCGTCTCCTCGTCGGGTGCTCCGTCGCCGGCGATCCCCGCTTCGGGGGTCCCTGCGTCGGTCGCTCCGGTGGACTCGTCGTCGGGACCGACGGAGGTCATGTCCTCCTCCTCGTCCCGCGCACGTGCCCGCGCTTCGCTCGTCACCCGCGCGATTCTCCTTGTCGTTGGTCGTTGTGGGCCCGCGGCGTGCGCGAGTCAGCCCGTAAGGGTGGCGATGGGATTGGCATGGAGCAGGCCGCCGAGCAGCTCCGACAGCGCG
>NZ_SPQM01000322.1 GCF_004570345.1 Blastococcus sp. CT_GayMR20 | reverse complement strand
CCAGCCCGCGCGCGACCACCACGCCGTCGGGGCCGACGAGCTCGACCGGGTCGTCGGCCAGGAAGTCACCGGCGAGCCCGGTGATGCCGGCAGCCAGCAGCGAGGCGTGCCGCTCCAGCACCGCGCGGACGGCGCCCTCGTCGAGCAGCAGGCGGCCCCGGGGGCGGCTGGCGTACCGCAGCCAGAACTGGCGGGCACCGGGACGACGGCCGGTCGGCGTGAACAGCGTCCCGACCCGCTCCCCCGCCAGCGCAGCAGCCGCCTGGGCGGTCGAGGTGACGACGACGGGCACGCCGGCCTGCGACGCGATCAGCGCCGCCTCGACCTTCGTCGCCATGCCGCCGGTGCCGACGCCGTTGCGCTTGGCGGTGCCGAGCGTGACCGCGTCCAGGTCACCCGGCCCGGAGACGGTGTCGATCAGCTGGGCGGGTCCGACCCGGGGGTCGCCGTCGTACACGCCGTCAACGTCCGACAGCAGGATCAGCGCGTCGGCCTGCGCGACGTGCGCGACCAGGGCGGCGAGGCGGTCGTTGTCGCCGAAGCGGATCTCCTCGGTCGCGACCGTGTCGTTCTCGTTGACGATCGGCAGGGCCCCGAGCGCGAGCAGCCGCTCCACCGTCTGGTGGGCGTTGCGGTAGTGACTGCGGCGGGTCAGGTCGTCGGCCGTCAGCAGCACCTGCCCGACGGTGATGTCGTGCCGGGCGAAGGCATCGGCGTAGGTCTGCACCAGCCGGAGCTGGCCGACGCTGGCGGCCGCCTGCGCGGTCGCCAGGTCCCGCGGCCGGGTGCCCAGTCCCAGCGGGGCCAGGCCGGCTGCGATCGCACCGGAGGAGACCAGCACGACCTCGCGCCCCGCCGCGCGCACGGCGCCCAGGACGTCGACCAGCGCCGCCAGCCGCTCGGCGTCAAGACCACCCGGCAGGGTGGTCAGCGACGACGAGCCGACCTTGACGACCACCCGGCGCGCACCGGCGATCTGCGG
>NZ_SPQM01000321.1 GCF_004570345.1 Blastococcus sp. CT_GayMR20 | reverse complement strand
TAGGGAGCGGCCCGCTGGGCCACCAGGCCGCCGAGACCGGCTCCCATGGGGAGGCGCAGCGCCTGGAACCGGGCGGACACCGAGCCGTCGGTCACCCTCATGTACGTGTCACGCCGGGTCGGGTCGTTGAGCGTCAGGTACGAGACGTCCGTCCCGAGGAGCTGGCGGGCCCGGCGGACGATCGCCGTGAGCACCGAGTCGACCCCTCGGAGAGCGGCGAGGTCGCTGGCCGTGTCGAACAGCGCCGACAGCTCCGACTCCCGTCGCCGGCGCGCGGCGAAGGCCTCCCGGACCTCCAGGGCGAGCAGCTTCACCCGCTCCAGCTCGGCCAGCTCGTCGCCGTCCGCGCCGGCCGCCCGGGCCCGCACCAGCGGCCGCTCGTACTCGATGGCCGCGGCGTCGTCGAGCAGCAGCTCCAGGAACGCGCCCGCCCACGCGCCGGCAGCGGGCCGCGCCGGGTCCTTCCTCAATGGGCGCTCCACCCGCCGTCCATGACGAGGGATGTGCCGGTGACGGAGGCCGCGGCCGGCGAGCAGAGGTAGGCCACGGCCTCGGCGACCTCCGCCGGCTCGATCAGCCGCTTGATCGCGGCCGGCGCGAGCATCACCTGCTCGACGACCTGGTCCTCGGACAGCCCGTGGGCCCTCGCCTGGTCGGCGATCTGCCCCTCGACGAGCGGCGTCCGCACGTAGGCGGGGTTCACGCAGTTCGAGGTGACACCGTGACCGGCGCCCTCGAGGGCGATGACCTTCGACAGGCCCTCCAGCCCGTGCTTCGCCGTCACGTACGCGGACTTGTAGGGCGAGGCCCGCAGCCCGTGGACCGAGCTGACGTTCACGACCCGCCCCCAGCCCCGCTCGTACATGTGCGGCAGCGCGCCGCGGACCAGCCGGAACGGGGCCTCCAGCATCAGCCGCAGGATGTAGGAGAAGCGGTCGACGGGGAACTCGTGCAGCGGGGCCACGTGCTGCAGGCCGGCGTTGT